>JARRKQ010000106.1:0-10584 GCA_037387885.1 Alphaproteobacteria bacterium | reverse complement strand
AGTCGATTAAGGGCCTGCGTTCGGACCTCAGGCCGCGAGCATCGCCTTGAACTGGGGCCAAAGATCGATGCCGCGCGACTTCAGATCGTCGTCGTAGTCGTGACCGCCATACTTTGGGTAGGACTCCATGGCGCGCTCCCAGCTCGGCCGCGCCTTGCAGCGCGCGAACCAGCTGGCGACGTGCGGCCGCCCGCCCCAGATCGCCTCGAGGCCGAGCCGCTCCAGCCGCCAAAGGTAAGGCAGCAACGCGCATTCGGCGTCGCTGTAATCGTCGCCCGCAAGCCAATCGTGGTCGTCGGCAAGGCGCAGCTCCATCTCGCTCAGCACCTTGTCCTGAAGGCGGATGTGGTCGGGGAGAAACGACGCCTTCATGCCCTTCTCGTAGAGCTCTTTCTGACGCGCCGCCCGGGCCCGGTCGGGCAGATTGGCGATGCGGTCTTCGAGCGCCGCCGCACCATGGAAGGCGACGATCTGCTCGCCGAACGCCGCGGCGTAGCTGACCGTCCCGCAGGCGGCGTGGAGCCCGTCATCGGGCCATTTGGTCCAGACGCGCATGCGCGCGCGCTCGACAGGGTCGGCGGGCCGAAGCGACGGCTCGCGTGCCATCGTGGACGAGGGTCGGCACGACGCCCTTGGAATTGAGCGCGAGATACTCGGGCGTCAGATGCTCGCTCTTCATGAGATCGACGTGACGGTCTTCCCAGTCGAGCCCCTTTTCGGCCAGCGCGAGGCGCACCTTCTGGGCGCAGACCGATAGATTGTGGTGATAGAGCTCCAGCACCGATCCCCCTCCCCGTTTCCGGCGCCGTTTCCAGTTATGTCCTCAAGGGACCTCTGCGATTTCCTTGATGCGCTTGATGTTCCAGCCGGCGGCGAGATTGCGCAGAACGTCCTCGTCCTCGATTCTGGACGCCTCGACTTTCAGGAAAATGCGCCCGGCGATCAGGATAATGGCCTCGCCGCGCTTGCGGTCCTCGTCGAACTTGATGTAGCCGGGCTGGGCGAGGCCCTTGACCTCGAGACGCTCGAAACCGGAATTCTGCGCCAGGGCCGGATTGGCGAACATGGCACCCATCGCCTGGATCATGGGGTTGTCGATGATGATCTGAGCCGAGGCGCGGCCACGGCTACCGGATCGATAACGTTTGTTAACCGAGATCCCCATGCCCATCACGCCGATGCCCTGGTTGCGCCGGCGGGCGCGGCGCGCCTTCCAGCCATCGGGGGCCGGCGGCATGGCCTCCTGATACGCCTTTGCCAGGCGCCGGCTGACCCGGCCGATGGCGAATTGAAGCTCGCGCGAGGTGGAGCTCAGCTTGCCGTCGCTATAGGCTTTCGAGGCGCGGTCGATCGCATCGGTGACCTTGTCGGCCTGCGCGGTTCCGCCAACCATCAACGAAACGGCCACCGCGGCCGCCATTATTCCTTTCAACATACGAAAACTCCTTATTCATCGGAAATTTCGGCCTGATCGGACGATCAGACCACCGCCGCCCCTCGCGACAATTTGACATAGATTAAGGAGAGGTTCATGCCCTTCACATAGGATTATTGCGCTATATTAGGTTTTCCACACGGGCGGACGTTCATATTTGTGACTGACGCTTGCCCGGCTTGGAGGGGGACGGCGCCATGAGCAGCGCAATGGATTACGAACAGGTCTTCGAGCAGGCGATCGAGCGGCTGCGTCAGGAAGGACGGTACCGCGTTTTCGCCGATCTGGAACGCTATGCGGGCGATTTTCCGCGCGCAGCGCGCCATACCGGCGACGATGCGCACGACGTCACCGTGTGGTGCTCGAACGACTATCTCGGCATGGGCCAGCACGAAACGGTGGTCGCGGCGATGCACGAGGCGATCGACAAGTGCGGCGCCGGCGCCGGCGGGACCCGCAACATCTCCGGCACCAACCACTATCACGTGCTGCTCGAGCGCGAACTGGCCGACCTGCACGGCAAGGAAGCGGCCCTCCTCTTCACCTCCGGCTACAACGCCAACGAGACCGCGCTTTCGGTGATCGCTACGCAGCTTCCGGGCTGCATCATCTTTTCCGACGACCTCAACCACGCCTCGATGATCCACGGCATGAAGTCGTCGCGCTCGGAAAAGCGCATCTGGCGGCACAACGACCTTGATCATCTGGAGCAGCTCCTGAAGGACGCGCCGCCCGATCGGCCGAAGCTGGTCGCTTTCGAGTCGGTCTATTCGATGGACGGTGACATCGGGCCGATCGGCGAGATCTGCGACCTCGCCCGGAAATACGGCGCGATGACATACCTGGATGAAGTCCACGCGGTCGGCATGTATGGGCCGCGCGGCGGTGGCATCGCCGAGCGCGAAGGCGTGATGGACCGCGTCGACGTCATCAACGGCACGCTCGCCAAGGCCTTCGGCGTGATGGGCGGCTATATCGCCGGTTCGGCCGCGCTTTGCGACACGGTGCGGAGCTACGGCTCGGGCTTCATCTTCACCACAGCGCTGCCGCCGGCGGTGGCCGCAGGCGCGCTTGCCAGCGTGCGGCATCTGAAGACCAGCGACGTCGAGCGCCAGGGCCAGCAGGATCGCGCGGCGCGGCTAAAGGCGCAGTTGCGGGATGCGGGCTTCCCGGTGCTGCCTTCGGTCACGCATATCGTGCCGGTGCTGGTCGGCGATCCGGTCAAGTGCAAGGCCGCCTCCGACATGCTGCTCGACGAGCATCAGATCTATGTGCAGCCGATCAACTATCCGACCGTGCCGCGCGGCACCGAGCGCCTGCGCTTCACCCCCTCGCCGCTCCATAGCGACGCCGAGATGGACCGTCTGGTGGCGGCGATGATCGAGGTGTGGGGCAAGCTCGACCTCCCGCTCCATCTGCCGCTCGATGTGTCATCCGAATCGGTTCAGGTCGCGTAACAAAGAAGTAGAAACAAACATCAGCAACGGGAACAGGACGGGCGTTGGGGACGCCCGGGTAAGACAGGGACATGTATCGCGACAAGACGCTCATACCGACCGAGGCGATCCGCATGTGCGCGCTCGGCATCCTGGCCGGCGGGCCGAAGCTCTATTCGGAGCTGGCCAGCGAGGTCCGCGCGTTTGCAAGCCGCATCATGGGGCCGTCGCTCGACGTGCTGGGCCCGCCGCTCGAGCTCCTGACGCTCGAAGGGCTGGTCAAGGCCGACGCGGTCGCCGCCGAGCGCGGCAATCCCAAGGTGCGCATCACCAAGGCGGGGCTCGAGGCGCTGCACGACCTCCTGCGCTCCAAGGTGCGCGCGCCGATCGACGACGTGAACAAGCTGGTGATCGCGCTCAAGATGCGCTTTCTCCACATGCTCGACCAGGCCGACCGTCAGGTCGAGATCGAGGCGCTGATCGAGCTCTGCGACCAGGAACTGGGGCGCCTCCAGGACCTGCGCACCCAGGACTGCGCCAATCAGAGCTACCTCGCCGACTGGCTCGACCACGAGATCACCCAGACCGAATCGCGCCGGGCGTTCCTCGCTGGCTATCGCGACCGGGTCTGATCTTTTCTCAAGCGTTAATCACGCGTTCTGGTCCCAATCGGGATCGTCGCTGAGCGTGAGCGGCTTCTCGTCGGTGAGCACGCCCTTGCCGGGGACGTGGTTGACCTCCAGGCGAATGCCGTCGGGATCCTCGAAGACGACGTAGTAGTAGCCGGGCGCCCAGTCCCCCTCGACCGGGCCGCGGTCGATATGGGCGCCCATCTGCTTGAGCTTCTCAACCACCGCATCGATGTCCTCGCGGTTGCGCGCGCGGAAGCAGACATGGTGCAGGCCGACACGGTTCTGCACGAAGCGCTCGTTCTTGTATTCTTCGGCGCAGCGTTGGATGCCGACCGCGGTGCGGCCGCCCACGTGATAGACGAAGTTGTTGCCGTCATAGACTTTCGTCAGACCCAGGAACGGCAACAGCTCGCAATAAAAGTCGCGCGCCTTCTCGAACTGGCTGACGGTCAGGATGACGTGCGCGGCGCCGTTGATATCGATCATGCAGGTGGTCTCCCTCGGGTCTTGATCGTTTTGTGTGTAGGCTTAGGGCCTATTGGCCGCCCGGGTTCGGATGGGCCATCAAGTTCTTGCGCGCTTCCTCGTCCCACTTGCCGGTCGGCCGGCCGAACTCGCGGCCGACATCGTAACCGCGGCGGAGCGCCGGGCGCTGCTGCAGCGCCTTGTACCAGCGCTTGACGTTGGGATAGGCGTCGAGGTCGACCTCTTGGCTCTTGTAGGTGATGACCCAGGGCCAGCAGGCCATGTCGGCGATCGAGTAGTCACCGGCGATGTAGTCGCGGCCCTCAAGACGCCGGTCGAGCACGCCGTAGAGCCGGTGCATCTCATTGTCGTAGCGATCGCGGGCGTAGGGGATCTGCTCGGGCGCGTAGAAGCGGAAATGGCCCGCCTGGCCGAACATCGGGCCCATGCCGCCCATCTGCCACATCAGCCATTCGATCACTTGCATGCGGCCGCGCAGATCGCTGGGCAGGAACTTGCCCGTCTTCTCGGCGAGGTAGATGAGGATCGCCCCGGTTTCGAAGACCGAGATCGGCGCGCCGCCATCGGCCGGATCATGGTCGACGATGGCCGGCATGCGGTTGTTGGGGCTGATCGCCAGGAACTCTTCGCTGAACTGGTCGCCGCGGCCGATATTGACCGGCACCACGCGGTAGTCGAGCTCCATCTCCTCCAGGGCAATGGAGATCTTCCATCCGTTCGGGGTCGGCCAATAGTGAAGATCGATCATGTCGTTCCGCTTTCTTCGTCGTGGCAGCCAACCTGCACCACATATCGCACCGGAGACATAGACTTTGGTGCAAGGTCGGTTGAATTTGATTCAAGGCAGGTTTGACGGAAAGCCCGGCCGATGCAAGCGGCAGCGGGAATTCATTCGCGACGGCGTCCCGTCTAGACTATGAGGCCCTCCCGAGAGGCGAGATCGCGATTCGCGCCTGCCAAACCATGTGACGTGACGATGGCCGAAAACGAAGTCGCGCTGCTGCGGCACCTGTTCGATACCGCCATCGCGGCGTCCCAGCCGGAGGTCTGCCTGCCGCCCGCCCTGCCCGAGCCGCCCAAGGGGCGCACGGTGGTGGTCGGCGCGGGCAAGGCCTCGGCGGCGATGGCGGCGGCGCTCGAGGACCATTGGCCGGGACCGGCCGAAAAGCTGAGCGGCCTCGTGGTGACGCGCTACGGCTTCGGCCGGCCGACCAAGCGGATCGAGGTCGTCGAGGCCTCACATCCGGTGCCCGATGCGGCGGGCATCAAAGCCGCGCAACGCATCCTCGAAGCGGTCTCCGGGCTCGGCAAGGACGATCTCGTCATTGTGCTGATCTCGGGGGGCGGCTCGGCGCTGCTGACACTGCCGGCGCCGGGGATCACGCTCGCCGACAAGCAGGCGGTGACCGATGCGCTGCTGCGCTCGGGTGCGGATATCGGCGAGATCAACACCGTCCGCAAGCAGCTCTCGGCGATCAAGGGCGGGCGGTTGGCCGAGGCGGCCTACCCGGCGCATGTGACGACGCTGGCGATCTCCGACGTTGTCGGCGACGACCCTTCGGTCATTGCCTCGGGGCCGACGGTCGATGACTGGTCAACACCGGCCCATGCGCAGGCCGTGCTTGCGAAATACGCGATCGAGCCACCGGAGGCGGTGCGCGCGCATCTCACGGCGGCGGACGAAAAGCCACGCGGGCCGGGGTCGCCCAAATCGGGTAATTTGGGCCTTGGCGGCGCCGACTACCGCATCATCGCGAGCGGGCCGACGGCCATCGCTGCGGCCAAGGCGGAGGCGCAGCGGCGCGTCGATTACCCGGTCTATGTCATCGACGACGCTGCGACCGGCGAGGCGCGCGAGGTGGCGCTCGAGCATGCCGCCTTCGCCCACCGCGCCTGCTCGGAAATTCCGTCCGGGCCGGTGCTGTTCCTCTCGGGCGGCGAGCTCACGGTGACGATCAAAGGCGACGGTCGCGGCGGGCCGAACAGCGAGTATCTGCTGTCGCTTGCGCGCGTCTGGCTCGAAGCCCCCGAACCGCTGGACACGCTCACCGCGCTCGCCTGCGACACCGACGGAATCGACGGCTCGGGCGACAATGCCGGGGCGCTGCTGACGCCCGACATGCTGGCGCGGGCGGCCGCGCAAGGGCTCGACGCGCAGGCCAATCTCGACAACAACGATGCCTACGGGATTTTCGAGACGCTGGACGGCCTCGTCGTCACCGGACCCTCAGGCACCAACGTCAACGACTTCAGAGCGCTGCTGCTGCGGGGGCCGCCGCGCCGTTGATCCGCGCCATCACCGTCTCGGCGTAGAGATCGGTCGAGCGGGCCGCCTGCTCGTCCGTAATATTTCCGAACATGAGGCGCGAGATGAAAAGATCGGTGCCGGTCTCCTCGATCTGGGCGGCGGCCTCCTCGTAGACCCGCTCGGGTCCGCCGACGATGATGAGGCCGCGCTCATGCGCCTCCTCGAACGTGTCAGGGTGCGCACGGCTCGTCGTGCCGTGCTTGACCCAGAGATACTGCAGGGCGTCGAACCAGTGCTGGTAGGCCGGCTTGGCGATGGCGAAAGCCTCGTCGTCGGTTTCGGCGACGACGATATGGCGGCCGAAGGCGGTGTAGGGTTTCGTGGCACCGCTGCCGCCATGGGTCTCGGCCCACAGGTCGTTGTAGCGCGGGACGATCTCGGCCATCAGCGAGGCCGGCACGTGGCTCACGATGTTGATGTTGTTGGGCGCGGCCCAATTGACGGTCTCGGGGTTGACCATGCCGTACCAGAGCGGCGGATGCGGGCGCTGGGCCGGCGCGAACTCCATCGGCACGTTTTCGTAGTGGTAATAGGTGCCGTCGTGGTCGAGGACGGGTTCGGTCAGCCCTTTGAGGATGACCTCCATCGCCTCGATGTAGCGCGGCTGGGCTTCTGCGTGGTCGATGCCGAAATAGCCGACCTCGAAGGGCGAGATGCCCTTGCCGACGCCGAGCTGGTAACGGCCGCGGCTCATATGATCGAGCATGCAGATCTCCTCGATCAGCCGGTAAGGCTCGTAGAGCGGCAGGGTGTAGACCAGCGGGCCGAAGCGCAGGCGCTGCGTGCGCTGGGCGACGGCGGAGAAGAAGATGCCCGGCGAGGCCGCCATGCCGAGCGGCGTCGAATGGTGCTCGGAGACGAAGTAATGCGAGAAGCCGAGCCGGTCGTAGCGCTCGATGAGCTTCAGGCGGCTTTCGTAGTAGTCGCTGAGCGGCTCCTCGGCCGCCGGCGCCCGCCGGTCGAGTTGATCGAAGATCCCGAAATCCATACCGTCCGTCCTCATGCCGTGCCGCCTGATTGGGCGGGATGCGCTGCCCCTAGCCTGACACGCCTGGCCGCGCGAGAAAACGGCCGAAATTGGCATCGCCCGCCCCGGCGCCGGGCATGCCGGTTCGAGCATTGCGGCCATGCGTCGCACGGGCAGTCGATTTTATTTACATTAGCGTAAAAAATAGAAATAATCAGCCGCAGGAGGATCGCCCCATGAGCACCGCATCCAAGAGCGCCGCGGCCGGCAACGGCGCGCCGGTCTATAAGCCGGGCGAAATCGATTTCGATACGCTCGACGATACGCCCGAGGACTATCGCAAGATGCTGCGGACGCTGATCGGCAAGCAGTATGTCGGCGAGATCGCCGCCTGCGAGATGTTCTCGCGCGCGGTCTTCCACCTGCCCGATCCGCGCAACAAGGCGGCGCTGGTGCACACCGCCAACGAAGAGGCCGAGCATGTCGAGATGATGGACGATCTCGCGCGCAGGGTCGGCCTCGACGTCGATGCCTGGCTCGAGCGGCGGCGGCCGGGCGGCAGCCACTTCCTCGGCAGCACCGAGGACGTCACGGACTGGGTCGAGGTCTCGGTCTTCAAGCACATGATCGACCGCTGCGGGCGCGTCTGGCTCTGGTCGATGCGCAACACGAGCTTCAAGCCCTACGCCGAGGTGATCAAGCCGATCCTGCAGGACGAGGCGCGCCACGGCCAGGACGGCGCGGAAGAAGTCGTGCGCCTCTGCGAGAGCGGACACCGGGACGCGGTGCAGGCGCGCGTCGATTATTGGTTCCCGCGCGGCATGCAGCTGCTCGGCAAGCCCGGCAGCGCGGGCAACCGCATCGCCCATCACTACGGCCTCAAGCTGCACGACAGCGACGAGGAGATGGCGAAGTGGATCGGCGAGCTCAAGCCCGCCTTCGAGACGGCCGACATCGCACTGCCGGGCCCCGATGCGGTGCGCGAGCACGGCGTCGATCTCGGCGACGCAAGCTGGTAGCGGCTTAGGTCCAGGTTTCGCCCCCTCTCCCCCCAGGGGAGAGGGGAGATTTGGGGTCCCGGCTTAGTTTTCCAGGGCGGTAAATCCGAGCCCGGGAATTTCCGGACGTGCCCGCGCTTCGGTCTCGCGCCCGTCATCGAAGCCCGCTATGGTCGGGCCCCATGCGACGTCACCGCAACGCGAAGATCATTGCCACGTTGGGGCCGGCAAGCTCCGACGCCGCGACCATCGAAGCCCTGTTCCAGGCCGGGGCCGATCTCTTCCGGCTCAACTTCAGCCACGGCGAACATAAAGACCAGAAGGCGCGCTACGACCTGATCCGTGCCGCCGAGGCAAAGTTCGGCCGGCCGATCGGCGTGATCGCGGATCTGCAAGGACCGAAGATTCGCGTCGGCGCCTTCGCCGACGGCGAGGTCGAGCTCGAAAGCGGCGCGCCCTTTCGCCTCGACATGGATGACACGCCGGGCGATGCCACACGGGCGCCCCTGCCCCACCCCGAGATCTTCGCCAGCCTCGCCGTCGGCCAGGACATCCTGATCAATGACGGGCGGGTGCGGCTGCGCGTCGAAGAGGTCGGGCCCGATTTCGCGCAGACGAGCGTCGTCACCGGCGGGGAGATCGGCGACCGCAAGGGCGTCAACCTACCGAGCGCGATCCTGCCGATCCCGGCGATGACCGAAAAGGACCGGCGCGATCTCGCCTTCGCGCTCGATCTGGGGGCGGACTGGATCGCGCTTTCGTTCGTGCAGCGTCCGGAGGATGTCGCCGAAGCCAAGAAAATGATCGCCGGCCGCGCCGGGCTGATGGCCAAGCTGGAGTAGCCCGCGGCGGTCGACCGGCTGGGCGAGATCGTCGATCTCTCCGACGCGGTCATGGTCGCGCGCGGCGATCTCGGCGTCGAGGTGCCGCCGGAGGAAGTGCCGAGCCTGCAGAAGCGCATGGTGCGGGTATGCCGCCAGGTCGGCAAGCCGGTGGTGGTGGCGACGCAGATGCTCGATTCGATGGTCCACGCACCGACACCCACCCGCGCCGAGGCCTCCGACGTCGCCGGCGCGGTCTATGAAGGGGCCGACGCGGTGATGCTTTCCGCTGAGACGGCGATGGGCGACTACGCGGTCGAGGCGGTGGCGATGATGAGCCGCATCATCGCGCGCGTCGAGCGCGATCCGAACTACCGCGCCATCGTCGATGCCGTGCGCACGAGCACCGATTCGACCGCGGCCGATGCGATCACCGCGGCCGCGCGCCAGGTCGCCTCGACCATCCATGCGGCGGCCATCGTCACCTACACCTCGACCGGCTCGACCTCGCTGCGCGCGGCGCGCGAGCGGCCGGAGGTGCCGATCCTCTGCATCACCCCGGAGATTTCGACGGCGCGCCGCCTGGCGCTCGCCTGGGGCGTGCATTGCGTGCAGGCCAAGGACGTCAAGAACTCCGCGCAGATGGTCGACCGCGCCGCCAAGGCCGCGCTGTCGGAACAGTTCGCCGTCCCCGGCGACCGCCTGGTGATCACCGCTGGCATGCCCTTCGGCACGCCGGGCGCGACCAATCTGCTGCGCATCGCCTGGGTCGAGGACTGACCTCAAGCCAGTTCGGATTTTTTTCTTAAATTTCCTCGGGCCTGTGACAGCCGTCACAGCCGGGACCTGACGCGAGTGATACTCATCACACCGTCGATCACGTGATCACGAATGGGGGCAGCCAGACACTCAGACAACCCAACCCACCAGTTTCAGCATCCGCGGAGGACCGCCGATCCTTCCCAAGCGCGGAGCTGAAAAGACGGTCTCCACGGCCGTCAAACCCGAAGGGGCGGATCCTTGGATCCGCCCCTTCAACTTTAGTGGCTGGAGCCGTGTCAGATAGGTTAACCTTCCAGCAGGCTCCGCAGCATCCAGGCGGTCTTTTCGTGCACCTGGAGGCGTTGGGTGAGGAGGTCGGCGGTCGGCTCGTCGCTCGCGGCTTCGGCGGTCGGGAAGACCGAGCGCGCGGTGCGGGCCACCGTCTCGTGCGCTTCGACGAGCTGCTTGACCATCTCCTCGGCGGCCGGCGTGCCGGTCTCCTCGGTCACCTTGGAAAGCTTGGCGAACTGCTGATAGCTGCCGGGGGCCGGATGGCCGAGGGCGCGGATGCGCTCGGCGATCTCGTCGACCGCGGTGGCCAGCTCGGTGTACTGCCCCTCGAACATGAGATGTAGCGTGTTGAACATCGGCCCGGTCACGTTCCAGTGAAAATTGTGGGTCTTGAGGTAGAGCGTGTAGCTGTCGGCGAGCAGATGCGAGAGCCCATCCGCGATGTCCT
>JARRKQ010000105.1:0-10051 GCA_037387885.1 Alphaproteobacteria bacterium | reverse complement strand
ATAATGGGTTTGCGGCCACCCCTCGCGAGGTATCGATTTGGCCGGAATGGGGGGCTCAGCGGGCTGGCTGAGCCGCAGTTACCTCCTCGGACTTGGTCTTCAGCCAACTCAAGAATGTCTTTACAGGCCGTCTCATCACGCCAGGGCATGTCTCGATATAGTAAATCCCGACTGCAGGATCTGAAAACAGCACGACAACCTGGCCGGACCGGATCTCTTCCTTGAAGAAGGCACGAGCCGTATAGCTGATACCATCACCCCGTCGCACTGCCTGCATGATCAAGTTGCCGGGCATTTGAGAAATCATCAAAGGTCGGTCCAATGTTACTCCCCGGCGTTCAAACCATTCCGCAGCCTCGTTTGTGCCCAACTCCTGTAGCCAGGGCAGGTTTTTGAGCGCCGCCGGATCGTCATACACGCCGTCTTCGATCAGCGAAGGTGTTCCAATCACGACCATATCGCTTATGAGAACGGGCGTGACTTCCTTTCCCAGTCTGCGGCGATCGGTATAGCGGACCGCCAGATCGATGCCGCCGGGTTTCAATTCCATAACCTCCGCCGACGGGTTCAACATCAATGTGATCTCTGTATGCCGTTGCTGGAACTCGGCGATTCGCGGCATCAACCACTCGACTGCGAAGGCCGGTGAGGTTGTGATTTGAACCGAACGCGAAGCATCAGCCCCGGTTAACGTTTCGATGCCTCGGCAGATGGCTGCAAAGCCTGTCTCAAGATCGCGTGCCAGGCTTGCGCCTTGCGAGGTCAGGGTGATCCCGCGCCCGACGCGAACTACCAGGGAAACACCCAACCGCTCCTCAAGAGACTTGACCTGTTGGCTGACCGCTGCGTGGGTGACGTTCAGTTGCGTTGCCGCTTTTGAATAGCTGCCCGTCTCCGCGACCACTGAAAAGGCGCGCAGGCTATTGAGCGATGGGAGTTCGGACCAGTCCATACTATAGATTTTCTTACATGTTTGGAAATTTATTGAGTGGCATCAGATCAAGAATTCGCCAAATATGTCAATGCCTCTATGGAGACAGACGCGGCCGGAGCATTCGCTCTGTTTCTACAAAATCTCTAGGTTTCTCACCTGGCCAGAGGTTCGCTGTCAGCGGCATGGTGGTCTGTACAAGGGGTGAAAGGCATGAACGACGCATCGGAAATGCACGAGGGTGGCTGCATATGCGGCGAAATCCGCTACCAGGTCCATGGGCCGCAAACTTATGCGGGCATATGTCATTGTGACGATTGCCGACGGGCGACTGGCGGTGCGTACGTGCCGTGGTTCGGCACCTCGCCGGCCAATTTCGAGATCACGAAAGGCAAGATCACGGAGCATCAATCCTCCCCCGGAACCTATCGCGGATTTTGTGGGAAGTGTGGGACTTCGCTGACGTTCCGGGGTGAAGAATGGAACGATATCGCGATCACCATAGCTTCGCTCGACGACCCCAACTCTATGACTCCGGAGTCGAACGTCTTCCTGCGCGAGCGTTTGCACTGGGTCAAATTCAATGACGACATGCGGAACTACGATGGCTTTCCCGAAGACGTGAAGGAGCACAGATGATGACCGAAGCATATTCTTACGCCTGCAAGGACTGCGAAGGGATGGAAGCCTGCCCCGCGAGTTTCGTTGCAGCGACAAAGGACGAACTTTGGAAGCTGATAGAGCTTCATGCTTCGATCGCCCATGGCGAAGGCCCGTCAGACTGGACGGACGATGTCAGGGACTACGTCGGCACACTGATCAAAACCCAAGAGGGATAACAGCCGGGGAGCCGCTCTGATGATCGTCAAACGCTTGGAGGATGTTGTCGGCACCAAGGGCGAGGCCCACGGCGACAAGTGGCACAGCCTGCGCCTCCTTCATCACGAAGACGGCATGGGCGTTACCCTGACGGATAGCATCCTCGAGGAAGGCTTCGAGATGGTGCTTTGGCAAAAGAACCACCTGGAAGCCTGCTACTGCCTGGAAGGCGAGGGGACGGTCGAGGAACTGGATAGCGGCACGGTTCACAACATCAGACCCGGCACGCTTTACGCCATGAACAACCATGACCGGCATCGCATTCGCGCCGAGACCAAAATGCGGGTCGTCTGCACTTTTGTCCCGGCGCTGACGGGCCATGAGGTGCACGATGCAGACGGATCACTGTAGCGCTCATAAGGGCAAATCTTTCCGTCAGGTTGAATGCCGAGCTCCGGAAGCCGTGTTGATATGGCCACATGATGAAGTCGCGACGTTGGCCATGGCGTCGCAATGCGATAGTGCAATTTCACGGGACAAATAGTGCATTTGCACTATCGAATCCGAAATGCGACTTCCGAGAACATTCGCCGCGAACTCTCTGCTTAATGCGCCACTTCTATTGCAGAAGCTAATGATTCAGTGAGGAATCGACCGCCTGAAACAGGAGGAACCAATGGCGAAGACCTTTATGCAAATGGCCAACGAGGCGATGGCGAAAGCCCATGTAATTAGTGCCGAAGAGGCCCTGAAACAATTGGAAGAGGATCCGAACGCTCTTTTGGTGGATGTTCGCGACGAGTCCGAGGTCGAAGTCACTGGCATGGGAATTGGAGCGTTGAACGCACCCGGCAGATCGTTGGCGTGGAAGGCAGATCTAGAGTTTGACGAAGAATATCGCGAGCCGAAACTACAAGATCGTTCACGCCGAATTATCACCACCTGCGGTTCATCTCCATGCTATCGCGGCGCTTCAGCGGCGAACTTGCTTACCGAGATGGGGTTTAGCAATGTCTCCTATGTGGATGGTGGAATGAAGGCACTATTAGCTGCCGGGCTGCGCACAGAATAGCTTGGAGTGCGAGTCCATAAGGATCTATGGCGCGGCCCATTTTTTTGCTTCAAGTCCCAAGCAGATAACGGAGGCGGCCGCCTCCATATTCACTCGATCACGCCGTTTTGGTTGAGGTGGATTTCGTGGAACTGTGCGGAGCCGTCGTCGAGTGTCATTTCGAGCTTCCCTTCGACGCGGCAGCGGCCTCGACCCATCTCAGCCGTTCTGAACTCCAGGCCCTTGGGTAGGTGGATCTGGGCACGGTGCTCGTTACCAGCGACGCCAATTATCGGCTCGCCGCTGGCCTCGCAGACTCCCTTCGCGACGCACTTCGCCCGACGCTTCTCAATATCCAGCTCGAATTCGATTTCGGTGAAGAGTGGGTCGTAGATTGTGTCGCAGGTCGCAGCATAGACGGCAAAGATGTTGCCGAAGGGGGTCGTCTCCTCGCCGCGTGAGATCCGCAGGAGAGCGTCGCGCTGGGCTTTGTCGGCGCGCGACTCTATAAAGATCTGGCATTTGCCCTTGCCCTCGGAAATGGGGCCCGGCCAGTCGTAGATGGAGCCCATCCTGAGCCCCGAAAGCGGCACTTCTCCGAAGTGGCCCTCCGAGATCTCTATGAAGCAGGTGCCACGGCAATCGCCGTGAGTCGGGGGAGCCTCGAACTGGCAGGGGCAACCGTAGTCACAGTTGCAATTGCCGAAGCTGACACCATGAATTTCCCATTCTACCGGCATATCAGGGTTCCTCCTGTGGTTTGCGGGCGTAGAGATAACCTGGCCTCAGCTGGCCCTGGTCCGCGAGCTGCACGAAAGTTTTGGAACACTCCCGGGCGAAACGGGCAGCGTCCAAGCCGAAGCGGGTGACGTATCCGTCCCACAGCGACCCATTCAACCGCTCTAGGTCGCGTCTGGTTTCGGCGCGGAACCAGTCATTACGGTCGCGGATCTCTATGGCAACGAAACCGACTTCGCGCGCCAGGCCTGCCGTCTGCCTCAGCGAGGCCATTTCGAAGGTGTGCTCTCCTTCGGAGGTCCAGCGGCGCATTTCCTCGGTGAAGGGATCTTCGGTGGCATACCAGTCGCTGATGACCAGCTGGCCGCCGGGCCGGAGCAGTCTATGGAAGTCGCGGAATAGCTGTGGTTGGTTGCTATGGTGGACGATGGCGCCGATGGAGAGGACAAAGTCGAAGGTTGCCGTCGCAAAGTCGAGGGGACCCGGGCTGACACAGTGATATGAAATTCTGTCGGCAAGCCCCTGCCTTACCGCCAGGCGTTCGGCACGCGCCAGCACGAGCGGCTCAATGTCAACGCCGACCACCTCACCGGCCCCGTGGGCGCTCACGAGTAGTGATGTGAAACCTCCGGTTCCGCAGCCGAAGTCAAGCACACGGCGACTCTGGATTTTCACCGGACGTAAGAGCTCTGCCAGCTCGGGTGCCCCGCCAGGCGACATGAACCCTTCACCCCAGCGACATTCGAACTTGTCGATGAGTTCGTCCGTGTAAACGAAATCGGCCACTTCGCTATCGGTCACGGCACAGAACCCTTCCTACGGATGGAAACACGGGCTAATCCAGGAACCCGAACTCTTCCGTCACCAGCGAGCCGTCGCGCTCGGTGAAGAGGTTGACCTCGCGGCGCAGGTCCTCAAAAAACGCCCCGGGCGAGAAACATGCCTCGGGGGCGAAAACCCCTTTGGTGGCAATCTCGCCATGCAATAGCTTCAGGCAGGCCACCAGAAGAGGGCCCCCCGTCACGACGTCGCCGGAGGCGTCCTCGGCAAAGGCATCGCGATTCCAGTTCGGCTCGACGAGGCAGCGCGCCGGCCGGCCGTCCTTCAGGCCTTCGAGGGTGACCGATTCGCCCTTGGTGACATCGTCGCGAAGCTCGGCCGTCCAGTGTTCGGGATTAGCCGCCAGATCTCGCCTCACTGCAGCCACGACCTCTTCCTCTGCCCCTGGGCCGCAGGCGTCGATGTGCTGTTTGGTCAGGTCGTTCACCTGGGGCGGGTAGTAGCCAGCGCCCATGGTCACTTCTTCGATGCCCGGGATGGATCTGGGTAGGGTGATGGGCTCGGCCGAGCCCTGGGTGTGGACCTCGATGGCACCCCCGCCGAGGAGCGGAAGTTTGTAGGCGGGCCCAAAAGCCGGCAGGTCGACGTAGCTACCACCGACGAACTGGCGGGCCGTTCCACTAAAGCCATGGATCACGGCCGCCATAGCACTGCCGATGCTTGCCGGAGACTCTTGGAATGCCGGATCCTTGGGATCGCCGAAGCTGGCCTGGACGCTCATGCAGTAGCCAAGGCGGACATTTTTGACCTGATCGAAGCGGTCGACCCCGTGCATCACGAGCAAGCTGAAAAGCCCCGGAAAGGCGCCGATGCCGGTGATGGCGGTGATGCCGGCGGCTGCGGCATCCTCGTTCATGGCAAGCATCTCTTCCGTTGCTCGCCAGGAGAGGTTGAGGTCGCAGTAGTCGATGGCCAGGTCGATCGCCAAACGCAATGCTGGGACCGCCGTCAGATGGTCCGGTCCCGTTGCATTCACGATCAGATCCGCGCTACGGACTGCCTCCGGAACCTCGTCAGTCTGGAAAAGATCGACATGCGCGCCCTCAACTTTGGCACCGAGGCTTTCCGCCTGGGCCCGCGCCTTTTCGAGGGACCGGCCGGCGGAGACGAGGGTCGTAACGATCTCCTGCTCGACCAGTTTTCGTGCGATATAGCGTCCATAGTGACCGTAACCGCCCAACAAAACGACTTTCATGACATAGCCTCTCTCTCATCCTTGCAGCGAAAGACGCCGCCCGTGGGACCGTCATCGGGCAGGGTCGCCAGCCAGACGGCGATTTCCACTTTCTCGTTTACGGGGTAGATGACATTGATCTTGATGTTGTTTCGCGCAGCCTCGTTGGCCCACTCACATTCTCGTTGCGAGTCCGCAAGAAGAGCAATGCGGCCGTAGCCCTGGGTCTGCATTAGCGGCAGGACGGCTGGGCAGAGCGTCTGGTGTTCCGAAGGATCTGTGTCTCGGCTCGCATCGGCGATTAAGACGTCGATTCGGCCTGGTTTGGCCTTCAAGGCCTTGATCAATGAAGCAACTTCCTCATGATCCTCGGGATCGAGGGAGCGGAAATGAGTGTCGAGGCCCTGGTCGCGAAGTTCGGCTGCGGCAGCTTCGCCACCGGTCGTCAACACCACCTTATATCCCATGTGGCCAAGGCTTTTTCCGGTGTTCAGAGCCAGTTCGTGGTCCGAGACAGCAATCAGGGCAACTCTTTGAAATTCCTCCATGGCACACTCCTCGACCGTCGCCGATGCGTCCTTGGCCTCAAGATTGGCGCCGCGGCGTTAAATCGCCGTCTTCATCGCCGTTAATTCCGCCTCGGCCGTCTTGGATCTCTCGTCGATCCAGCGTTAAATCGTGCGGTGCGGAGTAGGAAAGCGTCATGGAACGTAGGCTCACCGCAATCTTGGCCGCTGATGTGGTCGGCTATAGCCGCCTCATGGAGGTCGACGAGAAAGGCACCCACGATGCCGTAAAGGCCATCTGGTCCGGTGTCCTCGACCCCTCCATTGCCGCACACCGGGGACGTGCCGTGAAGCGCATGGGTGACGGCTTGCTCGTGGAGTTTGCCAGCGTAGTCGATGCCGTCGACTGCGCTGTGGCGATCCAGCGTTCAGTCCAGGCCCATCAGGTCGAGATCGCCCTCGAGCGGCGCGTTGCCCTTCGCATCGGAGTGAACCTGGGCGACGTGATCGTCGAAGAAGGTGATCTCTTCGGTGACGGCGTCAACCTTGCCGCCCGCCTGGAAGCGCTGGCCCGCCCCGGCGGCATCTGTATCGCCTCGAAGGTTCACGATGAGATCCGCGGCAAGGTCGATGCCGTCTTTCAGGACCTCGGGGAGACCGAGGTCAAGAATCTGTCCTATCCGGTCCATATTTTCGAGCATGTCACCGGTCGGGAGCCGGGTGACCGGAACCCTTTGACGAACGACGACCAAGATGTTCCGAGCCTTTGCTTGAAACTTTTGGGGCCCTTTGAGGCCCATGACGCCTCTGGAAACCAGATAGCCATTCCGGGCCGCAAGACTGAGCTGCTCCTCGCCATCCTCGCCAAGGCAGGGCGCCGTGGCATGCCGCGGGAAAAGCTCATCGGGCTACTCTGGAGCGACCGCGGCGAGGAGCAGGCACGCGCCAGTCTTCGCCAGGCGCTTTGGGCCCTGCGCCGGGCCCTTGAGAGGTGCGAACCGCCGCCGCTGCGCACCGAAGAAAGCCTGGTCGCCCTCGATCTCCGGTCGGTCAAGAGCGATGTCATGGTCTTCGAGCGCTTGGCGGACGAAAACGAGCCCCAATCCCTTGAGGAGGCTGTGGCCCTCTACGGAGGGGAATTTCTCGAAGGCATGGTGGCGCGCGACCCGGCGGGCGACGACTGGCTGTTCTACGAGCGAGAGCGGCTCAGCGGTTTGGCTCGAGGCGTCCATCTCAGGCTCCTGGACCACCTGATCCAAAGTGGCCGAGGCAGCCGGGCCCTTGAGGTCGGACAACGTCTCCTGACCTTCGACCCACTCGAGGAAGAGGCGCACCGGGCACTTATGCGGCTTTACCAGGCCCAGGGCCAACGTACCCTGGCACTGCAGCAATACGAGACCTGCGCCAAGGTGCTGCGTCGGGAGCTTGGTATTCGACCCGACGAGCAGACGCAGGCCTTGCGCGACGAGATCGAAGGTACCCGGCAATTGCCCCATGTCTCAGCCGGCGACCTACGGGCATTGGCCGAACCGACGTCGACCGCCGCAGCGCCCCACATAGCCGTGACGGAGCTCCGGGGAGAGCGTAAGCAGGCATCGGTGCTTGCGGTCGACTTCCTGGATCTCGCCTTCTCGGACCTCGAGGCCGACCCCGAGGATCAGGTGGAACGTCAGCAGCACGATTTCACGGCAATAACGGCAACCATCGAGCGTTATGGCGGCTTAGTGAAGCTACTCCCCGACGGAGGCTTGGTAGCGCTCTTCGGGGCACCGCTTGCCTTCGAGGATCACGCCCTGCGGGCCTGCATGGCCGCCTTGGCGCTCAACCGACAGGCCGATGGTCCGGCCACCATGCGCTTCGGTATCAATTCCGGCGAGGTCGTGATCCGGCCCAGCGAGGGCGGCACCTTCGGCGGTTTCGATACTTTTGGGCCAACCATTCCGCTGGCCATCCGCGTCAGAGATTTGGCGGCTTCTTCGTGCATCGCTATCAGCGAGAGCACCCAGCGTCAGGCCGCCGGTGCGATCCTGGCGAGCAATCGGCGCGCCCTCTCGGTTCCGGGATTAACCCGGCCCCTGGAGGTCTGGGACCTGGAAGACGTGCCCGAGCCCTGGGTCCGCTTTCGTGCCACCCGACGTCGCGGCCTGACGCCCTTTGTTGGTCGCGAAGAGGACAGCTATCTCATCCGTCAGGCTGCTCGTCGGGCCGCACAGGGCAGCGGCCGCGCCGTGGCTCTGGTCGGCGAACCCGGGGTTGGCAAATCTCGCTTGGTGCATGAGTTCGTCGCTGCCATTGCCGAGGGCGAATGGCAAGTACTGGAAACCGGCGTAGGATCCATCGGCAAGTCTACGCCGTACGGGCCGCTGCTGGAGTTGCTGCGAAGCATCTTCAGTCTTTCCGACGGCGGGCCCCGATCCCAGCTCGCCGAACATCTGCGGGAACAGATTCTGGCTCTGGGTTCGGACCTGGAGGGACTCGTGGCACCCCTTTCGGCGGTTTTTGATCTGCCGGTCGAGGACTTCTTCTGGCGCGAGCTGAGTGCGGAGGAAAGGCAGGAACGCATTCTTGATGCTGCGGTTGCCCTCCTGCAGCAACTTTCCAATCGGAAGAAACTCGTCCTTGTGATCGAGGACCTCCACTGGATCGACGAGCACAGCAAAGCCTTCATCGGGCGTTTGCTTGATGGTATCGCGGCCCTGCCGATCCTTGCCCTGTTCAATTTTCGCCCGGAGTTTGCCCACGACTGGGCCGGGCGGAGTCTTTTCACGCAGATCAGCATTGAACCCCTTGAGGATGAAGACGCAAGTGAGCTGGCAGAGGTGTTATTGGGGAGCGACACGAGTGTCGCCGTACTCAAAGCCTCCTTGATCGCACGCACGCGCGGCATGCCGTTCTTTCTTGAGGAATGCGTTCGCAGTCTTTTGGAGACCGGCTTCCTGGAAGGGGAAGTGGGTGACTTTCGCCTCGTGAAGGGCTCCGTCGATGCCGCCGTGGCTGCCATCCCACCCACTGTGAAGTCGGTGCTTGCCGCCCGCATCGACCGCCTTTCCCCAGAGGGTAAACAGCTGCTCCAGTCCGCCGCCGTGATCGGCAAGAACTTCTCCAGGCAACTGCTGTCGGCCAGTGTCGAGATGGAAGATGACGCCGTGCTGCAACGTGGTCTTGAAGAGTTGCAGGCGGCAGAATTCATCCATGAAATCCGAAAACTGCCCGAGCCGGATTATACCTTTAAGCATGCCCTGACCCAGGATGTCGCTTACGCGTCCTTGCTGAAGAACGAACGGCGCGAAAGTCACCGATTGATAGCTCAGGCCCTGAAGCGCGTCTTCGCGGCACGCTGCGAGGACAGCCCCGAGGTCCTTGCCCATCACCTGACCGAGGCCGGCGAAACGGCAGAGGCCATCGAGCGCTGGCGGCAGGCCGGCGAAAAGGCGGTACGCCGCGCAGCCAACAGGGAGGCCTGCGACCATTTCATGCGTGGCCTAGCTCTGCTCCCCGATTTGGAGGAAGGCCCAGCGCGCCAAGAGAAGGAGGTAGCCCTACGCATCGGCTATGGCGTCCCTCTGTTGAGCACCGTCGGCGCTATGGCAGAGGAAACGATGGAGAACTACACGCGGGCGGTGGAGCTCTGTCAGGCTTTGGGCGACAACAGAGGCCTTTTCGCAGCCTACTTCGGGCAGTGGATAGTAAGCCATCTGCGCACGGACCTTCCAGGAATGAACCAAACCGCCATTCAAATGGTTCGAATCGCGGAAGCCAGCGATGACGAGAATCTGACTCTTGAAGCCCACCACTGCCGCTGGGCAGGCCATTTTCTGGAAGGTGATTTTGCCGGCGCACTGGAGCACGCTCGCTTGGGAATTGCCCTCTATCGGCCGGAGACTCACCACGCGCTCACCTACGAGTACGCAGGGCACGATCCGGGATGCTGCGGCCTCAACTTATCGTCCTTGTGCTATTGGCTCGTGGGTGAAGAGAAAAAAGCCTACGAG
>JARRKQ010000104.1:0-12338 GCA_037387885.1 Alphaproteobacteria bacterium | reverse complement strand
GCCGAGCTCGACTACTTCATCGGCGATGCGGAGCCGTCGGTGATCGTCTGTGAGCCGGCCCGGGCCGAGGCCATCGGGTCACTGGCGGCAAAACACGGGCGGGCCGAGGTGCTCACCCTGGGCGCAGACGGCGACGGCAGCCTGATGGAACGCTCTGCCGGGCTCGATCCCTCCGGCGCGATCGCCGAGGTCGGCACCGACGACATTGCCGCCATCTGCTACACCTCCGGCACGACGGGGCGCTCCAAGGGTGCGATGCTGAGCCACGGCAACCTGGAGAGCAATGCGCGGACGCTGCACAAGCTGTGGGGCTTCATTCCGGGCGACGTGCTGCTCCACGCCCTGCCCATCTTCCACGTCCATGGGCTCTTCGTGGCACTCCACTGCGCCTTCCTCAATGGCAGCAAGGTGATCTTCCTGCCGCGCTTCGATGCCGACGAGATGGTGCGCCAGATGCCGAACGCCACGGTGATGATGGGTGTGCCGACGTTTTATGTTCGCCTGCTGGCGCATCCGGGCTTCACCCGCGAGGCCTGCGCCAATATGCGCCTCTTCATCGCCGGCTCCGCCCCATTGCTCGCCGAGACCTTCACCGAGTTCGAGATCCGCACCGGTCACCGGGTCCTCGAGCGGTATGGCATGACCGAAGCGGGCATGGTGACCTCGAACCCCTACGTGGGCGAACGACAGCCGGGCAAGGTGGGCCAGGCGCTGCCTGGCGTCGAGGTTCGCGTCGCCGACGAGGATGGCAACATCCTGCCGCCCGGCGAGGTCGGGGTGCTCGAATATAAGGGGCCGACTGTTTTCAAGGGCTATTGGCGGATGCCGGAGAAGACCGCCGAGGAATTCCGGCCCGACGGCTTCTTCATCTCGGGCGATCTGGCGACGATGGAGGAGGACGGTACCGTCACCATCGTCGGCCGCGCCAAGGATCTCATCATATCCGGCGGCTTCAACGTCTACCCCAAAGAGGTCGAGGGTTTCATCGACGAGCTCGATGACGTGGGCGAATCCGCCGTGGTCGGGCTCCCGCATCCCGATTTCGGCGAGGCGGTGACCGCGGTCGTGACCCGCGCGGGACCTAATGTCCAGCCCGACGAGGCCCGCGTTATCGGCACGCTCAAGGGCCGCCTCGCGGCCTTCAAGGTGCCGAAGCGCGTCTTCGTGGTCGACGAGCTGCCGCGCAACGCCATGGGCAAGGTCCAGAAGGCGGAGCTCCGCGAGCGCTACGCCAAGACCTTCGCCGAAACCGCGCCAACCAAATAATCACGCGCTAATGGCGTCAATCGTCGTAACGGTCGTGGTGGCGCACCCATGACATGGTGAAATCAAGGTCATCCTCGTCGCGGCCCTTGGGCGCCATGTCGAGGAAGTTGTACGTACCAAGCAGCATGTCGAGGCCGCGGGCATAGGCCGAATAGGTGTGGAACACATCACCTGCCTCATCGCGCGCGAAAAAGCTGACGCCCGGCGCTTCCTCGCTCGGGAACTCGCTCTTTCGGTAGTTGTAGACGACCTCGCCCTTGGCCATCTCCTCCTCGGTGAACGAGACGTGATAGTCGTGGTTGAAGTCGGTACCGTTCGACGACACCCATTTGAACGTCCAGCCCATGCGCTTCTGGAATTTCTGGATCTCGGCGAGCGGCGCCCGCGAGACCACGACCAGCGTCGCGTCGCGGTGGGCGAGATGCACGACCGCGCCGTCGAAGTGATCGGCCAGGAACGAGCAGCTCGGGCAGCCCTGCTCCCAGCCGGGGCCGAGCATGAAGTGGTAGACGATGAGCTGGCCGCGGCCGTCGAATAGATCGGCGAGCGTCTCCTTTCCATCGGGGCCGTCGAAGACATAGTCCTTCTCGACCTTGACCCAGGGCAGTGCGCGGCGGGCGGCGCTGATTGCATCACGCTGCTTGGTGAACTCCTTCTCCTTGGCCAGCAGCGCCTGGCGCGCAGCCAGCCATTCGTCGCGGGAGACTGTCGGATGCGTAGTCATGGGCGAACCTCGTTTGATATGAGGACCATTACTTAACCAATAAGTTAAATACATGAAACACCAGTTTTCGTCAAGTCAGCCCTGCACATCACAACGGAAACGGGCACCGCCCTCAGGAGACCGGTCGCCACTCCTTCAGACGCTGCTCGATCTCGCTGATCTGGTCGGCATTGAGCCGGGCCCGCAGCGTTTCGAGGCGCGGCTTGGCCGCCGCCGGATAGAACCGGCTGGCGAGGCGGTACCAGAAATAGGCAGCTTGGCCTCGGCGAAGACATACCCCCGCGCGGCGAGCGCCTGATAGATCGTGCGGGCTTCGTCATACCGCTTCAGCTTGTGGAGCGCCCGGGCATGGTTGAAGCGGGCGCGGGCGAGTTCGGGCTTCCGGCGCACCGCCTCGGTGCATGCCGCCACGGCCTTCTCTGCCTCCATTTCGCGAAAGCTAACGCCCGGGATGGCGCGGGGCTTGTGCGGATCAAAAGGATGCGCGGCGTAGCGATCGCAGGCTTCCACCGGATCCTCGCCGAGCACGAGGTTGACGCCGAAGGCGATCACACCGACCGCCACAAGCGTGCCCGCCACCCGTGCGAGACGGCCGCCGCGATGCCGCTTTGCCGGCGGGATTGGCGGCTCGTCCTGCCTGATCGGCTCCTCGTGAGCGGTTGGCGCCTCACGCGCATCCGCGGATTCCGGCGCGTCGGGGCCACCGTCTGCAAGCAACGTGGCGCGTGGTGGGACGGTATCGTCCGCCGCCGCCTCGGAATAGGCCTTTGCCGGGGGTATGGCGGGCGCCACCGTTTCGCCCCGCTTCCGCTTCTTGCGCCGCGGCGCCGGGCCCACCGGCCGGTCGCGCGCGCGGTCAGGCGCGCGGAAGGCAGCGCGCCAGGCCGCCACCGATTGCGGCCGGTCCTCGCCGAGGATCGCGAGCGACCAGTCGATCGCGTGCATCAGCGGTGCGCCATACTCGCCCACCGCCGCACGCTCCTCCACCGACGCCAAGGGGTCGGGCTCGCGACGCGCGAACGCGCCGACGCGCGCAGTCGATTCGACCGGGATCGTGCCAGTTACCGCGTGGTAGAGCGTTGCCCCGAAGGCGTAGATATCGGTCCAAGGTCCTTGCGGGCTTCCGGAATCGTATTGTTCGGGCGGCGCGTATCCGACGGTGACGAGGCCGGTCAGATGCTGGCCCTTCAGCCCGACCGCCAGCCGCGCGGCGCCGAAATCGAGCAGCACCGGCGAGCCGTCGGCGCGGATGTAGATATTGTCCGGCTTGATGTCGCGGTGAAGAAACCCGGCCCGGTGCACGCGGTCGAGCCCGTCGAGCAGCGGAAACAGGATTTCGTGGATCTCGTGCTCGGGCAGCGTACCGGCGTCGCGCAGGATATCGCCGAGGCTCGATCCTTGCTCGTAGTCCATCACCATGTAGGCAGTGCCGTTCGCCTCGAAGAAGCGCAGCACCGCGACAATGTTGGCATGGCGGAACGAGACCAGCGTCAACGCCTCGCCACGGAACCGCTCGAGCCCCCAGTCGAAGGTCTCCTCGTCATCGCGATCGATCGGATGGACGGTGTTGTGGCGGGTATCGCGGACGGAAATGTCGGCCGGCAGGTACTCCTTGATCGCCACCAACCGGTCGAGCGATATCTCGCGCGCCAGATAAGTGACGCCAAAGCCGCCCGTTCCGAGCGTGCCCTCGATCCGGTAGCCTTCGATCTCATATCCGGGAGGCAGCGCGTGAAGCTGCTGGGTCATCAGGGGCGTGCCTGCGGTTCGTCGTCTCGCGGTTCGGTCATACTATCCCAAGACGGACAAGCAAGTCCCGGAAGGCGTGCTCGAATATGGCCCAAGGCGCGCCCATCGGCTTGAGTCGGCGGGCCGAATGCGGCACTTTCCCAGGCCAATTCTGGATTTACCGGATGCAACCCCATGAAAATTCGCGCGGCCGTATTCCGCGAGGGCGGCGAGGCCCCCGCCATCGAGAACCTTGAGCTTACTGGCCCCGAGCCCGGTGAGGTTCTGGTGCGCATCGTCGCCACCGGCGTCTGCCATACGGATATCAAGGCGGCCGGCGAGAAGAGCCCGGTTCCGAAGCCCGTGGTCCTTGGGCACGAAGGCGCGGGCGTCGTCGAGGCGGTGGGCGACGGAGTTACCAAGGTCGAAATAGGCGATCACGTGGTGATGACCTTCGACAGCTGCGGCCATTGTCCGAGCTGCCTCGCCTCCAAGCCCTCTTATTGCCACACCCAGAACAGCTTCACCTGCACGCGCGAGGACGGCACTCACTACCTCCATGCCGGTGACGAGCCCGTCTACGGCGACTTCTTCAAGCAGTCGTCCTTTGCCACCCATGCCATCGGCACCCAGCGCAACGTGATCCAGGTTCCGAAAGACGCACCGCTGGAAATCCTGGGCCCGCTCGGCTGCGGCGTCCAGACTGGCGCCGGCGCTGCGCTCAACGATCTCAAGATCGCGCCTGGCGAAACCTTCGCCGTGCTGGGCGTGGGCACGCTCGGGCTCTCCGCCATCATGGCCGCGCGCTTCGCCGGCGCGCGACGCATCGTGGCGGTCGACCGGCACGCCCACCGGCTCGACCTGGCCGCCGAGCTCGGCGCCGATGAGACGATCGTCGCGGGCGACGACCCCGTGGCCGAGGCGATCATGGCCTATCTGCCCGACGGCGCCGATTGCGTCCTCGACACGACCGGCGTCCTGGGCGTCATGCGCCAGGGGCTCGAGGTCCTGGCGCCGCGCGGCCGCTGCGGCTTCGTCACCAGTCCCTGGGACGGCAGCGAGCTGCCGATCGCTGTTCAGCATCTGATGGTCGGCCGCTCGATCCACGGCATCATCGAGGGCGGCTCCAATCCCGACAGCCTGATCCCGATGCTGGTCGAGCTCAACGCCAAGGGCCGCTTTCCCTTCGACCGGCTGATCAAGTTCTACGAGCTGGAGGAGATCGCAACTGCGATCCACGACAGCGAGACCGGCCAGACGATCAAGCCTGTGCTGCGTATCGGCTGAGCTTCAATCGATCGGCTCTCTCCCACGCAGCCGTGTGATCCGCACGAGCCAGGATAGCGGGCGATGAGTCCATCGAAATCCGGCCCCTATATCGGCCGTCCGATCCCCCGGATCGAGGATGAGCGGCTCGTCGCCGGCGCGGGCCGCTATACCGACGACGTTGCGCTGCCGGGCCAGCTTCACGCGCACTTCGTACGCTCGCCTTATCCACACGCGCAGATTGGAGAGATCGACCGGCGCGCGGCCGCCGAAGCCGCCGGCGTCATCGCGGTCCTGACGGCGGAAGACTACACGGCCGACGGGCTGCGCGGTATCGCACACCGCCCCAACCCCGCCGGCGCGGTCGATCACCGCGAGCGCGCCTTCGATCCTGACAACGTTGTCGACTTGCCCCATTGGCCCCTGGCAGAAGAGCGGGCGCGGCATCTTGGCGAGCCGGTTGCGGTAATCATCGCCTCGACCAAGGCGCAGGCCCTGGATGCCGCCGAACTGCTGCAGATCGACTACACGCCGCTGGACGCAATCGTGGCGATCGACGACGCAATGGCAACCGGAGCGCCCATCTTATGGGAGGACGCCCTAGGCAATCTTTGTGTCGATGAAACCTTCGGCGACCCTGACGAGGTCGGGCGCATCTTCGAAGGCGCCTCCCATACCGTGCGGCTCACCTTTCAAAGCAGCCGAATCGTCAATTGCCAGATGGAGCCACGCTCGGCGATCGCGGCGAGCGACACGGAGACCGGCGAGCTCAACGTCATCGCTGGGAGCCAGGGCGTCATCCGCTATCGCGACGGCCTACGCGAAGTCCTCGATCTGCCCGAGGACAGGCTCCACGTCGTCTGCCCCGATGTCGGCGGCGGCTTCGGCCCGCGCTCCTTTCTCTATCCCGAGGTTGTGGTCGTCGCCTGGGCGGCGCGACGGTTGGGTCGGCCGGTGCGCTGGACTGCCGACCGCGGTGAAGCCTTCCTCGCCGACTATCAGGGCCGCGACATGCGGTTCGAGGCGGCTCTCGCTTTGGACGAGAGCGGTCGGATCCTCGCCCTCGATATCGACATGGCCCTGAATGTGGGGGCGCATACGGTGGCGTTCGTGCCGCTCGCCAATGCCAGCCGCATCGTCACGACCGCCTATGACATTCCTGCAGTGGCTTTGCGCGCCCGCGGCGTCCTCACCAACACCGTCCCCACCTCGCCCTACCGAGGCGCGGGACGCCCCGAGGCAACCTTCGCGATCGAGCGCCTGATCGATCTGGCCGCCCAACGGTTCGGCTTCGACCGGATCGAGCTGCGCCGCCGCAACCTGATCCCAAGAGACCGCCTGCCCTATCGTAATGCCATGGGGCTTACCTACGATTCAGGTGATTTCCTGGGAAACATGGAACGCGCACTTGCCCTGTCGGATTGGTCCGGCGCAGCGGATCGAAGACGCGGGACCCAGTCTCAGGGCAAGCTGCTGGGCATCGGCGTCGCCAACTATGTCGAGTCGCCCGTCGGCGATCCGCGCGAGCAGGTCACGCTCTCGGTCCGAAGCGACGGCACGGTCGATCTCGTCACCGGCACCCAATCGACCGGCCAGGGCCACGAAACGACCTTCGCCCAGGTTGCGGCCGATCAGCTTGGCGTCCCGCTCGAGGCCATCCGATTGCGCGGCGGCGATACGCGCTTGGTGACCATGGGCGGCGGCACCCATTCGGACCGTTCGATGCGGATCGCCGGCACGCTGATCCTGGAGACGGCAGAGAAGATCATCGCGCGAGCGCGTGCGGCCTGTGCTCAGCATTGGGGCATGCCGCCCGATGCAATCCAGTTCGACGATGGCCTGCTTCGCGATCCCGGCACAAACCGCACACTGTCGCTCTTGGAATTGGCGGAAGCTCTCGGGCCGGAGCAAGAGGATCAGCTCTCCGCCTCAAGCAGTTTCGTCGGCCGGATCCCGGCCCATCCCACCGGCTGCGCGGTTTGCGAGGTCGAAATCGATATCGAGACCGGCGCCCTTCGGATCACCCGCTATTCCACGGTCGACGATGTGGGACGCGTCGTGAACCCGCTGATCGTCGACGGCCAGGTGCATGGCGGCATCGTCCAGGGCGTCGGTGAAACACTGCTCGAAGGCGTCGCTCATGATGAGACCGGCCAGGTTCTGACCGGCTCATTCCTCGACTACGCCCTGCCCCGGGCGGACGACGTCCCGGCTTTCACCATCGAGTTGCGCGAAGACCCCACACCCGGCAATCCCCTCGCGATCAAGGGCGGCGGCGAGGCCGGCATCACGCCGGCATCGGCCGCCATCGTCAACGCCGTCGTCGATGCGCTCAGCAAGTACGGCGTCGAGCACATCGAGACGCCGATCACCTCGGAGCGGATCTGGCGCGCTTTGAATGCGAAAGCGGGTTAACCGCCGGCAGCAATCTCGGTGCTGGCGACGCTCCGGCGCAGCAGAAACTCCCGCGTCACCAACACGACCGCCAGGGCCACGCCCGCAAGGTCAACCCAGTGGCCCTGCTGCACGGCGTTCGCCGGCACCAGCATCGCCAAGCCCGCCGCACCGGTCGCAATGCGCGTCGCGATGTCCATCGGCCGGAACAAATATCCGGTGACCGCGGCGCATATGAGCCCGACACCGGCGACCGCCGTGACCACCGCGAGCACGATCGACTGCGTTGAGCCCTGCAACAGCAGCGAGGGCGAGAGGACGAAAAGGACCGGCACGACATAGGCGATCCAGCCGAAGCGCACCGCGGCGAACCCCGTCGCCATCGGGTTCGTCTTGGCGAGGCTCGCGGCCGTGAAGGCGGCGATGGCGACCGGCGGCGTGATCATCGACATCATGCCGAAATACATGACGTAAAGATGGGCCGCCATCTTATCGACGCCGGCCGCCTCGATCGACGGCGCCACCAACGTCGCCAGCAGCACGTAAACGCCAGCCGTCGGCATCCCCATGCCAAGGATGATGCAGATGATCGCGGCGAGCAGCAGCAGCAGATAGAGGTTGCCGCCAGCAAGGTCGACCAGCACGTTCGCGAGCGCATAGCTGAAGCCGGTCAGGTTGAGAATGCCGATGATTATGCCGGCGGCGGCGCAGATCATCAGGATGTCGACCGAGGCCACGCCGGTGCGCTTCAGCGCGTCGTAAACGGCGTTGACCGGCATGCGCTTGCCGTCATAGCCGAACAGCACGCCAGTCACGAAGATTGTGGCGGAGGCGTAGAGGGCGGCGGTCTCCGGCTGGACGTTGAGCCAGAAAAGCGAGCCGATCAGCACCGCGAAGGCCAGAGGGTAGTGCCAGCCCATCTTCAGGACGCGCAGAACCCGCGGGATCAGCGACTCGTCGACCGCCTTAATGCCGTTCTTGGCAGCCACGAGATCCACCTGAATGAAGAGCGCGACGTAATAAAGGATCGCCGGCACCAGCGCCGCCAGGATCACCGTGCCGTAGGTCTCCTCCACGAAGGTCGCCAGCAGGAAGGCCGCCGCACCCATGATCGGCGGCATCAGCTGGCCGCCCGTCGAGGCCACGGACTCGATCGCCGCGGCGAAACGGGCGGAGAAGCCGCCTTGGCGCATCAGCGGGATCGTGATGACGCCGGTGGAGACCACGTTGGACACGGCGCTGCCGGAGATCGAGCCGAACAGGCCCGAGGCCACCACCGCAATCTTCGCCGAGCCGCCGCGGAACCGGCCCATCAGCGACACGGCCAGATCGGTGAAGAATGACGAGCCGCCGGAGCGCGAGAGCAGATTGCCGAAGAAGATGAAGGCGATGACGACTACGCAGGCCACCTTGGTCGGCAGGCCGAGCATGCTCTCCGTGTCCCAGGCCACGTAATAGATCGCCTGGTCGGCCGTCGTCGTCAGAGCCTGCAGTTTGGCCGGCATTAGGTCGGCAACCTGCGAGTAGGCCAGAAACACGATCACGATCGAAAAGAGCGCCCAGCCCGTGGTTCGCCTAAGCCCCTCGAGCACGACAACGACGAGCACGCTCGCCACGATCATACCGTCAAGGGGCCGCTCGCTGGCCAACTCCGAAAGCACCGTATGCCGCACGGCAACATATAACGCGGACGCAAATCCCAGCGCCGCGAACACCCAATCGTACCAGGGCACGCGGTCCTTGCGCATGCGTGGCAGGGCGCGGAACGTCAGGAACAGGACCGGAAGGGCAAGCGCCAGGATCGCTGCGAGGAACTGCTGGGTGGTGAACACCATTCCCAACACGGATCGATAAAGATCCGCCGCCCAGCCGAGCGAGCCAAGCGGAACGAGGGTTGCCAATGTCGCGGCGATCCCGCGGGCGACGGGGTTTCTAAGTCCCGCTTTGTCGCCCGCGGAAGCGTCGGTATCAGAGGCAGACACGTGGGACTACTTCCACAGGCCCTTCTCTTTGTAGAATTTGATGGCGCCGGGGTGGTACTTGACCGGCCCCAGATCGGTCACCATGCGTTTGGGACTGAACCCGGCCATCGGCCGGAACGCGCCGATCATAGCCTTACGGTTGGCGTGCATCGCCTTGGCAACCTTGTAGACCATGTCGTCCGAAACCTTGGCGCTGGTCAGCACGAGATAGGGATACGCCATCACGTAGGTCGGCTTCAGGATGCCCGCCATGCGCTTGCCGGGCTTCACCTTGAGCGCATAGGCCACGGGCACGAATTTCTTCAGCCGCGCCATCGCTGCCGGTGACGGATCGATCGGCAGGGCACGGATGCCGCCCACCGTCGCGTCGACCTGCAGCACCTTGCCTGAGCCAACGGCAAAGAAGAAAACGTCAGACTTTCCGGCAGTGAAATCGTTTGCATTTCCGATAATGCCGGCGGCCTTGACGATCTTGACGTCCTTGTAGCTCATGCCGGCATTGGCAAGCTGGCCGTCCATCAGCACCTTGAGCGTACGGGCAGCACCGAAGACACCCGGCACGCGCTTGCCGCGCAGATCGGAGATGGTCTTGATCGGCGAGTCCTTGCGGGTGAAGATCGCCACACGCAACGGCAGCATCACGCTGACGACGCGGATATTGGGCTGCTGACGGCCATCATAGGCGCCGGTGCCGGTAACCGCGTAGCGCGTCTCCAACGCATTTGCGAGCGCGAACTGCAGCTCGCCCTTGTTGACGGCGGGCACATAGACGCCGCTGCCGCCATAGGGGCGTACCAGCATCCGGACCCCTCCCATCCCGACCGCCTTGGCGATGGCTGCGCCGGCCGAATATGTGAAGCCGCCTTGCTTCGATGTGCCCATGCCGACGACCTCGGCCTGGGCTACTGCGGCTGAGCCGAGGGCAACGGCCGCCGTCAGGGCGAATATCGTTTTCTTCACGGTGTCCTCCCAGTTGCTTTTGATTTTTGGATCGGCCGGCAGAAATGCAGCCAGCCCCACTCGCCCGCATCTAACCGCATCCGGGGCGGGTTTGAAAGCGCCTGAATCCCCCTGCCCTTGATGAATCGGGCCGGTCGGGCCACCAGAGCCAGACCTGAGCACGCTTTCTCGAAGGTCGGCAGATCGCCTCGGCGCATGTCAGCCTGCTGCCGATTTGACTGCAGCCGTAGCAGGTCCGGTGGATCAAGATATCCACAAAATAGGCCTAGCGGAACCGCTAGGCCTTTAATGTCATTGGAGGGCGATCGGGGACTCGAACCCCGGACCCGCTGATTAAGAGTTAGTCGACTGACACTATCTGTTGTTTTAAGAATAAGGGATTTTGAGAGTCATAATATTGTTTTTGTTTGTATTATATGCATAAACCCACTAACATCGTGCTGTTCTAAAACACCCTATGGGCCTTATTCGGACCCAAAATACCTTATTTCGCACAGTTGATACATGCCCAATCTCAAGCTCACCAAAACCGCTATCACCCGCCTCAAGGCACCGGACCCAAGCGGCAAGCAGACGCTCCACTGGGACACGGAGCTCAAGGGGTTTGGCGTGCTCTGCTCCGGCACCACGAACAGCAAGACCTACGTCGTGCAGCGCGACATAAACGGAAAGTCCCGCCGCGTGACGGTAGGGCCGGTGAACGTGCTGTCGCTCGATGCGGCCCGCGATGGGGCCAAGCGGGAGCTGGCCTTGATGTACCAGGGCATCGATCCCAAGGCCCACCGACGCGCGCTTAAGGCGCAGGGCGTGACGCTCCGCCAGACGCTGGAGGGTTACCTGCAAACGCGGAAGGACCTCGGCGAGAAGACCGCGAAGGAATACAGGCGGTTCGTCGAGCGCCATCTTGCGGATTGGCTCGACAGGCCGTTGCGGGACATTACGTCCGAGATGGTTGAGAAGCGGCACCGGTCCATCAAGGAGGGTGTGGAGAAACGGGGGAAGGTGGGCGGCGCCAAGGGGCATGCCAGCGCCAACGGCACCATGCGCGTGCTGCGCCTGTTGTGGAACTACGCCGCTGAACGCCAGCCGGAACTTCCCGACAATCCGGTGAAGCGGCTGCGCCGCGCATGGTACCCCGATGAGCGGCGCGAGCAGTTTGTCAAGCCGTCAGAATTGCCAGGGTTCTATGAAGCTGTCACGAAGCTGCCCAACGAGATCCAGCGCGACTACATTCTCTTCGCCCTCTTCACCGGCCTCCGGCGACGCGAGGCCGCGACGTTGCGCTGGGACGATGTGGATCTTAAGGACCGCATGATCCGCTTGCCTGCCGAACGCACCAAGGGGCGGCGCAAGCTTGACCTGCCGATGTCGGACTTTGTGGCCGATCTGCTGATGGCGCGGCGAACCATTGGTCAGGACGGGCCTTATGTCTTCCCAGCCAACAGCCGATCGGGCCATATCGAGGAGCCGCGCTTTGCCCTCGACGAGGTCAAGAAGACAAGCGGCATCAAGGTGCGAATGCACGACTTGCGCCGCACCTTCATCACCGTGGCCGAAGAGTGCGAGATGTCGGTCTATGCCCTCAAGGCCCTCGTCAACCACTCGCTCGGCCGGGACGTGACAGCCGGATACATACAGTTAGGACCGGAGCGGCTGCGCGAACCTATGCAGCGCATCACGGACCGGCTCAAGGAGTTGATCGGGATTACCGGCCCTGAGGGCGAGAACGTGGAGAAGTTGAAACGGTAACGCCCCTTGCCCCGGTTTGGAGATCCGTCGCCGCAGCCTGCATTGCTACAAGCGGTTTGGTATCCGCGAGCAGTGCTTGTTTTGTGCCGGCACAGACGATAGCTCAAGTATTTTTGGGAGCAGTACATTTCCGCTGCGACATCATGCGAGAGGGGGTACCCCCCTCCGCAAAATCAACCCCCCTTACCCCCTCGTTGATACCCAATCCTGCGTGACAGGGAACAGCGCACGGCGCTCCAGGCGCCGAAGAGCGTGTCGGTTGGCAAATT
>JARRKQ010000103.1:0-10138 GCA_037387885.1 Alphaproteobacteria bacterium | reverse complement strand
GGTGGGGGGCGGGCCGGATCCGCGATCAATTTACCTAATAATGCCCGCCGGTGCCCGCCTCCGGTGCGGTCTTGGGCCGCAGGCCGCGCGCGGTGCTGCGCGCGCCGTCATTGCCGCCCGGCTGCGAGCCCGGCTTGAAGGCTTCCAGGATCACGGCCTTGTCGCCGGCCTGGGCCGGCTGGCCGGTCTTGGCGTTGACGCGCACCATGGTGAGACCACGCGGCACGCGGAACGAGGTCGCCGGCTTGTCCTTCAGCGCCTCGATCATGAAGTCGCGGAAGATCGTCGAGGCCGCCCTGCCGCCCGACTCGCCGTAGCCGAGCGTGACGGGCGTGTCGAAACCGACCCAGACGCCCATGGCCAGATCGGGCGTGAAGCCGACGAACCAGGCATCGAGGAAGTCGTTGGTCGTCCCCGTCTTGCCGGCGATCGGCTTGCCGACCGCGCGCACGTAACCGCCGGTGCCGCGCTCGACCACGCCCTGCAGCATCGAGACGATCTGGAAGACGCTGCGCTCGTCGGCGATCTGCTCGCGGATGTCCTTGATCACCGGCATGTCGCCGCCGCTGTAGTCGGCGGCGCGACAATCGGGACACGGCCGCCGGTCGTGCTTGCTGATGGTCTTGCCGTAGCGGTCCTGGATACGGTCGATGAAGGTCGGCCGGATGCGCTTGCCGCCATTGGCGAGCATGGCATAGGCGGTGGTCAGATCGAGCACCGTCGTTTCCACCGCGCCCAGCGTCATGGAGAACTCGCGCGGCAGGTCCTTGCCGACGCCGAAGGTCTCCGCGGTCTGGGCGATCGGCTCCATGCCGACGGCCTGCGCCAGGCGCACGGTCATCGCGTTGCGCGACTTCTCAAGGCCGCGCCGCAACGTCATCAGGCCCAGATACTTGTTGTCGTAGTTTTGGGGCTTGTAGTTGCCGATCACCGCGGGCGCATCGAGGATCACGCTGGAGGGCGTGTAGCCGTTGTCGAGCGCGGTCAGGTAGACGAAGGGCTTGAAGGCGGAACCCGGCTGGCGCTTGGCCTGGATGGCGCGGTTGTACTGGCTGACCCCGAAGGCATAGCCGCCGACCATGGCGAGCACGCGGCCTGTATGCGGGTCGAGCACGACGATGGCGCCCTGCACGTTGGGGACCTGGCGCAGCGTATAGGTGCCTTCCGGATAAGGCTTCTTGCGCTTCTTACCGTTCGTGGGCTGCTCGACCGGTTCGACGGCGATCACGTCGCCCAGCTTCAACACGTCGGAAACCTTCTTGAGCGACGGACCGAGGCGCTGCTCGGGCTTGCGCTCGCGCGCCCAGGTCATCTCCTGGAAGGGAATGCTGCCCTTGGTTCCGTCTGAGAATCCGACCACCGCATGCCGGCGCGTCACCACGCGCTTCTTGCCGACGGTCTTGACGGTGTCCTTGTCGTGGATCTCGATTACGATCGCGAGGCGCCAACCGCCGAGCGCGGCGGGATGGGGCCGCTTCTTGTAGTCCTTGATCGCCTCGTACTCGGTGAGCTTCTTCGCCCAGTCGGTCACCTCGCCGAGATTGGTGAAGGCGCCGCGCCAGCCGTGCCGGCGGTCATAGGCGACGAGGCCCTTGCGCAGGACGCGGTAGGCGATCTTCTGGTAGTGCGGGTTGAGCGAGGAGCGCACCACGTAGCCGCCCTTGCGCAGCTTCTCGTCGCCATAGCGCTTCAGCATCTCGCGGCGGATCTCTTCGACGAAGAAGCCCGCCGGCACATCGCCGCTCGGGTTCCAGCGCCGGAGCGTGATCGGCTCGGCCTTGGCCTTGGCGGTCTCCTCCGCGGTGATGAAGCCGTTGTTCTCCATCTGGCCGAGGACCCAGTTGCGCCGCGCGGTCGCGCGCTTGGGGTGGCGCCGCGGATTGAGCGCCGAGGGCGCCTTGGGCATCGCCGCGAGCAACGCCATCTCGGCCACGGTCAGCTCCTTCAGCGACTTGCCGTAGTAGGAGAGCGCCGCCGCGGCCACGCCGAACGAGCGGTTGCCGAGCGAGATCTCGTTCAGATAGAGCTCGAATATCTGGTTCTTGGAGAAGGTCCGCTCGATCCGGAAGGCGAGGATCATCTCCTTGATCTTCCGGGTCATCGTCGTTTCGCTGGTGAGCAGGAAGTTCTTCGCCACCTGCTGCGTGATCGTCGAGGCGCCGATCGGCCGGCGGTTGCCGCCGATATTGCGCAGATTGATGTAAATCGCATTCAGGATGCCCGGCAGATCGATGCCGGGATGCTCGTAGAAGGTCCGGTCCTCGGCGGCGAGGAAGGCCTGGCGCAGCTTTACCGGGATCGCCTCGATCGGCACGAAGATGCGCCGCTCGTCGGCGAACTCACCGACCAGCAACCCGTTGCCGGCGTAGACCCGGCTCACCATGGCCGGCTCGTAATCGGCCAGCGCGCGGTAATCCGGCAGATCGCGGCCGTAGTACCAGATCGCCCCAATCACGCCCGCAACCGCAATGATCGCGAGCAAAAAGCCCACGCTGAACAGTCTGACGGTAAACCTGAGCAGTGCTTTCACGGTGCTATGTCCCGGCTTGTCTGGCTCGGTCTCTAAGGCGGTCCCCAAATCGGCCGCTAAGTCGATATGGGGGTGACGTTCACGAACGGAAACTTTCTCACGATCGTCAACAAACTCGGCCAACTCGCGGCCTTGGCTACGCGCCAATTATGGCGGCGCTATGTTTTCGAAAGCTTTGATTGCAGGGCAATATACCGGTCGATGGCCCGGACGATCGCGCGGGCCAATTTGGCATGATGGCGTGAGCTCCGCAACAAGCGCTCATCGGCCTTGTTGGAGAGATAGCCGAGCTCGATCAGCACCGACGGCACGTCGGGCGCGCGCAAGACCGCGAAGCCCGCGAAGCGGTGTTTCTTGTTGCGCACCAGCTTGATCGCGCGCCGCAGGTCGGAGATCAGGAAGCGCGCCAGATGGATCGATCGGTTCATTGTCTCGCGCTGGGCGAGATCGATCAGGATGTTTCGCACATCGCCGCTCTCGCGCGCCAGATCGATGCCGGCGATGATGTCGGCCTTGTTTTCCTTCTTGGCGAGCGCCGCGGCTTCGTCGTCGGAGGCCTTCTCCGACAGCGTGTAGACCGACGCGCCACGAAACGACTTGATCGAGAGCGCGTCGGCGTGGAACGAGATGAAGAGGTCGCCCTCGGCCTTGCGCGCGATCGCGATGCGTTGGCGGAGCGGCACGAAGGTATCCCCGGTGCGCGTCATTACGACCTTGTAGCGGCCGGTTGCCAGCAGTGCCCGCCGCACCGTCCGGGCGACCTTCAGCGTGACGTGCTTCTCGCGGGTGCCCAGCCGGCCCCGCGTTCCCGGATCGATGCCGCCGTGACCGGGATCGAGCACGATCACCGGCTTCGAGCGCACCGCACGCCGCCGCTTCGGCGCGCGTCTCACGCGCGATCCGCGGCCCTGCGCGCGCGCGGGCGCCCGCACGCTCGCCCGGAACGCAGTCTGCGAGACTGGTTTCAGATCGAGCACGAAGCGATAGTTTTTCACCGCACCGCGCGGCGGGATCACGAAGCTGCGCGCGATCGCGGCGGGCTGGCGGAGCTCGATGACGATGCGGTTGGCGCCCGCCGTGAAGGCGCCGAAGCGGTATGTCTTGATCACCGCATTCCGGCGGCGCGGCCCCTCCTGGCGGGTCCGCCAATCGAGCCGCGGCAGGTCGATCACGATGCGGTTCGGGTTGGCGATGGCGAAGATCCGATGGCGGACCGGCCCGCTCAGATCGACGACGAAGCGGGTCTCCTGTCCGTGGACGCCGATGCGCACGCCGGTCGCGCGGACGGCACCCTGGGCCACGGCCCCATTTGCCCCCGCCATCAGGGCTAAAAGGAGGAATCCCGCCCTTTTCCGCACACTTTTCCACATATTGCGTCGACTATGGGTCATTAACCCTATATATACCCCGGATTGGGATGCGCCTCAACGCACCCCCGGCTTGATTTCTGCGGAATTTGAGCGGTGGTGTGCACCCATATTGTGTTTCGCCGGCGGACCTTCAAACGTGCCCACGGCGTTAGGCAAACAGGCCCGCAGCGATAGCGGATTGGAAATGTGATTGTTGTTGCCTGCCAGTCTGACTATTTTACAAGGCACGCTGCGGCCTTGACCGGCCCGTTGAGCGATCAACGGTCCGGTGTCCCGGCCTTCGCAGGGCGTCCGGCAGAGGAACTGCCGACGGCCTCGTTGTTCCGGGATTGTAGGCGGCAGTTGAAGGTGAACTGGTTTCGAGGCCGTTCGCGCGACCGAAAATGTGCGGTCGCCCAGCTCCCCGCCCCGGCGATGCTAACCGGGACGGGTTGGAATGAGCGGGGAACGGCTGGAACATAGACGCACGGTGGCGCCAACCGCGGCGATGTCGCGGGACAGTGGCGCACCGGCTGTGGAGAAATTGATGGTTAAGAGGATGCTCATTGACGCGACGCATCCGGAAGAGACCCGGGTCGTCGTCGTCAGCGGTAACCGACTAGAAGAATTCGACTACGAGACAGAGACAAGGAAACAGCTCAAAGGAAATATCTACCTCGCCAAGGTGACGCGCGTTGAGCCGTCGCTGCAGGCGGCCTTTGTAGACTACGGCGGCAACCGCCACGGTTTCCTGGCTTTCAACGAAATCCATCCGGACTATTACCGGCTGCCCATCGCCGACCGCGAGGCGCTGCTCGCCGACGAGGCCGATGAGCCCCACGACGACAACGCCAACGGCGAGGCCGGCGACGATGTCGAGACGGTCGGCGGCGACGATGTCGAGGACATGCGCCGGCGCCACCGCGCCGCACTTCGCCGGTACAAGATCCAGGAGGTCATCTCGCGCCGCCAGATCGTGCTGGTGCAGGTGACCAAGGAGGAACGCGGCAACAAGGGTGCTGCGCTCACGACGTTCGTGTCGCTCGCCGGGCGCTACTGCGTGCTGATGCCCAACACGCCGCGCGGCGGCGGCATCTCGCGCAAGATCACCAACCCAAAGGATCGCCGGCGCCTGAAATCGGTGCTGGAGGATTTGAAGCTGCCCGACGGTCTCGCCGTCATCCTGCGCACCGCGGGCATGGAGCGCACCAAGGCCGAGATCAAGCGCGACTACGACTACCTCGTCAAACGCTGGGACGAGATCCGCGAGCTCACCATGAAGTCGACCGCCCCGGCGCTGATCCACGAGGAGGCGAACCTGATCCGCCGCTCGATCCGCGACATCTATTCGAAAGAGATCGACGAGGTGCTGGTCGAGGGCGAGGACGGCTACCGCACGGCCAAGGACTTCATGAAGATCCTGATGTCGAGCCACGCTAAGAAGGTGCAGCGCTTCAAGGACCCGACCATGCCGATCTTCCACCGGTATCAGGTCGAAGGTCAGATCGACAGCATCCACGATCCGGTCGTCCAGCTCCGCTCGGGCGGCTACATCGTCATCAACCCGACCGAGGCGCTGGTCGCGATCGACGTCAACTCCGGCCGCGCCACGCGCGAGCGCAATATCGAGGAGACGGCGCTGCGCACCAACATGGAGGCGGCCGAGGAAGTCGCGCGCCAGCTGCGCCTGCGCGATCTCGCCGGGCTCATCGTCATCGACTTCATCGACATGGAGGAGAACCGCAACCAGTCGAAGGTCGAGAAGTGCCTGAAGGACGCGATGAAGGGCGAGCGCGCGCGGGTGCAGCTCGGCCGCATCAGTCCCTTCGGCCTGCTGGAGATGTCGCGCCAGCGCCTGCGGCCGAGCCTGGTCGAGGCGACGATGGAGCACTGCGAGCATTGCGCCGGCACCGGCCGCGTGCGCTCCACCGAGTCGACCGCGCTCCACGTGCTGCGCACGATCGAGGAGGAAGGCATCCGCCAGCGCAGCACGCGCGTCACCGTGCACGTGCCGACGGCGGTCGCGCTTTACATATTGAATCAGAAGCGCGCCGCGCTGGCGCAGATCGAGCAACGCTATGGCTTTGACGTCACCGTATCCGGCGACGACACGCTGATCCCGCCGGAGATGCGCCTCGAACGCGTCGGTGGACGCGACGGAGCCGAGGTGACGGTCGAGGTCGAGACCGGCGACGAGGATGCGGCCGGCAAGGCCCGGCGCAAGCGCGGCCGCCGCCGCCGGGGCAAGGGCGATCGCGACGAGAGTCGCGAAGATAGCGAAGCGCCGCTCGCCGCCGAGGCCGACGAAGAGGCCGGGAAAGAGACCGAGGCACGTACCGAGGCACGGGCTGAGTCTGGCGACGAAAGCGAAGAGGATCGCCGCAAGAAGCCGAGACGCCGAGGCCGCCGCGGCGGACGTCGCCGCTCACGCGGCCGAAAGGACAGCGCCAACGGCGAGGACGCCCAGGCAAGTGAAGCCTCCGGCAACGGCGCGGACAGCGACGCTGCCACATCCGAGGGTGCCGATGATCAGGGTGCGGGCGAGAAGAAGAAGCCCGCCAAGCGCGCCCGCCGCAAGCCCGCCAAGGCTGCCGAAGCTAGCGATGATGGCACCGCCGCGGCCGGCGAAAGCGGCAATGGCAGCGGCGCTTCGGAGGGCGCCGCCGAAAGCGGCGAAAAGCCCAAGCCGCGCCGCCGCGCCCGGCGAAGCGCCAAGTCCGACAATGGCGCCGACGCGGCCGCCGATGATGGGCCTGCGTCCCCCGACGTTCCGGCAACGCCCAAGGCGTCGCCGCCCCCCAAGGCGTCACCCGCAAGTGGCGACAGCGCGGCCGCACCGGCAGGGGAAGCGCCGCCGCCGGCTACCAAGCCCGACGACACGCCGCCGCCCAAGAGCGAAGACGCCGCCGAGACCAGCCGCGGCAAGAGCTGGTTCTCGCGCATCATCGAATAGCCGCGGGCACAAGGATCGGGCTGTCGGAACGGTCGTCGAACGGCGGGCGGAATCTCATCCGTTCCATTTGAGGTGTCTCACCTGTCTCAAATGGGTGTCCCGGATGTCTCAACTGTCTCAACCGTCTCATACCGACGAGCGTTTGATGCCGTCTGTCGCCCCGTGCGCGCCGCAGCACGAAGTGATGCGGTGCAGATCCGGGATGACAGCGTTGTCAACGGCGCCCGATATTCGTCGATGCGCCCAACGCGTACGCGCTCAGCCGAGCCATTTGGCAAGTCGGCTCGCGGCCTCGTCCATCTCGTCGGTCGACCCGGCGAAGGAAAAGCGCATGAAGGCGCGGCCGCGATGCGGGTCGAAATCGAGCCCCGGCGTCGTCGCCACCCCGGTCTCCGCCAGCATGCGGCGGCAGAAGTCCTCGGAATCGTTGGTGAGCTTCGAGACGTCGGCATAGATGTAGAAGGCGCCCTGCGCCGGGGCCAGGTGATCGAAGCCAGCAGCGGGCAGCTTCTCCAGCAGGAGCTTGCGGTTGGCGGCGTAGCGCGCGACGTTCGCCTGAAGCTCGTCGTGGCAGTCGAAGGCCGCAACGGCCGCGGCTTGGCTCAGCGACGGCGGCGAGATGTAAAGGTTCTGCGCCAGGCACTCGATGGCGCGCGCGAGGTCGGCCGGGATCACCATCCAGCCGAGCCGCCAGCCGGTCATCGAGAAGTATTTCGAGAAGCTGTTGATGACCACGGCGTCGCGGGTGAATTCGAGCGCGCTGGCTCCCCGCTCCCCGTAGCAGATGCCGTGATAGATCTCGTCGGAGATCAGGCGGATGCCGCGGTCGTGGCAATAGCCAGCGAGCGCCTTCAGCTCATCGACGCTCAGCATCGTGCCCGTGGGGTTCGAGGGGCTGGCGACGATGAGCCCGTCGATATCTCCCTCGACTGAGTCGAGGAGCGCCGGCGTCGGCTGAAAGCGGCTCTCCTCGGTCGTCGCGAGCCCGACCGGCTCGATACCCAGAGCCGACAAGATATTGCGATAGCAGGGATAACCGGGCTCCGCGACGGCCACACGGTCGCCGGGATCGAAGGCCGCAAGGAACGAGACGACGAAGGCGGCGGAGCTGCCGGTGGTAACGAAGACCTGCTCGGGCGCCACCTCGACGCCGTACCAGTCGCGGTAGTGCTGGGCGATGGCCTGGCGGAGCGCCGGGATGCCGAAGGTATCGGTGTAGCCGAGCTTGTCGGCGTCGAGCGCCGCCTTGGCGGCCGCGATCACGCCCGCCGGCGCCGGGGTCGAGGACTGGCCGACCTCGAGATGCAGCACGTCGCCCTTGGCGGCTTCGCGCTCGAAGGCGGCGCGCATCACGTCCATGACGATAAAGGGCGGGATATTGCCCCGCCGGGCCACTTTGAGCGTCATGGCGTTGCCCGGCGGCGTGTGACGCCTTTGTGACGAATGGCGCGCTGCCCAACAAACGCCGTGTTTGCACGCCTATAAGGCCCTATATTCAGATCTTGAGACATCATCGAGCGCCGGTGCGGAGCACCGGTCCGCCCGCGCTCTTCCAGGCCACTCGACATGCAGCGATCCTTCACCCATAGGTTCATGTTCCGCCGATTACTATCCGTCACCCTCGCGGCCCTCATCGTGGTCTCCGGGTTGGCTTCGGCGGCCAATGCTCAAGGCCGCCGCCAAAAACCGCTGCGCCTTATCCGGGACGCCGAGATCGAGCGGACGATCCGCGCCTACGCCGCGCCCGTCTTCGGCGCCACGGGATTGTCGGCCGATGAGGTCAAGGTCTACCTGATCAACGACAACCGCCTCAACGCCTTTGTCGCCGGCGGCCAAAACATCTTCCTCAACACGGGCCTCCTGATCCGCGCGGAGGATGCGGGCCAGGTGATCGGCGTGATCGCCCACGAGGCGGGCCACATCGCCGGCGGCCATCTGGTGCGCCTGCGCCAGGCCGTACGTGAGGCCCAGATCAAGCAGGTGATCGCCTTCATCCTCGGCGCGGGCGCTGCGATCGCGGCGCAGGATGCGCGCGCGGGCGCCGCCACGATCTCGCTCGGCAGCAAGATCGCCGAGGGTACGTTCCTCAAGTATACCCGCGCCCATGAGCGCGCGGCCGACCAGTTCGCCGTTACCGCGATGGACCGGGCGGGGATCTCCTCGCGCGGCATGCTCAAATTCATGGAGATCATCGAGAGCCAGGAGCTCTTGATTTCCGCCCGCCAGGACCCGTACGTACGTACGCATCCGATCACCAGCGAACGTATCGAATTCCTGCGTGCTCATATCGCCCGCTCACCCGTGAGCGACCGCCCCCTGCCCGCCCGCTTCGTCGAGATGCAGGCGCGCATGCGCGCCAAGCTGGTCGGCTTCATCAATCCGACCGACGAGGTCTTCCGCATCTACCCGCCGAGCAACCACAGCCTGGCCTCGCGCTACGCCCGGGCGATCGCCCGGCACCGCACGGCCGAAACCGCAAAGGCGATCGCGCTGGTCGACGGGCTGATCAAGGAGCGGCCCAAGGATCCCTTCTTCCGCGAGCTCAAGGGCCAGATCAACTTCGAGAGCGGACGCATTCCCGAGGCGGTGGTGGCTTACCGAAAGGCCGTGGCGCTGGCGCCCGACGAGCCGCTGATCCGAGTCGGGCTGGGCCAGGCCCTGGTCGCGGTGGGCGGCCGGGCGCAATTGCGCCAGGCGCTGACCCATCTTCGCGTTGCGGTGCGCGGCGACGACGCCCACCCGCTGGCCTGGCGCCTCCTCGGGATTGCCTACGGAAAGCTCGGCCGGATCGGCGAGGCCTCGTGGGCGTTGGCGGAATACGGCTATCTGATCGGCGACAAGAGGCAGGTCTGGGGCAATATCGGCCGGGCGGAGAAGCTTCTGAAGCGCGGCTCGCCGGCCTGGCTGCGCATCCAGGACATCAAGCGCGAGATGGGCCGCCGCGAAAAGGGCGGCCGGCGCTAGCTGCGCACGCTCGTTTCGGCTGGCCCGGCGAATTCACTAGCGAATTGAACAGCAAATCCGGGGATTTACCAACGGATCGTTAGGTTTCTCCCACGAAGATGTGAGCGGCCGGCACCTTGCGCGGGGTGCGCCCCGCCCCCACAATGCCCACCATGACTGCGACCGTCATCCCAATGATCCGCGACACCTGGTGAAGGACCGATCGATGCGCTGTCGCTCGCGTGCCATAGCCGCCCTCGGCCTTCTCCTGCTCGCCGGGCCCCTGAGCCCCGCACCGAGCTTGGCCGCGGAAGCCAAGGCGCCATTGAGCGGCGCCCAGGAGGAAGCGATCAAGAAGCTGGT
>JARRKQ010000102.1:0-19068 GCA_037387885.1 Alphaproteobacteria bacterium | reverse complement strand
CGGACATGACCTTGCCGGCAGGCACGACCACCTTTCCGTCCTGGTCCTTGACCGGTCCCTGGAAGGGATGAAGCTTGCCGGCCGCGATCGCCGCTTTCTTCTCGTTCACTAGCGTCTTCACCTCGGCCGGCACCGCCGGGCCGAAGGGCGCCAACGTGATGATGCCGTCCTTGATGCCGCCCCAATAGGCGCCGGACTTCCACGTGCCCGCCATCACCTGCTTGGCGATCTTGGTGTAGTAGGCGCCCCAGTTGTGGACGGTCGCGGTCAGATGCGCCTTCTTGCCGTGCTTCGACATGTCGGAGTGGTAGCCGATCGCATAGACACCCTTGGCCTCGGCCGCCTGCACCGTCGCCGGTGAGTCGACATGCTGCGTGAGGATGTCCGCGCCCTGAGCGATCAGCGTCTCGGCCGCCTGACGCTCCTTGCCCGGATCGAACCACGACCCGGTCCAGATCACGCGGACCTGCGCCTTAGGATTGACCGAGCGCACGCCCCTGGTGAAGGCGTTGATGCCACGGATGACCTCGGGGATCGGGATCGCCGCGACGTAGCCCAGATTGTTCGACTTGGTCATCTTGCCCGCGACCACGCCGGTCAGATAACGGCCTTCATAAAAGCGCGCGAGATAGGTGCCGACGTTCTTCGCGGTCTTGTCGCCGGTCGCGTGCATGAAGACGACGTTGGGGAACTTCTTCGCCACGCGCAGCGTGTAGGGGCCGTAGCCGAACGACGTCGTAAAGATCAGCTTGTGCCCGCTGCGCGCCAGGCGCCGGATGATGCGCTCCGAATCGGGGCCTTCGGGCACCTTCTCGATGTAGCGCGTGGAGACCTTGCCGGCGAGGTTCTTCTCCATCTCCTTGCGGCCGACGTCATGCTGGTAGGTCCAGCCGGCGTCGCCGATCGGGCTCACATAGACGAAACCGACCTTGAGCTGCTCGGCCTGTGCCGCCGTGGCCAGGCTCGCCGCCACAGTGGCGACCGCTGCGCCTTTCAGTATGGTTGCCAGTTGCATTCCGTTCTCTCCCTTCCCGTCGATGTATCGAAATCCGTTTTGCGTTGCTTAGCTTTGCGTTCTTGGAGGTTTCCCGCTTCTTAGAGTCTTAAAGCGTCAGCTTGTTGGATGAAATGGCTTGCCGAGCGACGCCGGCGCATTCAGGCGGATCATCGTGGCGTCGCGCGAGATCAGCACCAATACCACAATCGTAGCCAGGAACGGCAGGGCCGTCAGCAATTGTTGGGGCAGGCCAATGCCTTGGGACTGCGCCCACAGGTTGAGGATGGTGAGCCCGCCGAACAGCCAGGCGCCGACCAGCACGCGTGCCGGCCGCCAGGTCGCGAAGACCACCAGCGCCAGCGCGATCCAGCCGCGCTGGGCGGTCATGTCCTGCTCCCAGCCCGGCGTCAGCACCAGCGAGAGATAGGCCCCGCCGAGCCCCGCCATGGCGCCGCCGAAGGCGACGGCGATATAGCGGATCTTGATCACCGAATAGCCGAGCGCATGCGCCGCATCGTGCGATTCGCCGACCGCGCGCAGGATCAGCCCGCCGCGCGTCCGGTATAGGAACCAGGTGACCAAGCCGAAGAGGACGATCGAGAGATAGAGCAGCGGGTCGTGCTTGAAGAGCAAGGGCCCGAGCAGCGGGATGTCGGCCAGGAGCGGGATATTGATCATGCCGATCTCACCCGCCAGCTTCTTGCCCTCGAAGGGAATGCCGATGAAGGCGCTGAGCCCTATGCCGAAAATTGTGAGCGCCAGCCCCGTCGCCACCTGATTGGAGACGAGCGAAAGGGTGAGGATACCGAACAGCAGCGACATCAGCACGCCGGCCGCGACGGCGAAGAGGATGCCAACGACGAAGCCGTATTCGTAAGCACCGATGAAGCCGGCGACGGCGCCCATCAACATTATGCCCTCGACGCCCAGGTTGAGGACGCCCGACTTCTCCACGATCAGCTCGCCCAGCGCCGCGAAGATCAGCGGCGAGGCGCCCTTCAAGGTCAGGATCAGGAGCTGGACGATCTGGTCTTCGTTCATTCGCCCGCGCCCCCTTCGGGCACCGCCCCGGCGGTGCTTCGCACGGGGCGGATCACCTTGATGCGAAAGCGGATCAGCACCTCCGAAGCCAGCACGAAGAACAGCAGCAGGCCCTGGAACATCCCCGCGATGGCCGGCGGCAGGTTGAGCGAGAACTGCAGCTCGTCGCCGCCGAGGAACATGAGCGCCATCAGGAGCGCCGCGATGGTCATGCCGACCGGGTGCAGCCGGCCGACGAAGGCGACGATGATTGCGACGAAGCCGTAGCCCGGCGTGAACTTGAGCGGCAGCTGCTTGATCGGCCCGGTGATCTCGATGAGGCCGGCCAAGCCCGCCGCGCCGCCCGCCACGAGGAAGCTCAGCCAGACGACGCGCCGCTGGCTGAAGCCGGCGTATTGCGCGGCCTGGATCGCCTGGCCAACGACGTCGACCTTGAAGCCCTGCAAGGCCCGGGTCATGAACAGCCAGCCGATCACGATGACGACCACCGCGAACAGCACCGAAGTGCGCGCGCTTTCGAAGATCGAGCCGAAGAGCAGCCCCGGCGGGAATTCGCGCGACTGCGGGAAGGACGAGCCGCCCGGGTCGAGCAGCGGACCGGTGATCATGTATTTCCAGAGCTCGATGGCGACGTAGGTCAGCATCAGGCTCGTCAGGATCTCGTTGACGTTGAAGCGGTTGCGCAGGAATGCCGGGATCGAGGCCCAGGCCATGCCGCCCGCCATGCCCGCCAGCACCATGAGCGGCAGCACGTACCAGCTGTCGTCGGGATAGAAGGCGAGCGCCATCGAGCCGCCGCAGACCGCCCCGACGATGAGCTGGCCCTCTGCCCCGATGTTCCAGACATTGCCGCGGAAACCGATCGAAAGCCCGATCGCGCAGATCACGAGCGGCGTGGCCTTTGCCAGCAGATCGCCGAGCCCGAACAGCGTGGTCAGCGGCGCGATGAAGAAGGCGTAGATGCCCGTCACCGGGTTCTTGCCCAGCGCGGCAAAGAGGATGCCGCCGACGATCACCGTGGCGGCGAGCGCCATCACCGGCCCGCCATAGCGCATCAACTGCGAGGAGGCGACGCGCGGCTCGAGCTTAATGCGCATCCGCGGCCTCCGCGTGCGGCGCGGCGTCCTTGCCGCTGCTGCCAGTGCGAGCGTCGAAGTCGCCGCTCATCCAGAGCCCGATTTCCTCGATGGTGACCTCGCCGTTGTTGACCACCGACGAGAGTCGGCCCTCGGCGATCACCGCCAACCGGTCGCAGATATCGAAGAGTTCGTCGAGGTCTTCGGAAACGACGAGGACCGCGGTGCCCGATTTCTTGAGCTCCATGATCGCGCGGTGGATGGTCGTCGCCGCCCCCACATCGACGCCCCAGGTCGGATAGGCGAGCAGAAGCAATCCCGGATCGAGGCCGATCTCGCGGCCGATGATAAATTTCTGCAGATTGCCGCCGGACAGGCTGCGCGCCTCGGCCTCGACGCCCGCCGATTTGACGTCGTAGGCCTGGCGCACGTTGCTGGCATAATCGGCGATCCGGCCGAACTGGATCAGCCCGTTGCGCACCATGCCGGTGCGATAGCCGGTCAGGAGCGCGTTCTTGGCCAGGCTCATCTCGGGCACCGCGCCGCGGCCGAGGCGTTCCTCGGGCACGAAGGCGAGGCCGAGCGCCCGCCGCGCTGCCGGGCCGATGCGCCCGCAGGACTTGCCGTCGATCTTCACCGCGTCGTTGTCGGCAACCGGCTTCTCGCCGGACAGCGCCATCAGGAATTCCTTCTGGCCATTGCCCGCAACGCCGGCGATCCCCAGCACCTCGCCGCCGCGCACGGTGAGGTCGATTTCCTTCAACGTCGTCCCGAACGGATCGTCGGAGGGCAGCGACAGCTTCGTCACTTCGAGCCGCGCCCTACCGCCGCTCGCCTGTGCGGCGCGGTCGATCACCGGGATCTCGCTGCCGATCATCATCTCGGCAAGGCTCTTGGGGGTTTCGTTGCGGGGGTCGCAGACCGCGACCACCTTGCCGCCGCGCAACACCGTCGCGTCGTCGCAAAGCTCGCGGATCTCTTCCAGCTTGTGCGAGATGTAGAGAATGCTGCAGCCCTCCGAGCCCAGGCGTTTGAGCGTCACGAAGAGCTTCTCGACCTCCTGCGGCGTCAGCACGCTGGTCGGCTCGTCCATGATCAGCAGCTTGGGGTTCTGCAGCAGGCAGCGCACGATCTCCACGCGCTGGCGCTCGCCGACCGACAGCGCGTGGACATGCTGGTGCGGATTGATCGGCAAACCGTAGCGCTCGGAGATCTCCGAGACCCGCCCGGCCAGGGACTTCAGGTCCCCCGCCCCTTCCATTCCGAGCGAGATGTTTTCCGCTACAGTCAGCGTGTCGAACAGGTTGAAGTGCTGGAACACCATGCCGATGCCGAGCCGCCGCGCATGGGCGGGGTTCTGGATCACCGTCGGCTCGCCGTTCCAGAGGATCTCGCCGGCATCGGGCTTGACCACGCCGTAGATGATCTTGACCAGCGTGGATTTGCCCGCGCCGTTCTCGCCCAACAGGGCATGCACGCCACCGGGCGCCACGGCGAGGCTGATATTGTCGTTGGCGAGCACGCCTGGATACTGCTTGGTGATGCCGCGCAGCTCGAGCTGCGGCGTGCCGTGATCCCGGCGGTGGGAGATATCGCCAAGCGCGCTGGTTTCTGTGTTATCCGGGGCTTCGGCCATCGTGGCTGGTCCGTTCAGTAAAGGATCTTGTCGGGCTTGGCGTCCCAGGCATCGAAGGCGACACGCCCTTCGTCGGCCAGGAGTTGCTCGTTCGGAATGGTGCGTTGATCGAGCGGCCGCGCGACCTCGCGGTAGAGCTCGTCGTCGTCGAAGCCGATTCGCGCCGCATCCTCGCGGGTATTGGCGTAGTAGATCCGCTCGATGCGCGCCCAGAAGATCGCCGAGAGGCACATCGGGCACGGCTCGCAGCTTGTATAGATCTCGCAGCCTTCGAGCTTGAACGAGCCGAGCTTGCGGCACGCCTCGCGGATCGCCGTCACCTCGGCATGCGCCGTGGGATCGTTGGCCGAGGTGACCTGGTTGAAGCCCTCGGCGATGATCTCGCCGTCCTTGACCACGACCGCGCCGAAGGGCCCGCCCTTGTTCGCGTCCATCATCTCGTGCGAAAGCGCGATGGCGCGGCGCATGAAATCGGCCTTGCTCATGCCGAGCGCTCGATCGTGGCGGTTGCCATGACCTGGTCGTGCTTGCGCAGGATCTCTGCCGCCACAGCGACCGCGATCACGCCTGGCGCCTTGCCGCCGATGCCGTCGATGCCGATCGGACAGGTGAGCCGCGCCAAATGGGCGTGGGTGAGCCCGCGGCTCTTCAATTGTCGTTCGAAGCGCGCCCGCTTGGTCGCCGAGCCGATCAACCCGAGATAGGCGAAGTCGCCCCGCCGCAGCACCGCCTCGACGATTTCGAGGTCGATCGCATGGCTATGGGTCATGACGAGGAAGAAGCCGCCCGTCGCCGCGTCATCGATCTTCGCCTCGTAGTCCTCGGTCACATGGCGCGCGACATTGCCGGGCAGCGCCTCGGGGAACTGCTCGACGCGGCTGTCGACCCAGTCGATATGCGCCGGCACGCCCGCCAGCACGCCGACCAGCGCACGGCCGACATGCCCGGCGCCAAAAAGCGTGAGCCGCAGCCCCTTCGGACGCATCACCTCGTAGAGCAGGACGTCGTGTTCGGCCGACTCCGCGCCTTCGGTCAGCATCCGCCGCGCGCGCTGCACGACCGCCTTGTTGTTCGCGAGCTTGTCGCCGCCGGTCGTGAAGGGTGTCACGGTCAGGTGGCGTACCGGATTTGATCCGAGATCCGTCACGATCACGGCCGGCTCACCCTCGGCCTGGGCCGCGCGCAGGGTCTCGATCCACGGCGGCAAGGCGTCGCCCGCCTGCATCCGTTCCAGCAGCAGATCCACCTGTCCGCCGCAGCACTGGCCGAGCGCGGGGCCGAGCGGCAAGGCCTCGCGCCGCACCGCTTCCCCGCTCTCCAGCATCTCGCGGGCGAGCCCGATGGCCCGGTATTCGAGTGTGCCGCCGCCGATCGTGCCCTTGACGTCCTTGGGGCCGACCAGAATGCGCGCGCCCACCCCGCGCGGGGTCGAGCCGTCGGCGCGGATTACTGTCGCCATCGCCACCGGCTCCGACAAATCCGCGATCGCGCCCATCTGGTCGAGCCACTCGCTCATTCGGCCGCCTCGCGCAGGCTTACACCGCCGCCAAGCCGCGCGCGCATGGCTTCCAACGTCATCAGCACCGCCTCGGGCGTCGCTGGGGTGTCGAGCGGCGGGCTGATCTGGTGGCCGCAGGCCGCGGCGAGCGCGTCCTTGATGGCGAGAAAGCCGGAGATCGCCAACATCAGCGGCGGCTCGCCCACCGCCTTGGAGCGGTGGATCGTCGGCTCCTTGTTGCGACCGCGGTCGAAGATGCGGATGTCGAATTCGTCGGGCCAGTCGCTCGCCGCGGGGATCTTGTAGGTCGACGGCGCATGCGTGGCGAGCCGTCCGTCGGGGTTCCAGTAAAGCTCCTCCATGGTGAGCCAGCCGAGCCCCTGCAAATAGCCGCCCTCAATCTGACCCATGTCGATCGCCGGGTTGAGGGATTGCCCGACGTCGTGGAGGATATCGACGCGCGGGAACTTGTACTCGCCGGTCAGCGTGTCGATCACCGCTTCGGTCACCGCCGCCCCATAGGCGAAGTAGTAGAACGGCCGCCCCGCCGCCTTCTTGCGGTCGTAGTGGATCTTGGGCGTGCGGTAGAACCCGGTCGCCGACAGTGAGACCCGACCCATATACGCCGCCTTCACCAACTCCTTGAACGACAAGCTCTTCTTGCCGGCGCGGACCTTGTTGTTCTGGAAGACGACCTCGGATTTCTTGCAGTCGAACGTGTCGGCCGCTAAGGCGACGAGGCGTTCCTTGATCGCGCGCGCGGCGTTGCACGCCGCCATGCCGTTCATATCCGAGCCCGACGACGCGGCAGTCGCGGACGTATTCGGCACCTTGCCCGTATTCGTCGCGGTGATCTTGATGCGGTCGAGATCGATCTGGAACTCCTCGGCCACGACCTGCGCGACCTTGACGAACAGCCCCTGCCCCATCTCGGTGCCGCCGTGGTTCAGATGGACGCTGCCGTCGGTGTAGACGTGGATCAGCGCGCCGGCCTGGTTGAGATGCGAGGTGGTGAAGGAAATGCCGAACTTGACTGGCGTCAGCGCGATGCCGCGCTTCAGCATCGGGCTGGTCGCATTGAAGGCGTCGATGGCCTTCCGCCGCTTGCGGTAATCCGACGATGTCTCCAGATCGTCGAGCAGCTTGGGCAAAATGTTGTCCTCGACGATCATGTGGTAGGGCGTGACGTCCCTGCCCTTCCCGCCGTAGAGGTTCGCCCGCCGCACGTCGAGCGGGTCCATGCCGAGGTCGCGCGCGATCTCGTCGATGACATGCTCGATGCCGACCATTCCCTGCGGCCCGCCGAAACCGCGGAAGGCGGTATTGGAGACCGTGTTGGTCTTGCAGAGATGAGATACGATGCGCGCCGCGGGCCGATGGCACCGGAGAGATCCGCCGACATGCCGCAGCGCGCGGCCTGCATGAACTCGATGCCCTTGATCCGGCCCTTGTCGTCGTAGCCCACGTCGTATTCGATGACGAAGTCGTGGCGCTTGCCGGTCATGATCATGTCGTCGTCGCGGTCGACGCGCGCCTTGACCGGCCGCCCGGTTTTGTCAGCCAGCAGCGCCGCGATGCAGGCATAGAGCGACGGTTGCGTCTCCTTGCCGCCGAAGGCGCCGCCCATGCGCCGGATTTCCAGCGTGACGGCATTGCTCGAAAGCCCCAGCGCCTCGGCGACCAGATGCTGGACCTCGCTCGGGTTCTGGGTCGAGGAATAAACGGTGACGTCGCGGTCCTCGCCCGGCACGGCCATGGCGATATGGCCCTCGAGATAGAACTGGTCCTGGCCGCCCACCTTGATCCGGCCTTTCAGACGATGCTTCGCCTTGGCGATCGCCCTCTTCGGTTCGCCGCGCTTCATTGTGTGCGGCGGCAGCACGGCGGTCTTCGCCTTCAGCGCCGCCTCCACGGTCAGAATGGGCGGCAGGTCCTCGTATTCGATCTTGGCGAGCCGGGCCGCGCGCCGGGCCTGCTCGATCGTTTCCGCGGCGACGGCGAACATCGACTGACCGACATACTCGACCTTCCCGTCGGCGAAGATCGGGTCGTCGTGCATCACTGGCGCGCAGTTGTTGTCGCCCGGGATATCCTCCGCCGTTATTACTGCAACGACGCCCGGTGCCTTGCGCACCGGGTCGAGGTCGATCGATTTGATCCGCGCGTACGGCCGCTCGCTCATGCCGAAGGCGGCGTAGAGCAGACCCGGCGGCTCGGGCAGATCGTCGGTATAGAGCGCCTCGCCGCTCACGTGTTTGGCGGCGCTATCATGGGCGAGCGCTTGGTGTACGCCGGTCTTGAGCTTGCCGTGCTTGGACATCGTGCCGATCCCGTCCTCAGCCCACGTACGTTAGCACATGGGGCGCTAACACATGGAGCGGTCCCGGCGCGTCGGCCGTCTCCAGATACATCCGCCGGAGCAGGTTCTTCGCCACCGCCATGCGGTAGTCAGCACTGGCGCGCATATCGGACATCGGCTCGAAGTCGCGTTCGAGCGCCCGCATCGCGTTCTCAACCGTGCCTTCGCTCCACGCAACGCCTTCAAGCGCACTTTCGCAGGCCACGGCGCGCTTGGGCGTCGCCGCCATGCCGCCATAGGCAACCCGCGCTTCGGTAACCTTTCCGCCCTCGACGGTGACGCAATAGGCCCCGCACACCGCGGAAATATCCTGATCGAAGCGCTTGGAGACCTTGTAGGTGTGGAAATGCTGCCCCGCGCGCGGCTTTGGCACGCGGATCGCCGACAGATATTCGCCCGATTGCAACGCCGTCTTGCGATAGTCGGTGAAGAATTCGTCGATCGGCAGCTCCCGCTTGCGCGCGCCTTTGCGCAGGACGAGCGTCGCGCCGAGCGCGATCAGCCCCGGCGGGCTATCGCCGATCGGCGAGGCATTGGCGATGTTGCCGCCGATGGTGCCGGCATTGCGGATCTGCACCGAGCCGAGGCGCCGGAACAGCTCGGCGAAGTCGGGATAGGCCCCGCCGACGGCCTCGAACGCGTCGGTGTAGCTCGCGGCCGCGCCGATCTCGATCGCCTCGTCGGTCTCGCGGACGTAATCCATGTCGCGCACGCCGCCCAGATAGATCAGCGTGTCGAGGTCCTGGTGCTGTTTGGTCACCCAGAGCCCGACATCGGTGCCGCCGGCGAGGAGACAAGCCTTGGGATGCTCGGCGACCAGCGCGGCCAGATCGTCTTCGTGCACCGGCGCGAAGTACCGCCGGCCCGCGGTTCCCAACGACAGCGTCGTCTCGCGCGCGATGGATTTCAGCAGCTTCACCGTCGCCTTGGCGCGCTTGTCGAACTGATCGGTCTTGGCATAGGCGTGCATCGTGAGGCCCGCATCGATGATCGGCCGGTAGCCTGTGCAGCGGCAGAGATTGCCGGCCACGGCATCCTCGATCGCCCCCCGGTCCGGCGCGGATTGCGCGTGATAGAGCGCGAAGAGCGACATCACGAAGCCCGGCGTGCAGAAGCCGCATTGCGAGCCGTGCGTGTCGACGAGGGCCTGCTGCACCGGATGGAGCGCGCCGTCGGGCCCGCGGAGATCCTCGACCGTCACCAGCTCTTTTCCGTCGAGCACCGGCACGAAGAGGATGCAGGCATTGACCGCGCGGTAGCGCAGCTTTCCGTCCACGAGCTCGCCCAGCGCCACGGTGCAGGCGCCGCAATCGCCCTCGGCGCAGCCTTCCTTGGTGCCGGTCTTGCGCTCGCGCTCGCGCAGCCAGTCGAGCACGGTCGTGTTGGGATCGATATCGCTCAGCGTGCGGACCGCGCCCCCGAAAACGAACCGGATGGTGCCCGCCGCCACCGCTCAGCTCCCCCGATACGTCGAGTAGCTCCAGGGCGTTACCAGGAGCGGGACGTGGTAATGCGCGTCGTTGTCGGAGACGGCGAAGCGGATCGGGATTTCTTCGAGAAACGCCGGGTCGTCGAGCGCCATACCGGTGTCGCGGTAGTAGTCACCGGCCCGGAAAACCAGCTCGTATTGACCGGCCTTGAAGTCCCCGCCTTCCAGAAGCGGCGCATCGGCGCGGCCGTCGGCGTTGGTCGTGATCGAGGTGAGCTTCTCGTATTTGGGACTCAATGCGTATAGCTCGACGCGCATCCCGGCGCCGGGGACACCGCGCGCGGTGTCGAGCACATGAGTCGTTAGCCGGCCCACCGCCGTACCCCAGTCGTTGTGTCAGGCGGGCATTGTGTCGAGACGCGTATGCTCACGTCGTTCGACCTCCCGTTCTCTCATCCCCCGTCCGGCGAGACCGGATCGAATTCCTCATTCTCAATGCAAACACTGGCGATGTCCACAGTATTGTATCCAATTCGATCCAAAATTTGGTGAAATCGTTCCGACAGTTGTATACGATACGGCAAAATGCGGGACCGCGAAGCGGTCCAACGGGGAGGTTCGTTCGTTGATGACCAATCAGTCGCAACCGGGCGCGATCACGCGCTCCAATCTACGCACCCGCACAGCTACCGGAGACGAGGCCGTCTACGCCGAGCTTTATGACGCGATCCTCGAACAGCGCCTCGCGCCGGGCACCAAGCTGCCCGAGGACGGGCTGGGCGAGATCTTCGGGGTCAGCCGCACCGTGGTCAGAAAAGCGCTCTTCCGGCTCGCCCACGAGGAGCTGATCCGCTTCCGCCCCAATCGCGGCGCCATCGTCGCCAGCCCCACCGTGGAGGAAGCCGCGCAGGTCTTCGAAGCGCGCCGCGTGGTGGAAAGCGCCATCGTGCGCAAGGTCTTCGGCGCGATCACGCCCGAAGGCCTGCGGCGGCTGAAGGATACCGTGAGCGAGGAGCGCGCCGCCCATGAACGTGGCGACCGCGCCGGCTGGATCCGGCTCTCGGGCGAATTCCACCTGCGCCTGGCGGAAATCGCCGGCAACCGCGTACTCGCCGACTATCTGAAAGCGCTCGTCTCGCGCACCTCGCTCATCATCTCGCTCTACGAGCGGCCGGGCAACTCGGCCTGCTCCTTCGATGAGCATGCGAGCTTCCTGATCGCGCTCGAGGCCAATGACCTCAAACGCGCGCTCACCCTGATGGAACGCCATCTGGAGGCCTGCGAGGCCAAGCTCAACACCGAGGAGCAGACCCTGAGCCGCGACCTCGCGGCGATCTTCGCCGACGATGCCCGCGGCGGCGCGCTTGCCGACAACGCAGCGGAGCGCTAGGGGCCCCATGGAGATCGTCGGCGACTGGCTCAACCTGGCGATCCGCTGGGCGCATATCATCACGGGCATCGCCTGGATTGGTTCTTCCTTTTATTTCATGTGGCTCGACAGCCATCTTGAGAAGCCAGATCAGCCGCGCGAGGGCATCGAGGGCGAGCTCTGGATGGTCCATTCGGGCGGCTTCTATCAGGTCGAGAAGATGGACGTCGCCCCCAAAGTGATGCCGCGCACGCTGCACTGGTTCATCTGGGAGGCGACTTTCACCTGGATCACCGGCGCCTTGCTGATGGTGGTCGTCTACTACCTCGGCGCGCGGGTCTTCATGATCGACCCGGCCGTCGCCGACCTCACCCCGCTCGAGGCGATCGGCATCGGCGCCGGCACCATCGCCGTCACCTGGTTCGCCTATGACGCGCTCTGGGCCTCGCCGCTGGCGGAGAAGGAGCCCGGGCTCTGTAACCTCATCTCGCTCGTAGCGCTCGTCGCCATCGCCTACATGTTCACACGCTATCTGAGCGGCCGCGCGGCGTTTATCCATACCGGCGCGCTCATGGGCACGATCATGGCGGCCAATGTCTGGCGCCGCATCATCCCCGGCCAGCGCGCCCTCGTCGCCGCGACCAAGGCCGGCACCACGCCCGATCCGGCCTACGGGCTCAAGGCCAAGCAGCGCTCGGTCCACAACAACTACATGACCCTGCCGGTGCTGTTCACGATGATCAGCGCGCATTACCCGATGACCTACGGTCACGCCTGGAACTGGGCCATTCTGCTGGCGCTGTTCGTGATCGGCGCCTCGATCCGGCATTACTTCAACATGCGCAATGTCGGCCGCGAACGTGCGGGCCTTCCCTTCGTCGCCGCCGGCGTCGTTGCATTCCTGGCGCTCGCCTTCGTGGTCTCCGTGCTGCCCAAGCTCGAGAGCCAGGCGACCGGCCCCAAGGTCGCCTTTGCCGCGGTCGACAAGATCGTCAGCAAGCACTGCATCATGTGCCATGCCGCCAAGCCCAGGCACGAAGGCTTCGACAAGCCGCCTAAGAACGTGACCTTCGAAACCCCGACGCAGATCCGCCGTTGGGTCGAGGCGATCAAGAAGCAGAGCGTCGACACGAAGACCATGCCCCTCGGCAACGAGACCAACATGACGGCGGACGAGCGCGCGACGCTCGGCCGCTGGATCGCCCAGGGCGCCCAAGTCGAGTGAACTTGGTAGAGTAACCGTCGATGGGACCGTCAAAAACGCGCTATCCGCGCGACATGGTGGGCTATGGAGCGACGCCGCCGCAGGCCAACTGGCCGCGCGGGGCGCGGATCGCGCTGCAGATCGTGCTCAATTACGAGGAAGGCGGAGAGAACGCGATCCTCCACGGCGACCCCGCCTCCGAGGCGTTCCTGTCCGAGATCGTCGGCGCGCAACCGCTTCACGGCGTGCGCCACATGAATATGGAGTCGCTCTACGAATACGGCAGCCGCGCGGGTTTCTGGCGCCTCATTCGGCTCTTCGAGGCGCGCGCGATCCCGGTCACCGTCTTCGCCGTCGGCATGGCGCTTGCCCGCAATAAGGAGGCCGCCGCCGCCATGGTCGAAGGCGGCCACGAAGTGGCGAGCCATGGCTGGCGCTGGATCGACTACCAATACGTGCCCGAGGAGGTCGAGCGCGAGCATATGCGCCTCGCTATCGAGGCGATCGAAGACGCGACCGACTCCCGCCCGGCGGGATGGTACACGGGACGCACCGGCCCCAATTCGGTCCGTCTGGTCGCCGAGGATGGGCGCTTTGCCTATTGCGCCGACAGCTACGCCGACGATCTGCCCTATTGGGTCGAGGCCGGCGGCAGGAAGCCGCTCCTCATGGTGCCCTACACGCTCGACGCCAACGACATGCGCTTCGCCACCGCGCAGGGCTTCAATTCGGGCGACCAGTTCTTCGCCTATCTCCGCGACAGCTTCGATACGCTCTACGCCGAGGGCGCCGACGCGCCCAAGATGATGTCGGTGGGCCTGCACTGCCGGCTTGCCGGCCGGCCGGGCCGGATCGCAGCGCTGGCCCGTTTCCTCGATCACGTCGCGGCGCACGACAAGGTCTGGATCTGCCGCCGCGATGCGATCGCCAAGCATTGGCGCCGCCACCACCCGCACACGCAAAGCGCATGACCGAAACCGTCACCCTTAAGGCCTTGAACGCCATGCCCATGGAGGATTTCGCCACGGTTCTGGGCGATGTCTTCGAGCATTCGCCCTGGGTGCCGGAAGGCGCCGCGGGCGCGCGGCCCTTCGCCTCGCTCGAAACTTTGCACGATGCGATGGTCGCCGTCGTATTGGCCGCGCCGCATCCGCAGAAGCTCGCCCTGATCCGCGCCCATCCCGACCTCGCCGGCCGCCTCGCGGTCGAGGGCGGCTTGACCCGGGCCTCGACCAGCGAACAGGCCAGCGCCGGGCTCGACCACTGCACACCCGAAGAGTTCGAGCGCTTCCAGTCCCTCAATGCGGCCTACAAGGCGAAGTTCGGCTTTCCCTTCGTCATGGCGGTCAAGGGACGCAGCCGCGCCGAAATCCTCGACAGCTTCGCCCAGCGCCTGGACAATGACCGCGAGACCGAGTTCGACGAAGCCTTGGCACAGATCGCCGAAATCGCCCGGCTGCGTCTGACCGAGATCATCGAAGACCGAAGGCCATGACCGAGTATCTGCAGGAAAGCGACGACTTTGCCCGCATCTGGGTCAACCTCGCCCAGCCGCGCCTGGGGGCGAAGGCGATCTACGCGACCGACGATTTCTTCGCGCCCAAGGAACGCCTGATCCGCCGCGAGGCGCCCGTCTTCCTCGCGGACAAATACGACGACCACGGCAAATGGATGGATGGCTGGGAGAGCCGCCGCAAACGCGGGCCCGGCCACGATTACTGCGTCATCCGCCTCGGCCTGCCCGGCGTCATCAAGGGCGTCGACATCGACACCAGCCATTTCACCGGCAATTACCCACCCGAGGCGTCGATCGAGGCCTGCGCCAGCGAGGATGATCCCGACGAGACGACGACGTGGACCGAGATCGTGCCGCGCACCAAGCTGCTGCCCGACTCGCACCATCTGATCGCCATCGACAGCGCCCCGGCCTGGACCCATGTGCGGCTCAACATCTTCCCCGACGGCGGGGTGGCGCGGCTCCGCGTCTACGGCCAGGTGCAGATCGATTGGGCCGCGCGCGACCCGGGCGAGCTTTTCGATCTGATCGCACTCAGGAACGGCGGCCGCGAGGTCGCCTGCAACGACCGGCATTACGGCGCGCCGGAAAATCTGCTGGCGCCGGGCCGCGGCGTCAACATGGGCGATGGCTGGGAGACCCGCCGCCGCCGCGAGCCGGGCAACGACTGGGCGATCCTCGCTCTCGGGCACAGGGGCCGCGTGCGCCGGGTCGAGATCGACACCGCGAACTTCAAGGGCAACTATCCCGAAAGCGCCTCGATCGAAGGCATCGACCTTGCCGGCGACGAGGCGACGCTGCTCGAGGCCGACGGCTGGCGCGAGATCCTGCCCCGCCAACCGCTCCATCCCGACCGCGAGCATGTCTTTACGGCCGAGGTGACGGATGCCGGGCCGATCACCCATGTCCGCCTCAACATCTTTCCCGATGGCGGGGTGAGCCGCCTGCGCCTGTGGGGGACGGTCGCTCCATGAGCAGAACGATGGCCGCGCGCACGATCAGGCCCCAACCGTTGACGACCGAAGCCTTTGCGCCTTTCGGCGAGGTGATAGCGGCCGGTGAAGGCGAGTGCCTCATGATCAACGAGGGCACGACCGAGCGTTTCAACGATCTGGCCGAGATCGACGTGGGCACGCAAGGCGGCCGGCCGATCCTCAACATCTTCCGCGCCCAGCCGCGCGCACTGCCGCTGCCGATCCACATGGTCGAGCGCCACCCGCTCGGCAGCCAGACCTTCGTCCCCCTCGGCCCCGCGCCTTTCCTGGTCCTGGTCGCCCCGCCCGGCGACACCGTAACGCCCGCCGATCTCCGCGCCTTCAGGACGACGCCCGGCCAAGGCGTCAACTATCGCCGCGGCACCTGGCACCACCCGCTGATCGCGCTCGACAAGGTAAGCGAGTTCCTCGTCATCGACCGCGGCGGACCCGGCGAAAATTGCTATGAGATCCAGTTCGATGAAACGGACATCCTGCTAGACGCCTAACACCCAATGTCACCCCGGCCGGAGCGACAGCGGAGAGCCGGGGTCCATCAGGTGTCCAGGTCGGCATCGTCCGTGCCCGCCACCAACCGATGAATGGACCCCGGATCAAGTCCGGGTGACAGTAATGAGTGGGGCGGAGTGCCTAATTCCACTTCGGCTTGCGCTTCTCCATGAAGGCGCGCACGCCCTCGCGGGCGGTGTCGGTGTCGAGGTCCTCGGCCATCCAGCCGGCGGTGAGGTCGAGCGCGTCGTCGAGCGGCATCTGGAGCTGCTGGTAGAACACCGCCTTGCCACGCGCCACGGCATAGGCCGGCTTGGCCTTGATCGCGTCGGTCACTTTGGCAACCGCGGCGTCCAAGTTCTCCGGCGGCACCACCGTATTCACGAGGCCGATCGCCTGCGCCTCTTCCGCGTCGATGAACTCGCCGGTGAAGAGGATGTTGAAGGCCTGCTTGCGCGGCACGTTGCGCGTGATCATCACCGATGGCATGGCGCAGAAAAGCCCGTTGGAGATGCCGTTCGCCGAAAACGTCGCCTTGGTCGAGGCGATCGCCATGTCGCAGGACGCCACGATCTGACAGCCGCCCGCCGTCGTCAGCCCCTGTACGCGCGCGATGATCGGTTTGGGCAGCGAGATCATCGTCTTGGTGAGCGCCGCCGAGCCCCGAAAGGCTTCCTCGAAGAAGGCGTGATCGTTCGCCTCGATCATCTCTTTCAGGTCGTGGCCCGGGCAGAACGCCTTGTCGCCCGCCGCCGCCAGCACGATCACCCGGCAGGCCGGGTCTTCGCCCAACTCCTTCAGCGTCTCGTGCAGTTGCTCGACCAGGTCTTCTGACATGGCGTTGTACTTGTCGGGCCGGTTGAGCGTCAGCGTCGTCACGCCGTCGCGGTCCTCGCGCAACAGCACGTTCTCGTGGTTCAGCTCGTCGGTTCTTGCATCCATCCGCTCAGTTCCCCCGCGCGTTTTAAAGCCGCCGCAGCCAGGCGATGATCTCGTTGCGCCCAATCTTGGGTGTCGCCCGGTGGCCGCCTCGCACGACAATATAGGCATTCTTCGGATGCGGCGGCACCTTAGTGAACACATAGCCGCGTCCGGCGGCCACTAGCCGGTCGCGCTCACCGATGATCCACAAAAGCGGCGTGCCGGGTTTGAGCCGCGGTGCGTTGAGCGGCATCACCGCCGGCCCGCTCGGCGAAAAATAGTCGAGTGCGGCGCGCGCGCTCATAGTGAGCGACCGTTCCCGGCCCTGGTTGAGGTCCGACACGGTCACGCTCCGCCGGTTTTGCCCGGCCGCGACCGCACGCCGCGCCTCGGCACGGCCGCTCGCCGACAACTGTGCGGCACGGCCCCCTTCGGGACGATGTCCAGGCGCCATCATCAGAATGCCGGCAATGCCGGATCGGCGTGCGCCATAAGCAAGCGCCATATTCGCGCCCATGCTGTGGCCACCAACGACGATTTTCCGCGCGCCCTGGCGTCGGAGGTCGCCCACGGCGGCATCGATCTCCCGCATTGCGGCCGACAGCGGTGCGTCGTACAGCCGGCTCCGCGACCACGGCATGTCGGGCGCGACCACGCGGAACCCGGCCGACCGCAACTCGGTGGCCAGCATTCCAACGGGTGAGCGCGGCAACGGCGTGCCCCACTTGCCATGCATCAGGACGACCCCGGTCTGGGCGAAGGCGATGGCCGGAAGCCCCACCAATCCAGCCAGCACTGCCATCAATACGACAAAGCGTCTCATGGGCTTACTCCGCGGCTTGTTTCGGCCGGCTCGCGCGCTCGGCTTCGGTCGCCGCTGCATCGACGCTGAACCTCTCGGGATCGAGCACGACGCCGTAAAGATCCCGCGCCTCGTCCGCAGTGTAATAACCCCGCCGCACGTCGGCTGCGACCTTCTCGGGCGCGCGGGCGTAGGGATCGCCGAAGCCGCCGCCGCCCGGGGTGCAGACCGTCACGGTATCGCCCTCAGTGATGCGGATATCCTGATCCTTGGAGAGATGCGGCGGATGATAGATCTCACCGCCATGGCAGACCTCGACCGTGTTGACCCCACCGTCGCGGGCCCGGTGCGGCCATGATCCATCAAGAAGGAGGCGCGCGCAACGCCCCGGCGCAGCCGCACAATGTACTTGACCCCGAAGCCGCCGCGATGCTCGCCCGCCCCGCCCGAGCCCTCGTGCAGCGCGTATTCCTCGATTAGCACGGGATAGCGCTGCTCGACGATCTCGATCGGCGTGGTCTTGGAAATCCCGATGGTCGAACAGCCGTTCGAGATCCCGTCGCCATCCTTCGAGCCACCGTAGCCGCCGCCCGAGATCAGATAGAGCACGTAAGAGCGGTCGGACTTGGGATCGTGCCCACCGATGGCGAAGTTGCCACTGGTCCCGGCAGGCGCCGCGAACAGCAAATCGGGGATCGCCGGCGTCAATGCGTTGAAGACCGCCTCGGCGATGCGCTGGCTCCCCTCCGCCGCGCAGCCCGATCCGGGCCGCGGATATTCGGCGTAGAGGAAGGTCCCCTTGGGCTCGATGATGTCGAGCGGCGCGAAGGTGCCGGCATTGATCGGCACGTCGGGGAAGATGTGCTTGATGGCCAGATAAACGGAAGATTTCGTGGTGGCGATGACGGAATTCATCGGCCCCATGCAGGGCGGCGAGGAGCCCGCCATATCGAAGGTGAGCCCGTCGCCCTTCTTGGTGATCTTCATCGCGATCTTGAGCGGCTCGTCGACCACGCCGTCGGAATCGACGAAGGCCTGCCCTTCGTAAGTACCGTCGGGGATCTGGCCGATCTTGGCGCGCATCTGCTGCTCGGCGCGGGCGCGGAGCTCGGTGATCGCGTCCTCCACCGTGTCACGGCCATAGCGGTCGAGCAGAACCGTCAACCGCCGCTCGCCAACCGTGAGCGCGGCCGCCTGGCCCTTGATGTCGCCGATGCGCTGGTCGGCGATACGGATGTTGGAGAGGATGATCGAAAGGATCTCCTCGTCCATCACCCCTTCCTTGAAGAGCTTGACCGGCGGCAGCCGCAAGCCCTCCTGCTCGACCTCGGTGGCATTGGCGGAAAAGCCGCCCGGCACCGCCCCGCCGGTATCCGGCCAGTGCCCCGTATTGGCGAGCCAGGAAAACAATTCACCTTTGTAGAAGAACGGCTTGACGAACCGAACGTCCATCAAATGCGTGCCGCCCAGATAAGGGTCGTTGACGATATACATATCGCCCGGCCGCACGTCCTTGGCGCGCTTGATCACCTCGCGCGTGCCGAACTGCATGGTGCCGACGAAGACCGGGAGGCCGAGATCGCCTTGCGCGATCAGCGCCCCGTCGTCGCGGTGATAGATGCCATCGGAGCGGTCGAGCGCCTCGGAGATCACCGGGCTGAAGGCCGAGCGCACGATAGCGAGATCCATCTCGTTGCAGACCTGAATGAGGCCGTTCTGGATGACCGCCAGGGTGA
>JARRKQ010000101.1:0-11269 GCA_037387885.1 Alphaproteobacteria bacterium | reverse complement strand
CTGAGCCCCTCAGGCACTCGCCAATCCGCTACGGGTAAGCATCAACTAACTCTAGAGGGCATTAAGGCCGTCGCATCCTGGGAAGATGATCATTACGAGGGATTGGAAGCGAAAATTGATTTCTCTGCCCCCTTTGAAGCTCCTGTGGAAGAAGAAGAATCGGCCACCGATGACGATGAGTGGGAACCTATTCCCTTGGAAAGGAGCGGAGTTGCGTTCGAACAGGCGATAGAGGAAGTCGAAACAGCTGTGGGTGTTATCGAGGGTGACAATGGTTACGCTGCGAATGAACCCGAGGAAAGAGCTCAAGTATTATGGTCACTGAAATCCGGGCTTGATGCATTGCGAAACGGCTTGCCGGATCGTTCTCAGGTGATCGATCTCGTAGTCAAGCCCCTAAAATATCTGGCAAAGAAATTTGGAGATGCCGCTATCGGAGCGACCGCCAAGTCTGCGGCTACTGCCGTTATAAAGTGGCTCTTTGGTGGCTAGCCATGCCTAAGCGCACCGACATTTCCTCGATCCTGATCATCGGCGCGGGGCCGATCATCATCGGCCAGGCCTGCGAGTTCGACTATTCGGGGACGCAGGCCTGCAAGGCGCTGAAGGACGAGGGCTACCGCGTCATCCTGGTGAACTCGAACCCGGCGACGATCATGACCGATCCGGGCCTGGCCGACGCGACCTATGTCGAGCCGATCACGCCCGAGACCGTGGCCCGCATCATCGAGGCGGAAAAGCCCGACGCGCTGCTCCCCACCATGGGCGGCCAGACGGGGCTCAACACGGCGATGGATCTCGCCGATCAGGGCGTCCTCGAAGCGCACGGCGTCGAGCTCATCGGCGCCCGGCGCGAGGTCATCGCCAAGGCCGAGGATCGCCAGCAGTTCCGCGACGCCATGTCGAAGATCGGCCTCGACTCCCCGAAGAGCGCCGTCGTCTCGACCGTGGAGGAGGCGCGCGACGCGCTGGCGTCGATCGGCCTGCCCGCGATCATCCGCCCCTCCTTCACCCTCGGCGGCACCGGCGGCGGCGTCGCCTACAACGCCGACGAGTTCGACCGCATCGCGCTCGAGGGCCTCAAGGCCTCGCCCGTCAGCGAAGTGCTGATCGAGGAGTCGGTGCTGGGCTGGAAGGAATTCGAGATGGAGGTCGTGCGCGACCGCGCCGACAACTGCATCATCATCTGCTCGATCGAGAACTTCGACCCGATGGGCGTGCATACGGGCGATTCGATCACCGTCGCCCCGGCGCTGACGCTGACCGACAAGGAATACCAGATCATGCGCGACGCCTCGATCGCGTGCCTGCGCGAGATCGGCGTCGATACCGGCGGCTCGAACGTCCAGTTCGGTGTCGACCCCGCGACCGGCCGCCAGGTGATGATCGAGATGAACCCGCGCGTCTCGCGCTCGTCGGCGCTGGCGTCGAAGGCGACCGGCTTTCCGATCGCCAAGGTCGCCGCCAAGCTCGCCGTCGGCTACACACTGGACGAGCTCGACAACGACATCACCGGCGTCACCCCCGCCTCCTTCGAGCCGACCATCGATTACGTCGTCACCAAGATGCCGCGCTTCGCCTTCGAGAAGTTCCCCGGCGCCGACGACGAGCTCACCACGTCGATGAAGTCCGTCGGCGAAGCGATGAGCATCGGCCGCACCTTCGCCGAAAGCCTGCAGAAGGTGCTGCGCTCAATGGAGACCGGCCTCGACGGCCTGAACGAGATCGACATCCCCGATGTGACCGGCGCGCTCGGCGACCCCGAGAACCGCGACGCCATCCGCCGCGCCCTCGCCAAGCCGAGCACCGAGCGCATCCTGGTCATCGCCCAGGCCTTCCGCGCCGGCCTCTCGATCGACGAGATCCACGGCGCCTGCAAGGTCGACCCGTGGTTCCTGGAGCAGATGCGCGACATCGTGCGCGCCGAGGACGACATACGGGTCCTCGGCCTGCCCAAGGACGTCCAGACGCTCTCGCGCTGGAAGAGCCTCGGCTTCTCCGACACGCGCATCGCCGAGCTCGCCGGTGTCACGGAAGCCCGGGTCGCCCGCGCCCGCGCTCGGCTCGGCGCGCGGCCCGTCTTCAAACGCATCGACACCTGCGCCGCCGAGTTCCCCTCGCAGACGCCATATATGTATTCGTGCCACGAGACCGGCGCTTTCGGCGAAGCGCCCGAGGACGAAGCCGACCCCTCCGAGCGCGACAAGGTGATCATACTGGGCGGCGGTCCCAACCGGATCGGCCAGGGCATCGAGTTCGACTATTGCTGCGTGCATGCGGTCTACGCACTCGCCGAGGCGGGCTACGAGACCATCATGATCAACTGCAATCCCGAGACCGTCTCGACCGACTACGACACCGCCGACCGCCTTTACTTCGAGCCGCTCACCGCCGAGGACGTGATCGAGATCGTCCGCGTGGAGCAATCGACCGGCAACCTCAAGGGCGTGATCGTCCAGTTCGGCGGCCAGACCCCGCTCAAGCTTTCGCTGGCGCTGGAGAAGGCGGGCGTGCCGATCCTCGGCACCTCGCCCGACGCGATCGACCTCGCCGAAGACCGCGACCGCTTCCAGAAGCTCCTGAAGAAGCTGAAGCTCCGCCAGCCCGCCAACGACATCGCCACCAGTGTCAAGGGTGCGGTGGAAAAGGCGGCGAAGATCGGCTTCCCGGTCCTCCTCCGCCCCTCATACGTGCTCGGCGGCCGGGCGATGCAGATCATCCACGACGAGGCCGGGGTGCTCAACTACATGGCCGAGGCCGTGCAGGTCTCGGGCGCCAACCCGGTGCTGATCGACCGCTACCTGCAGGGCGCAATCGAGGTCGATGTCGATGCGATCTCCGACGGCCGCCATGTCTATGTCGCCGGCATCATGGAGCATATCGAGCAGGCGGGGATCCATTCCGGCGACAGCGCCTGCGCGCTGCCGCCGCACTCGCTCACCAAGAAAGTCATCGCCGAGATCGAGAAGCAGACCGCGCAGCTCGCTCGCGCGCTCGATGTCGTCGGCCTCATGAACATCCAGTTCGCCGTGAAGGACGGCGAGGTCTACATCATCGAGGTGAACCCGCGCGCCAGCCGCACCGTGCCTTTCGTCGCCAAGGCAACGGGCGTGGCCATCGCCAAGATCGCCGCGCGCGTCATGGCCGGCGAGCGGCTGAAGGATTTCGGCCTCGACAAGGCCAAGACCGGCAATGGCGCGAATGGGCATGTCGCGGTCAAGGAGGCCGTCTTCCCCTTCAAGCGCTTCCCCGGCACCGACACCATCCTGGGGCCGGAGATGAAGTCGACCGGCGAGGTGATGGGGATCGACACCGATTTCGGCCGCGCCTTCGCGAAATCGCAGCTCGCCGGCGGCGTGCGCCTGCCGCTCGACGGCGCGGTCTTCGTCTCGGTGCGCGATCATGACAAACCGGCCATCGTCAAGCCGGCGGAGCGCCTGGCCGAGATGGGCTTCGCCATCATCGCCACCCGCGGCACGGCCCGCTATCTCGCCGAGCACGGCATCGACGTGGCCGTGGTCAACAAGGTCGCGGAGGGCCGCCCGCATATCGTCGATTCGATCATGAGCGACGAGGTCGACCTCGTTTTCAACACAACCGAAGGGGCGGTCGCGATCGCCGATTCCTTCTCGCTCCGCAACGCCGCGTTGAACGGTGGCATCCCCTATTACACCACGGTTGCTGGGGCCGTCGCGGCCGTGGAGGCGATCGCCGCGCTCAAATCAGGGACTCTTGCAGTCGCGCCACTTCAATCCTACTTTAAGCAAACATTCTAACATTTGAGGCAAAACAGCACCCGCGATCACCGTCCTCAGGTGAACGCCTTTAGGTTTTTTGTCTCGAACAGGACTTGCCGACATGGAACGAATCCCGATGACCGCGAATGGCCATGCCCGCCTGCAGGAGGAGCTGAAGACCCTCAAATCTGTAGAGCGGCCGGCTGTCATCAAGGCGCTTGAAGAGGCCCGCAGCCACGGCGACCTTTCGGAGAACGCCGAATACGAAGCCGCGCGCGAGCGCCAGAGCTTCATCGAAGGCCGGGTGGCCGACATCGAGGACAAGATCCGCCGCGCCGAGGTGATCGACGTCTCCAAGCTTTCCGGCAAGGAGGTCAAATTCGGCGCCACGGTGCGCCTCGAGGACGAGGATACGGGCGAGAAATCGACCTACCAGATCGTCGGTGTCGACGAAGCGGATATCGGTAACGGGCTGCTCTCGGTGAACGCCCCGCTGGGCCGCGCGCTGATCAACAAAACCGTGGGCGATTCGGTCGAGGTCACCACCCCGCGCGGCACCAAGGCCTACGAGATCACCAAGGTCCAGTTCAAATAGGCCGCAGGCACGGCCCGCCCGAGCACCGCGGCGGGCCCGCCCCTAATCCATATCGATCGGAATACCGGGCTCGGACTTCGCAATGCGGATGACCTGGACCGTGCGCACCGTCGCCACGTTGGGGGCGGCGGTCAGGCGCTCGGTAAGCTCGTTCTCATGCGCGGTGTTGCGCGCCACGATCTTGAGGACGAAGTCGTCCGGGCCGCGGCACATATGGCATTCGCGCACCTCCGGCCAGTCGCCGACCATCTCCTCGAAGGCCGTCAGCACAGCGTCCGACTGACCATCGAGACCGACCAGGGCAAAGAAGATCACCTCGAACCCCAGCGCCTGGGCGTCGATATCGGCATGATAGCCGTGGATGTATCCGGCCTGCTCCAGCGCCCGCACCCGCCGCAGACAGGGCGGCGCGGAAATGCCGGCGCGACTCGCCAGGTCGACATTGGTCATGCGCCCGTCGGCCTGTAGGTCGCGCAGGATGCGTCGGTCGATCTGGTCGAGCTTGACCCGGCGCATGAGCGATACCCTTCATTTGGAAAACGACCGCACCGCAACGGCCGCGTAATTATATTACAATACGTAATTATATTACAACGCCGAAGCCGAAGCCTTTCCCGATATTGTTCCGCATCGTGCAGCAATGCGCGGCGATGCGCGGCAATCCGTGTCCTTCCCCGCGCCCCGGAAACCTGCTTTACAACGCGCATGACGCCGCCCGCCGCCGATCCGACGATCACGCCCCGCCCCGATCTCACCGTCTGGGTCCTGACCGAGGGCCATATCGGCATGGAGAACCAGGCGCGCGGCGTCGCCGAGGCGATGGGCGCGGAACCCGTCGTCAAGCGTCTCCATCCCCGCTTCCCATGGCGCATCTTGCCGCCACGCCTGTGGCCCGCGCCGCTGCGCGCGCCGGGACCGGACGGCGACGCGCTCGCCCCACCCTGGCCGGATGTTCTCATCACCTGTGGCAAGCGCGCCACCGCGCCCTCGGTCGCGATCCGCAAGGCCAGCGGAGGACACACCTTCACGGTCCACATCCAGGACCCGCCGATGCCCGCCTCGGCCTTCGACCTCGTGGTGGTACCGGCGCATGACCGCCTCCGCGGGCCCAACGTCCTGGTGACCCAGGCCGCCGTCCACCGTGTCACCCGCGCGCGCCTCGACGAAGCAGCGGCGGCACTCGCGCCCAAGGTCGAGGCGATCCCGCACCCGCGCGTGGCGGTACTGATCGGCGGCTCGAACCGCAAGCACAAGGTAGCGGAAGCAGCCTTCGAGCAACTCGGCGAAGCGCTTGCGGGGCTCGCCCGCGATGCCGGTGCGGGTCTTCTCGTCACGCCGTCGCGCCGCACCGGGGCCGCCAACGAAGCCATTCTGCGCCGGCATCTGTCCGGCCAGCCCGCTCAGATCTGGGACGGCAGCGGCGAGAACCCGTACTTCGGCTATCTGGGGCTGGCCGATCACGTCATCGTCAGCCGTGACTCGGTCTCGATTGTCTCCGAGGCCTGCAAGAACGGAAAGCCGGTCTACACCATGCGGCTCGGAACCAACTCGCGGCGCCTCGATACGTTCCACCAGACCCTCGAGCGCGCCGGGATCGCGCGGCCCTTCGAGGGCACATTGGAGAGCTGGACATACGCACCGCCCGATGACACCGCGAAAGCCGCCGCCGAAATTCTGGCGCGGCTGAAAGACCGAACCGCTGCGACCGATTGACCGCGCCTCGGTTTCGCTTGCCTGCCCGCCGGGGCGAAGCGGTATAACATCGACCAACACTGTTCGGGGGGAGACCGGCAGGCCAATGGGTCTCGACATCGCCACCTTCAGCAACGTCACCGGGGGCGCCAGCTTCTTCAAGGCGGTGGGCCATCCGCTCGCCGCGCGTGCGGCAACGCCGTTCCTTCAGACGATCGCCGCTGCCGGCCCGGTCGCGATCTATGATCCGCTCGGTCTGGCGACGGGGTTCGCAGCGCTTCACGACCTCGCCCAACTCGACATCGTTGGCGTCTACGTCCAGGACGTTTCCGAGATCGGCGCGGCGCGGCTCGGGCAGACCACCCAACCCGTCACCGATCTGCCAAGCAGCACGGCCGCGACGGTGCTGGTCGCGGCTTTCGACGCGGAGCGCCTGATCGCGCATATCCGCCACCTGCTGCCCGAAAGCGCGAAAGCCATAAGCCTCGATGCGCTCCGCCTTCCCGACGACATGCTGAGCGATCCGGCGGATTACCTGAACCCGCTCAACTTCGCGACCAACTTCGTTTTCTTTCGTGACGGCAACGGTTTGCACACACGGCTTGTGACGGCGAATTACTGGGCGGGGTACGGCGCAAAGGACGTCGCGCTCTGGTTCTGCCTCTTCGACGCCAACGGCGAGGTGCTTGCCGAATGGCGCGAGCCGGCGCCCTCCGGCACGATTGTGGTCGACAGCACGGAGGTTCGCGCGCGCTTCGGCCTGCCGGAATTCGAGGGGCAGATGCTGATGCACGTCATCGGCGCGGCCGGTCATGAGGTCGTCAAATACGCGCTCGATACATACGGTGATCGAGCCGACGCGCTTTCCTGTACCCATGACGCCAATGCATGGCCGGCCGATTTCTACGCTGGATTGCCCGCACCCCAGGATGGCGAGCGGGTGGTGCTCTGGGTGCAGAACAGCCACCCCTGCCCGATCCCGGCGGGCGCCATCGGCCTCAGCCTCATGGGCAGCGACGAGGTCGCCACGCCCGACACCGAGATCCCCGCCTACGGCAGCCACGCGCTCGATGTGGCAGCACTCCTGCCCGAAGCGCGCTGGCCGGCCCAACTCGAGGTACAGGCGGGCAAATACTTCGTGCGGCCGCGATACGAGGTGCTCGAGGAGACCGGCCGCCGGCGCATCGCCCACGCCAATGTCGAGCGCACCGACCTCGCGCCCAACCCGCGCATCCCGGAGCTATCGAACCTGCTGGGCAAGGGCTATCTCCTGCCGGCGCCCGTCCTTCCCCGCGACGCGTTCGAGAGCACCGTGCTGCCGACCCCGATGGCGACCGGCCAGAGCGAGCTCCCGGTCGGTCTCGTGGTGCACGATGCGAGCGGCAAGGAGAGCGCCTATCACCGCTTCGGCCGGCTGGCGCGGTCCGACAGCGTGGCGCTGGAAATCGGCGAGCTGATCGGCCCGAACGGCGCGCTCCCCAGCGGATACGGCCACATGGAGCTGGTCTATGACTTCGCCGAGGGCGGCGGGGCCGATGGCTGGCTGCACGCCCTCTTCCGCTACCGCGCGACCGAAAGCGGTCATACGGCTGAGACGAGTTTCGGCGCCCATGTCTTCAATACGGTGCTGACCTATAAGGGCGAGCCGCAATCCTATGCCGGCCGCGCACCGGGCCTGAGCACGCGGCTCTTCCTACGCATGGGCCCCGCGCCGCTGCGGACCATGTGTCACCTGATCTTCGCCGCCTCGACGCCGTGGCACACGACCTCGGAGACCGACCTGATTCTGCATGGGTCAGACGGGGACGAGGTCGCGCGCGAGCGGGTCAAGATCCCCTGCGGCGGCTCGCTGCTGTGGCATCCCGACGAGATTTTCGAGCCCGCCGATCTGGCCAAGGCGGGTGATCATGCATACGTCGTTATTCGCGATACCACCTGCCGCCTCTTCGGCTATCATGGCCTCCGCGACGGCGATGGCGCCTTCAGTTTCGATCATATGTTCGGCTTTTGATCGCAACCTATCTTGTCGCCCCGGCATACGGCCTATATTAAGAGCAGACGAATACGAATTGGGCGCCGCCCGCCCCAAGAGACTGAGCCATGTCCGAGACGCATAAGAGCAAGCTTTTGATCATCGGTTCCGGTCCGGCCGGCTACACCGCCGCCATCTATGCAGCGCGGGCCAGCCTGGAGCCGATGCTCGTGGCCGGCCTCGAGCCGGGCGGGCAGCTCACGATCACCACCGATGTCGAGAACTATCCGGGCTTCGCCGACGTGATCCAGGGCCCATGGCTCATGGAACAGATGAAGGAACAGGCGGAAAAGGTTGGCACCGAACTCTTTAACGACATCATCGTCGATGTCGATTTCACCCGCCGGCCCTTCGTGTGCAAGGGCGATAGCGGCGACGACTATGTCGCCGACACGGTGGTGATCGCGACCGGCGCCAAGGCGCGCTGGCTCGGCCTGCCCTCGGAAGAGAAGTTCATGGGTTTCGGCGTCTCGGCCTGCGCGACCTGCGACGGGTTCTTCTTCCGCGGCAAGGAGGTCGTGGTGATCGGCGGCGGCAACACGGCCGTCGAGGAAGCGATCTATCTTACCAACCACGCGACCAAGGTGACGCTGGTCCACCGCCGCGACGAGCTGCGGGCGGAGAAGATCCTGCAGAACCGCCTCTTCAAGAACGAAAAGATCGAGGTTGCCTGGAATTCGGTGCTCGATGAGGTGGTCGGCACCGAGGATCCGCTCGGCGTGACGGCGGCGCGCATCCGCGACGTGCAGACGGGCAAAACCCGGGACATTCCCGTCGACGGCGTCTTCGTCGCCATCGGCCACTCGCCGGCGACCGAGCTCTTCAAGGGCAAGGTCCGGATGGACGACGAGGGCTACATCGTCACCGCGCCCGACAGCACGGCGACCGATATCCCCGGCGTCTTCGCCGCGGGCGACGTCAAGGACAAGATCTTCCGCCAGGCCGTGACCGCGGCCGGGCTCGGCTGCATGGCCGCGCTGGAGGCCGAGAAGTTCCTAGCCGAGGCCGAAGATACGGCTGAAATGGCGGCCGAGTGAGTAACCGCCGACAAGCCGCGAACGACATTTCGGGGAGGCCCGTCACCTCGCTCGACTGGGACAAGCTGCGCGTGTTCCATGCCGTCGCCGAGGCCGGCAGCTTCACCCATGCCGGCGATACGCTGCATCTGAGCCAATCGGCCGTGAGCCGCCAGATTGGCGGGCTCGAGCAGAGCCTCAACACCCCGCTCTTCCACCGCCATGCGCGTGGCCTCATCCTGACCGAACAGGGCGAGGTGCTCTACCGCGCGGTGCGCGAGATCTTCGGCCGGCTCTCCGAGGCCGAGGCGTTGATCGCCGAGAGCAAAGCCAAGCCCCAAGGCGCGCTCCGGGTGACGACGACCGTCGGCCTGGGCTCGATGTGGCTCACCCCACGGATCCGCGAATTCCTGGAGATCTATCCTGAAATCGCGATGACGTTGATCGTCGACGACACCGATGTCGACCTCAATCCGCGTCAGGCCGACATCGCGCTTCGCATGGTGGCGCCGACCCAACCGGACCTCATCCAGCGCCGGCTGATGACCGTGAACTTTCACGTCTATGCCGCGCCCAGCTATCTGAAGAAGCACGGCATTCCAAAGACGGTGGAGGATCTCGACGAGCACGGCATCGTCGTCTACTCAGAAGACCCCCGGCCGCCCTCGTTCCAGAATTCCAATTGGTTGCTGACCGAGGGGCTGAAAGAGGGCGAGACGCGCCTGCCCGTCTTCCAGGTCAACAACGTCTACGGCATCTTCCGCGCCGTGCAGAGCGGCCTCGGCCTTGCCTCGCTGCCCGATTACCTGGTGTCGCGCGACAGCAACCTGGTGCGCGTCCTACCGGAGCTCGAAGCCCCCAGCCTCGAAGCCTATTTCGTCTATCCCGAGGCGCTCCGCCATTCCGCGCGGGTCACCGTGTTTCGCGACTTCCTGATCCGGAAGATCTCCGAAACCGAGTTCTGATCTTGTGACCGAAACAGCCATGCGAAGTCTGCATGGCTCGCCTGTCAACGCCGATCTGGTCCCACAGGAAGCCACAACCCAAATTAGCTTCATCGTTGCTGCGATGCAGTAATGCTGGTTCGTAGCTCACCGGTGTTTACCGGCTCGACTACGGATCGGCGATCACTCTGGGAGCAATGCGCGACCCCCCGGACACGACCGGGCTCACGTACCCAGGTGTGAAGCCTCCCTGTTCTCTAAAGCCGGGCCCTCGTGGCCCAGATCTCGGCGACGTATTCGCCGTAGCCGTTCCATTTCTCGGTCGGAATGCGGCTGCCCGTGCCGAGCACCCGCTCGCTCGCCTGGCTCCAGCGCGGATGCGGGACCTCCGGATTGACGTTCGCCCAGAAGCCGTACTCGCTGGCCTGGATCTTCTCCCAGAACGAGACCGGGCGCTTGTCTGTAAAGGTGAAGTGCACGATCGATTTGACATGCTTGAAGCCGTATTTCCACGGCACGGCCAAGCGGAGCGGCGCGCCGTTCTGCTTGGGCACCGGCTTGCCATAGAGCCCGGTCACCATGAAGGCGAGCTCGTTGGTCGCCTCGGCCATGGTGAGCCCATCGGTGTAGGGCCAGGGATACCAGCTCTGGCGCTGGCCGCCGGCGGCCTTCGGGTTCATGAAGGTCTGCATCACGACATACTTGGCGGATGACAGCGGCTTGGCGAAATCGACCAGCGCCTTCATCGGGAAGCCCGACCACGGCACCACCATCGACCAGGCCTCGACGCAGCGGTGGCGGTAGATGCGCTCTTCGAGCGGCATCTTCTTGATCAGCGTGTCGATATCGACGACCTGCTTCTTCTCCACCATGCCGTCGAAGGTCACCGTCCAGGGCCTGAGCGGCAGCGCCTGGGCGCGGCTGGAGATCTGCTTGTGCGAGCCGAACTCGTAGAAGTTGTTGTAGGTCGTCGCCCACTTCTCGGTGGTGAGCGGCCGCTTCTCGCGGTAGCGCAGATTGCGGCTCACCGGATAAAGACCCTTCGTCGGATCGTCCTCGCCGGCGGCGGCCGAGGCGACGGGCGGATCATCGCAGGCCGCCAGCAGCGCGGCCGTCCCCGACAGGAGGATCGGGCCGGCGGCCAGTCCCTTGATCAGCCGGCGGCGCTCCAGATAGACGCCCTCATCGGTCGCCGCCCGCTCGGGCAGCTCCCAGCCGCGTGGAATTCGGATCAGCATGGCAAGCCTTTCACG
>JARRKQ010000100.1:0-10325 GCA_037387885.1 Alphaproteobacteria bacterium | reverse complement strand
GATCAGAGCCACCTGTGAGACTCCCCACAACAGATAGGCGCCTCGTTCCTTCCATTTGCCATTTGGCAATCGTTCTGAGCTGATCGGCTTGATCTTTCGGTTCGCGAGCTTGAGCGCTTCCGTGAGGTGCGTCTGCATGATCCGGGCGCAAGCGGCACCGCGCTCGCTGCCTTCGGCATAGAGCACCTCTGTGCCGGTCGCCTCTGTATTGAAGGCGTTGCAGTGGAATTCGACCAGCAGGTCCGACGCCCCATTCCAGCGCGCCACGTTGCCACCGCTCGGCAGGTAGCGATCCTGCGAGACTTCGGCGCCCTTGGCCTGCAGGAGCGCGAGCGTCCGTTCTGCGATCGGCTCATTGAAGTGGAATTCATAGAGGTCATCCTCAGGATCCGGCCCGCCCATGTTGGCGGCTCCGGGACGCGTTTCAGAATGACCGACTACCAGCAGCACTGATGCCATGACGCACCTCCCTCATCCGGTCGCGTTGACGATGCCGCTGGAGGGCTAGTCACCCGATGCAGCGTTCCTGCGGTTTCGTCGTCGCTCCGTAGGCGAATTAAGAAGTGTGCCGCAAATTCAATCTAAAGTCGAATTTTCTTGAACATTTTCGTGCAATTGTGCGCGATTCGAACGGTCAACGCGGGCGGAAGCCTATTGCCCCAGTCCCCGTTACAATAGTTCGCGGAACAGTCCCTAAACCGGCAAGCTCAACCGCGCTCGCAAGCCCCCCGCCGGCGAGTCCTCCAGCGCCACTTCGCCCCCGTGCCCGCGCATGATGTCGCGCGCAATCGTAAGCCCCAGCCCCACCCCGCCCTTGTCGGGGCTGCGCGCCGGGGCGAGGCGCGCGAAGGCCTTGAAGGCCTCGCGGCGCTTGGCGCGCGGGATCCCGGGGCCGTCGTCGTCGACGGTGATCTCGATCGTCTCGCCGGCGCGCTTGGCGGCGATGGTCACATGCTCGCCATGCGCGACCGCGTTGTTGACCAGGTTGGTCACCGCGCGCTTGAAGGCGGTCGGGCGCACCGCGACCGTCAGCGCGCCTTTGGCCTCGAGCGTCACGTCCTTGCCGTTGCCCTGATGCCCGCGCACCACCTCGCTTAGGAGCGCCTTCAGATCGGTGTCGACCGGCGCCTCGCCGCCCTCGCCGCGCGCGAAGGCGAGGTATTCGTCGAGCATCTCCTCCATCTCGGCGACGTCGGCGCGGAGCCCGTCGGCCCCCTCGCTGTCCTTCAGCATTTCGAGCTGCAATTTCATGCGCGTGATCGGCGTGCGGAGATCGTGGGAAACGCCGGCCAGCATCTCCGTCCGCTGCGCGATCTGGCGCTTGATGCGCGCGCGCATGCGGATGAAGGCCGATGAGGCCTGGCGCACCTCCCGGGCGCCGGTCGGCTTGAAGTTGGGCACGTCGCGCCCCTTGCCGAAGCTCTCGGCGGCGCTCGCCAGGCGCCTGATAGGTCGCACCTGGTTGCGCATGAAGATCGTGGCGACGGCGAACAGCACGATGGCGCTGCCCGACGACCAGGCGATGAAGACGAGCGTAGTCGGGCTCGACAGCCGCTTGTCGGTCGCCATCACCCGCAGCACGCCGCGCGGCAGCTGCACCTTGATCTCGATCTGCCTTGGATAGGTCACGGTATCGAGGGTGAAGCGGCGGCGGATGCTCTGCTGCATCTCGGCGATCAGCTCGCGCTCGGGGATGTTGCGCGCGGCCGGCGGCGGCCCGGCGGGCAGCAGCGCGCCCGGCTTGAACTGCACATCGAGGCCGAGCTTGAGCCGCGCATTCTCCAGGATCCAGGCCCGGTTCTTCGGCTCGGGGTAGTCGCGCATGTGATGGATGATGGTGTCGATCTCGCCGACCAGGCTGCGCGCCAGCCAGCGCGTCACCGAATCCCAGTGCCGCTCGTAGAAGATCCAGGTCGAGATGCCCTGCACCACGATCAGCGGCGTCACGATGATCAGCAGCGAGCGCCCCAGCAGCGAGCGCGGCAGCAGGCGCTTGATCAGCAGCATAAGGGACACTCCGCGGTCGTGCCCGTCGAGCCGATCGATCCGGCCGGCATCGGCCCGGCCGCCCTTAATCCGGCCACAGCGCGTAGCCCTGGCCGCGCACGGTCTGGATGTAGCGCGGCGCCTTGGGGTCGGGCTCGATCTTGCGGCGGAGGCGCGTCACCTGCACGTCGACCACCCGCGACGACGCCTGAAGGCCGGTCGCCTCGGTCAGATCCTCGCGCGTCATGGTGACGCCCGGCCGCGCCGCCAGCGCCTTCAGCAAACGCGCCTCGGCATTGGTGAGCGGCACCGGATCGGACCCGTTGAAGAGCGCCTCGCGCTCCATGTCGAAGCGATGCGGACCCAAGAAGATCTCGGTGCTCGGCGGCTCGGGCCGCGGCGTGCGGCGGAGGATCGTGCGGATGCGCAGCAGCAATTCGCGCGGCTCGAACGGCTTGGTGAGATAGTCGTCGGCGCCGCGCTCGAGGCCGTTGATGCGGTCCTCGGGCTCGGCCATCGCGGTCAGCAGCAGGATCGGCACGTCGGAGGTGCGGCGGAGAGAGGCGGTGAGCGCCATGCCGTCTTCCCCTGGCATCATCACGTCGAGCACGATGAGATCGAAGGCGAGGCTGCGCAGCTTGGCGCGCGCGTTCCCGGCATCGGTCGCCGTGGTCACCCGGAAGCCGTTCTCGGAGAGGTAGCGGTCGAGCAGCTCGCGCAGCCGCCCGTCATCGTCGACGACCAATATGTGCGGCGCCTCGTCCATCACATGGTTTCCATCATGGAACCGGAGATTCGCTATCGGCGAGGAGCTTCCTGTGCTCTTCGGCGGTCAACGCCATCAGCACTTGGCGGAAGCCCTCGACCGCGGCCGCCCCGGCCTCGCGGTAGGCATGGGCGAAGCGGCGGCGCTGGGCGTCGGTCACCGCCCGCTCCAGCGTCTCGCCTGCATCCGTCAGAGCCAGTAAACGCTTGCGTCGGTCGGTCGGCGCCTCGCGGATCTCGACGAAACCCGCCGCGTCCAGCTCCTTCAGCACCCGCGACAGGCTCTGTTTGGTGATCCCCAGCATGGCCAGCAGATCGGAGACACTGACCCCCGGATGCCGGCCGATGAAATAGACCGCCCGATGGTGCGCCCGCCCGAGCCCATGCTCGGCCAGCGTCCGGTCGGCTGCCGCCATGACGTCACGATAGGCGAAAAGCATCAGCTCCATGCCCTGGCGCAGGTCTTCCTCGCGCAAAAACAGCGGATTTACGCGGTGCGAGATCTCGGCCATGTTGACACCATGTAATACCGAATGTTACTCAGGCAGGTTCTTTCGCGAAACTTTGTTAACCATCCCGTCCCAGGCAGGCAGGCGCGCACCACCCATGAGCCTTATACCCTTTGACGACCGCGATGGCGAAATCTGGTTCGACGGCAAGATGGTGCCGTGGCGCGATGCCCAGGTTCACGTCCTCAGCCACGGTTTACACTACGCTTCCAGCGTCTTCGAGGGGCTGCGCGTCTACGACGGCGAGATCTTCGAGCTGACCCAGCATTCCGAGCGGCTGATTAAGTCTGCCGAAATCCTCGATTTTTCCGTGCCCTTCACCGCCGACGAGATCGATCAGGCCTGCCGCGACGCGGTCGCCGCCCAGAACATCCGCGACGGTTACGTGCGCCCGGTCTCGTGGCGCGGCAGCGAGATGATGGGGGTCTCCGCCCAGAAGAACGCGATCCACCTGGCGATCGCGGCCTGGGAGTGGCCGGCCTATTTCTCGCCCGAGGCGCGTCTGCAGGGCATCCGCATGCAGACCTCGCCATGGCGCCGGCCCGCGCCCGACACGGCGCCGGTACATTCCAAGGCCGCCGGGCTCTACATGATCTGCACGCTCTCCAAGCACAAGGCGGAGAAGGCCGGCTTCAACGACGCGCTGATGCTCGACTGGCGCGGCCAGATCGCCGAGGCCACGGGCGCCAACATCTTCCTCGTCATGGACGGCGCGATCCACACGCCGACGCCGGACTGCTTTCTCGACGGCATCACCCGCCGCACCGTGATCGGCCTCGCTCGCGAGCGCGGCCACGAGATCATCGAGCGCGCGATCATGCCCGACGAGCTCGACAAGGCCTCGGAGGTCTTCATCACCGGCACGGCTGCCGAGGTCACGCCGGTGGCGCAGATCGACGAGCGGACATTCACGGTCGGCCAGACGACCAAGGACCTGGTCGAGGCCTATGACGATCTGGTCAACCGCCGCGACAGGCGGGCTGCCGCCGCGCGCGCGAGCGCCGCGTAAATAGACGGAGTGGCGCGGACGAGCGCCCAAAAGAGGTAGAGAGCCGCGCGCCAGCGCGGCCTAAGGAGAGATCGCAGCAGGAGGAATAAAAGACCCCGCCGCACCAGGCGACAAGCGGTCGAAATGCCGGGGGAACCGGATGAGGGGGAGAGCAGGGCTGACGCGCGAAAAGCGCTCGGGCCCAAGTTTAGGGAGGTGGCCTTGAGCCCGGCGGCAGACCGGGCGACAGGCCGACTAAAAGCCGAGAAATACGTCAGGCGGAAGTGGCGGCGGACTCCGAAAACGGGCTCCGCCGCTCGCTTGTCTGCACTCCCTCTCCCGCAAGCGGGAAAGGGAAAATGGCGACCGTCTGCTCACCCCCGGTCCACATAGAAGAAGAACGGCGTGCCGTCGGGATCGTAGAAACCAAATTCGCGCGTGCCCCAGGGCTTGTCCTCGAGCGGCGCGGTGATGATCCCGTGCCGCGCCCATTCGGCGTTGAGCGCCTCGAGCGCTCCGCGATCCGTCATCTCGATGCGGATCGCCATGGTTTGCGTGCCGGCGCGCTGCTCGGGCGTAAAGGTCTGGAAATGGAGCTCGAGTTCCTCCCTCGCGACGCCCGCATAGTCGGCCGCCGCCGGCGGTTGCTTGTCGGAAAACACCACCTTGAATCCGAGCCGCACCCAGAAGGCGAGGCTCGCCGCCATGTCGGTGACCGGACAAACGGGGTGGACGGCTTTGAACATACAGTTCGCCGTCTACCCCGATTTAGGCCACGCCGACAAGCCCTTAGGTCTTCAACGCCGCCAACACCCGCTCCGGCGTGAAGGGCATGTGGTAGAGCCGCTTGCCGGTCAGAGCGTAGAACGCGTTGGCGACCGCGGCCCCGACGAAGGGATTGCCGATCTCGCCGAGCCCCGTCGGCGGCGTATCCCGCTTGGCGAAGTCGACATGGATCGCCTCGGGCGCCTCGGCCATCCGCAGCACCTCGTAGTCGTGGAAGTTCGACTGCTCGACGGCGCCGCCCTTGAAGGTCGCGCGCTCCTTCAGCACGCTCGAAATCCCATAGATCACGCCGCTCTCGATATTGGCGCGCGCCATGTCCGGCTGCACGATGGTGCCGCCGTCGATCGCGACCCAGACCTCGTGGACGCGGATCTTGCCGGTCTTGCGGTCGAGCGAGATTTCGACGACCCCCGCGCCCAACGACCCCGAGCGCTCCGAGACCGAGAGCCCGAGCGCCCGGTCCGCGCGCCTGATCCGCTGCTTGCGCTTCCAGTCCGACATCTTCTCGACCATGTCGAAGAGGTGGCGCGCCTTGGGCGTCAGGTTCATGCGCTCGCGGCGGAAGTCGAACGGGTCCATGCCGACCTTGGCGGCCATCTCGTCGACCATCGCCTCGATCGCGAAGACGTTGAAGGGATGGGCGACCGCGCGCCAATGCTTCAGGCGCACGCCGTGGCTCGTCCCCTGCGGCTCGATGCTCGTCGCCGGAATACCGTAATACTGCTCGAGGTTGATGCCCGAATGGGTGAGATAGCCGCCCTCGCCGACCACCTTGTGGCGCCAGCCGGCGATCTTGCCATCGCGGCCGAGCGCCGCCTCGATCGCCTGGAAGGTCTGCGGCCGGAACATGCCGAAGCCGAGATCCTCCTCGCGCGTCCAGATCATCTTGACCGGCCGCTTCACCGCGCGCGCGATCAACGCCGTCTCGACCGTGTAGTCGGTGAGCGAGCGCCGGCCGAAGCCGCCGCCCAGATACTGCTGGTGGTGGATCACCTTTTCGATCGGCAGCTTGAGCGCGCTCGCGATGCGCCGCCGCGACCAACCCGGCGCCTGCGTGCCTTCCCAGATTTCCACCACATCGCCCGCGCCATTGAAGCGGGCCACCGCGTTCAACGGCTCCATCTGGGCGTGGTAGCCGTAGTCGCTGCGGAACTCGGCCTTGTAGACCTTGGCCGCCGTCTTGAACGCGGCCGCGACATCGCCGCCGCCGCCGCCCGCCTTGCGGGCCATCTCGGCGTAGGTCGTTTCCAGCGCCGGTTCGGAATCATAGCCGTCGGCGCGCGCGCCCTTGGCCCACTCGACCGTCAGCTTCTCGCGCGCGGCGATCACGTGCTCGTAGGTATCGGCGACCACGGCGACGCCGCGCGGCAGACGCACCACCGCGATCACGCCCTTGAGCTTGCGGATCTCTTTTTCGTTCCAGCTCTTGGGCCGGGCGAGTTGCACCGGCGCGTGCACCGTCGTCGCATAGACCATGCCCGGCAGCTGCACGTCGATCGAGTACTTGGCCGCGCCGTTGACCTTCTCCGGTACGTCGCGCCGCGGCACCGACAGGCCGATCAGGCGGAAATGCTCCGGCTTCTTGAGCTCGCTCGGCGCGACCTCCGGCATCACCTTCGGCGTCTTGGCGAAGATGGCCACCTCGCCATAGGTCATGCGCCGCTTGGAGGCCGGATGGACGACGACGCTGGGCTCGGTTGCCAGCGTGCCGACCGGCACCTTCCATTTCTTGGCCGCCGCCTCCAGCAGCACCTTCCTCACCTGCGCCCCGGCGACCCGCATCTCGTCGAAATAGCTGCGCATGGCGCGGCTGCCGACGATCGCCATCGAATGGCCGCCATAGCCGTAGATCGAGGGCTCGGCCGGCGCCATCTGCAGCGTCACCTTCGACCAGTCCGCATCGAGCTCCTCGGCCAGCGCCACCGGCACGCCGGTCATCGAGCCCTGGCCCATCTCGGCCGCCGGCGTGACGATGACGATCGTGTTGTCGGGCGCGATGCGCACCCAGGCGCCGATCGGCCGCGCCTTGGCCTTGGCCTCGGCAACGCCCATGAGGGTGAGGCCCGTGCTGCCGATCGCCACCGCGAAGCTGAGCCCGCCCGCGCCGGCGAGGAAGCCGCGCCGGCTCAGCGCCAAGTCCTGCTGGTCCATATCCTTGGCCGGCGTCTTGATCGCGCCCATGCCTAGCCCTCCTTCGCAGCGCGCTGGATGGCGCGCACGATCCGCACATAGGTCCCGCAGCGGCAGATATTGCCGTTCATGTGCCGGACGATCTCTTCGCGCGAGGGCGACTTGGTCTTCGCCAGCAACTCCGCCGCCTTCATGATCTGGCCCGACTGGCAGTAGCCGCATTGCGGCACTTGCTCTTTCACCCAGGCCTTCTGCAACGGATGATCCGACTTGGGCGAAAGCCCCTCGATGGTGGTGACCTGCTTGCCCTTCACCTCCGACAGCGCGGTCTGGCAGGCGCGCACCGCCGTGCCGTTCACATGCACCGTGCAGGCCCCGCACAGCCCGGCGCCGCAGCCGTACTTGGTGCCGGTCAGCTTCAGATGCTCGCGGATCGCCCAGAGCAGCGGCGTCGTGTCTTCGGCGCGGACCGTCACCGATTTGCCGTTGACCTTGAATGCAATCATGGCGGTTCGATCCCTTTACATACCTGGCGCCGCACATGACGAGCGGGCGCGAACGGCTCCCTAAGAGATATCCTTCAAGAGATATACGTGATTGCGCGTAAAGCGCTCCACGATTGCGGTGAATTTTAGGCGGAGTTTGCGACGCGACGTAGTCACGATCGCGTGTTGGGGCGGCGTCCTAGCTACTGCGTCTCGCGTCGCGGCAATGCCGCTAGCTCCATCACCCAGGGCTGCGCCGAACGGCACCAAAACTGGTGGCGCGGCGGCAACGCGTCGCGCTGGCGCGTGCTGGCGATGCGTAGGCTGTAACGGTCGGGCGGGCCCTCGGCGGCGGTCGACCAGAGCGGCGTGCCGCAGATGCCGCAGAACGCCTGCGCGCGCCGCGAGCCGCTCTCCGCCGTCTTGACGTAGATCATCGGCGCACCGTGCGTGAGCGCAAAGTCGGCCGGCTCCACGAAGCCGACGATGCGGAAGGCGCTGCTCGTCAGCGTCTGGCAGTCGGTGCAATGGCAGATGCCGACGCGCTCGGGATCGACCGCCGCCTCGTAGGCGATCGCCCCGCAATGACAGCCGCCGTCGATCTTCATCTTGTTAGCCATCACACGCTCACCGCTCGCTTACCTTGGATCGCCTACCACGGATCAATCGTGCGCTTGCGCCCGGCGCGCGGCAGGGGCTCGGGCAGCGCGCGCAAGGTCTTGGCCACCATGTCGCGCGTGTCGGCGGGATCGATCACGTCGTCGAACTCGAAGCGCCCGGCGACCTCGAGCCCGGTATTCATGCGCTTCAGCCACGCCGTCTTCTCCTCGTGCAAGGCCTTGCGCACCGCCGCGTCGGGTGCGTCATCGAGCTCGCTCTTGAAGATGATCGCCGCCGCGCCCTCAAGCCCCATGCCGCCGAACTCCGCCGTCGGCCAGGCGACCAGCAGCGCCGGGTCGAGCGCCCGCGAGCCCATGACGTAATAGCCGAGCCCATAGGCCTTGCGCATCACCACCGTGATGAATGGCGTATCCGCATTGGCAATCGCCGTCAGAATACGCGCCGAGTGTCGCACCAGGCCGGTCTTCTCCACCTCCGGCCCCGCCATCAGCCCCGGCGTGTCGACCAGCAACAGCATCGGAATATCGTGCGCGTCGCAGAGCTGGATGAAGCGCGCCATCTTGTCGGAGGCCGGCGTGTCGATCGAGCCCGCGAGATAGGTCGGCTGGTTGGCGATGAGACCGACCGGCATGCCCTCGATCCGCGCCAACCCGACGACGGCGGCGAGCCCGTAGCTCGGCCGCAGCTCCTGAAAGCTCGCCCGGTCGACCAGCGCCTCGATCACGCGGCGCACATTGTAGCCGACGTTCGGATCGGTCGGCACGATGTCGCGCAACGCGTTTGTATTGGGCGCCCGGCCGGCCCGCTGCGCGCCGCGGAAATAGGACAAGCACGTCTGCGCGTGGGCGACCGCCTCGGCGTCGTCCTCGCAAAGAATGTCGATCACCCCCGCCCGCACATGCACCTCGATCGGGCCGATCTCGGCCGGCGTGTAGGCGCGGCCCAACGCCGCCTCGACCAGCGCCGGCCCCGCCATGCCGATCACCGCGTCCTTGGTCGCGATCAGAATGTCGCAGAGCCCCGCCATGTTGGCGTTCCCGGCGAAGCAGTTGCCGCTGACGATGCCGATCGTCGGCACCAACCCCGAGAGCTTGGCGAAGGCGCTGAAGGTCCGCGGCGAGGCGTTGTGGCCGATGTCGTGCGGCCGTGCCCCGCCGCCCTCGAGCCAGCAGACGAGCGGCCAGCGGTGCTTGGCGGCGGCCTCGAGGATCCGGTCGGTCTTGCGGTGATTGATGAAGCTCTGGGTCCCGGCATGGACCGTGTAGTCGTAGGCCAGCACCGCGACCGGCTGGCCCTCGACCGTGCCCGTGCCCATCACCAGCCCGTCGGCCGGCCCCGACATATCCTCGCGCACCGGCTTCGAGAGCCGCCCGTATTCGACAAAGCTCCCGGCATCGAGGAAATCGTCGAGGTTCTCGCGCACCGTCCGCCGGCCGCGGGCGCGGCGCTTTTTCACCGCCTCGGGCCGCGCCGGGTCGAGCGCCGCATCGCGCAAGGCCTTGACCTCCGCCACGTCGGCGCGCAATCCGTCCGCGTTCTTGCTCTCCGGCCCCGGCTTGCCGGGTGTGTCGTTGGGGCTCATGGCCTGGCAACCCCTTGGAATTCGAGGCCCGCACGGTGCCCCGTCCGCCCGGCAAAGGCAATGGGCGGGGGCATGACACATTCGGGGCCCGCGCTTGCGCAATACGCCGCAACCGGCCATCCTTCTGCCCCCATCCTCCCGACCCATGCAGCTTATGCCCGACCCGATCGAAACCGCCCGCATCGACCTCGCCGCCGCGCTCCGCTGGGCGGACCGGCTCGGCCTCTCCGAAGGCATCTGCAATCATTTCAGCGTCGTCGTCGCCAATCCCGACGGCAGCGCCCCCGACAAATTCCTCCTCAACCCGCCCGCAACCCATTGGCGCGAGATACGTGCAAGCAAGCTCCTCCTCGTCGGATTCGACGGCCGGCTCATCGAAGGCGATACCGACCCCGAGGAAACGGCGTTCTACATCCACTACCCGATCCATGCCGCGGCGCCCCAGGCGACCTGCGTGCTGCACACCCACATGC
>JARRKQ010000099.1:0-10994 GCA_037387885.1 Alphaproteobacteria bacterium | reverse complement strand
CGTCATCTCCAGCACCTTCGGGTCGACGCCGGGCCGCTTGACCTCGTCGGCGCGCGCCATCGCCGCCTCGGTGCTCGCGTCCATCGCGTGATCGCTTTCGCTCAGCGTCAGGAGGAACGGGGTCATGTCCTCCAGCGTCTCGGCGACGATGTGGATGACGAGGCCCTCGCGCTGCAGGCGACCCGTCACCTTCATCAGCCGTGCGCCGAGCACGATGCGGCGCGAGCGCTCGAAGACCGGCGGCCAGACGATCACATTGGCGATCCCGGTCTCGTCCTCCAGCGTGGCGAAGATCACGCCCTTGGCGCTGCCCGGCCGCTGGCGCACCAGCACGAGGCCGCACACGGTGATCCGCCGCCCGGGCGCGATCTCAGGCAGCCGCTCGTTCGGGACGACGCCCTGCCGGGTGAGCTGGTCGCGGAAGAAGCTAACCGGATGCGCCTTCAGCGAAAGCCGCAGGGCGGCGTAGTCGTCGACCACCTGTTCGCCGAGGCTGATCTTGGGCAGGCGCACGGGCGGATCGTTCGCCTGTTCCTCCTCCTGCGCCGCGGCGAAGAGGGGCAGGGGTTCCGGCCCCAGGATCTTCACCGCCCATAAGGCCTCGCGCCGGTCGAGCCCCTGCGAGGTGAAGGCATCCGCGCGCGCCAGGCGCTCCAACACCGCCGGCGGCAACTGCGCGCGCCGCCACAAGGTCAGCGGGTCCGGGTAGCCGTTGCTACGCGCGGCGACCAGCATCTCCGCATAGTCCTCGCGCATCCCCTTGATCTGCCGGAAGCCCAGCCGCAGCGCGAAGGACGTATCGCCGAATTCCCCCTCACCCCGACCCTCTCCCCCAAGGGGAGAGGGAGTTAGAGCGCACTCGCCCTTTTCTTCCCTCGCCCCTTGGGGGAGAGGGAGGGTGAGGGGGCTTTCGTCGAAGGGAACAGGTTCCAGCGTGCAGTCCCACTCACTCGCATTCACGTCGACCGGCAGCACGCGTACCTCATGCTCGCGCGCGTCGCGCACGATCTGGGCGGGGGCGTAGAAGCCCATCGGCTGGCTGTTGAGGAGCGCTGCCGCGAAGGCCGCCGGGCAGTGGCATTTGAGCCAGGCCGAGACGTAGACGAGGAGCGAGAAGCTCGCCGAATGGCTTTCGGGAAAGCCGTAATCGCCGAAGCCCTCGATCTGGCGGAAGCAGCGCTCGGCGAAGTCGCGCTCGTAGCCGCGCGCGGTCATGCCGTCGATCATCTTGTCGTGGAAGCCGTGGATCTGGCCGGTTTTCCGAAACGTCGCCATGGCGCGGCGCAACCCATCGGCCTCGCTCGGCGTGAAGCCCGCGGCGACGATGGCGATGCGCATCGCCTGCTCCTGGAAGAGCGGCACGCCGAGCGTCTTGCCGAGCACCTGGCGCAGCTCCTTCGACGGGAAGTCGACCCGCTCCTCGCCGTTCCGCCGCCGCAGATAGGGATGCACCATGTCGCCCTGGATCGGCCCCGGCCGCACGATCGCCACCTCGATCACGAGATCGTAGAAGCTGCGCGGCTTTAAGCGCGGCAGCATCGACATCTGGGCCCGGCTCTCGACCTGGAAGACGCCGATCGAATCCGCCTTGCACAGCATGTCGTAGACCGCGGGGTCCTCCGCCGGCACGCTCTCTAGGCTCAAGCGCCGGCCGTAATGCTTTTCGATCAGATCGAAGCCCTTGCGGATGCAGGTCAGCATGCCGAGCCCGAGCACGTCGATCTTCAGCATGCCGAGCGCGTCGAGGTCGTCCTTATCCCATTCGATGAAGGTGCGGTCGGGCATGGCGCCGTTTTCGATCGGCACGACCTCGGAGAGCACGCCCTTGGTGATGACGAAGCCGCCGACATGCTGGGAGAGGTGGCGGGGAAAGCCGATCAGTTCGCGCGCGAGCTCGGCCGCCGTCATCATCGTGGGGTCGGCCGGGTCGAGACCCGCCTCGCGGATCGCGCGCTCCTCGATGCCGTCGCTCGACCAGCCCCAGACCGTGCCGGCAAGCGCGCCCACCGCATCCTCGGAGAGCCCCATCGCCTTGCCGACCTCGCGGATGGCGCTGCGCGCGCGGTAGGTGATCACCGTCGCCGCGATGCCGGCCCGGTCGCGGCCGTACTTGTCATATATGTATTGGATCACCTCTTCGCGGCGCTCGTGCTCGAAGTCGACGTCGATGTCGGGCGGCTCGTTGCGTTCGGCCGAGACGAAACGCTCGAACAAGAGCTCGACCCGCCCCGGGTCGACCGCGGTGATACCGAGCACGTAGCACACGGCTGAGTTCGCCGCCGAGCCGCGGCCCTGGCAGAGAATGTCCTCCTCGCGGGCGAAGCGCACGATGTCGTGGACGGTGAGGAGATAGGGCGCGTAGGCGAGTTGGCCGATCAGCGCGAGCTCGTGGGCAAGCGCCGTGCGGACCTTGTCGGGCACGCCGCCGGGATAGCAGCGCTGCGCGCCGATCCAGGTGAGCCGTTCGAGCTCCTGTTGCGGCGTGCGGCCATCGGGCACCGGGTCGACCGGGTATTCGTAGCGCAGCTCGTCGAGGCTGAAGGTGCAGCGCTCGGCGATCTCCACCGTGCGCGCGAGCGCCTCCGGATAGCGCCGAAAGAGCCGCGCCATGTCTTTCGGCGTCTTCAAGTGCCGCTCGGCATTGGCATCCAGCAGCACGCCCGCCTCGCCGATCGTGCAGTGCTCGCGGATGCAGGTCACCACATCCTGCAGCGCCCGCCGCTCGGGCACGTGGTAGTGCACGTCGTTGATGGCGACGGCCTCAAGGCCGTGTGTCTCCGCGAAGGTCGCGAGCCGGGCGAGGCGGCGCGTGTCGTCGCCCCGGTAAAGCGCCGCTGCGGCGAGATAGGCGTCCGAGCCCTCCAGCGCGTTTAGCCTGGCAAGCCGTTCGGCAAAGGCGTCGTTCGGCTCGGCCGGCGGCAGGGCGACGAAAATATGCCCCGCGCCGTGGTCCAGCAGATCATCGAATCCGATCGCGCACTCGCCCTTCTTGGTGCGCAGCTTGCCGAGGGTCAGCAGGTGCGAGAGCCGGCCATAGGCGGCGCGGTCGCAAGGAAAGGCGAGCGTCTCGAAGCCGTCGTCCAATACCAGCCGGGCGCCGACGACGAGGCGGATGCCCTCGCGCTTGGCCGCGATATGCGCCCGCACCACCCCGGCCAGCGTGTTGCGGTCGGCCACGGCTACCGCGTGGTGCCCCAGCTGCGCCGCCGTCTCGACCAGCTCTTCGGGATGCGAGCCCCCGCGCAGGAAGCTGAAATTGCTCGTCACCGCGAGCTCGGCGTATGCGGGTGCTGGCACGACGAGATGCATGTGAGGTCTACGCACTATCTATTCACTACTTGTAGGGGCGGGTTTGAAACCCGCCCCTACAAATATTCTTTGTCTTGCTGCTCATCACCCGAACAATCCATGCAGGCACCAATTTCCGGCTTGCGTACTCTCTTCCGCCCCCACCTCCCGGAACAACCAGAAGCGCCGGCCGGCGCGGTCCTCGACGCGGTAGTAGTCGCGCGCAGGCGAGGGCGGCTTGTTCAGCTCCAGCCACCATTCGGGGGCGATCCGTTCCGGGCCCTCGGCGCGCGCGATCTCGTGGGCAAACTTGCGCCAACGGAAGACAGTGGGCCGCGCCCCTACGCCTTGTATCGGCCCCGTCACGTCGACCGGCTCGGGCCGGGGGAGCAGGCGGAGCGGGCGCGGCGGCAGGTCTTGCGGTGCGGCGCTCGCGGGCGGCGGGCTGTCGAGCACGGCCCCATCAAACAACGTAGGCCGGAGCGCGGCGCGTTCGGGCCAGTGGCTTTCTCGTAAGCGCAATACGCGCACAGTGTCCGCGCCCAGCCGGCCGGCGAGGCGGTCGGTGAGGGCGGCGATCTCCGGGTTGCATGAGGCCGTCAGGGCCAGTGCGCCGTCATTAGGCAGCGCGCCGACACCGATCCGGGGCATCGTCCGCTGACCGGCCTCGAAGGCCGCCACGCCCGGAAAGGCGAGCACCGCAACCTCGACGCCGCTATGCCCGTCGGGCCCGGCCGGATCGAGGCATTCGAGCTTCGGCGCGAGCAGGCGCATCAGATGCCGGGGATCGCGGCTTGGGCGGCTGGCGCCGGCGCGGATACCGTCATGGCTGCCGTCGGAGCGATGGATGGCGAACTCGATCCGCCGCGCGCCCAGATGCGCCGCCTCGAGACGCGTGCACAACATGGCGAGTAAGCGACCAAGGGCTGCTTCGATATCCCCCGGCAGGCTGACCGGCTCCGGAAAGGCGAGGCGGGCGCTGAAGGGGGCGGCCGGCGCTCGCGGCGAGAGCGGCTCGTCGAGCGCGCCCAGCGCTTGATCGAGGCGCCGGCGGACCTCGTCGCCGAGCCGGGCGGTCAGTGGCGCCGAGGGCAGATCGTAAAGCGCGCCGATGCGCCGCAGGCCCAGCCGGTCGAGCGTGTCCACACTCTCCGGCGGCAAACGCAAAGCCGCGATCGGCAGATCGGCGAGCGCTTCCCGGATGCCGCCCGGCGGCAGAACCGGATTGCCCTCGTCGCCAAACCGCGCCCAGGCCCAGGCCGCACCGCCCGTGTCGGCAAGCGCCGCGCGCGCGCCGAAGCCTAGTTTCCGTAAGCGTCCGACCAGATCGTCGAGCAGCGCCGCCTCGCCGCCGAAGAGATGGGCGCAGCCGCTGACATCGAGCCAGAGCCCGCCGCTGCCCGGCGGCGTTCCGGCCTCGACTGCGACCCAGGGCGTGTAGCGTCCGCACCATGCGGCGAGCGTGTCGAGCGTCTTCGCATCGCCCGCGGGATCTGCCTCGTACACGTCGATCCCCGGCACCAGCGCCCGCGCATCGGCGAGCGGCATGACCGGTACGATGCCGAGGGCGCGTGCGGCCGCATTGGCGCCGGCCACGATAAGCCGCCCGCGCTCGCCTGCGACGGTGACCCGCGGGGCTCCGCTTTCCGGGTCAGGCGGCTTTGTGCCGGTCCGCCGCGCGATCCGGTCGGTCGCGAGCGTCGGCAGCCACAGCGAGACGATGCGTTTTGAGACAGGGCGTTTCATGACTCCATTCGATCAGCCAGTGCCGGGGACGTCCGCCACGGGCGCGCAAGAGATCGACCCGCCAGCGCGCTGAACCGACCGTCTCATTGTCGTGCCCATCCGGGACGCTCGCCGCCGCAGCGACCCGCCAGCGCGTGACCGCGGCGCTCGCGGGCAGGGGATCGCGCGCGGGCTGGAGGAGGAGGGGGGTGACCCCGCTCTCGCTCGCGGCGAGCTGCAGGCGCCGGCTCTGGGCGAAATCGGGCGCGGCGCCCTCAGCGAGCACGGCGGCCAGCGGCGAGCAGCGCACCCCTTCCTCCAGCGCCCACAACGCATCGGCCGGCCGCCGCGCGCGCACGACCGTCACCTGCGCCGGATTGAGCCCGAAGCCCGGCAGCGCCGGCGCATAGGGCCCCTCGTCGGGTGCGATCCAAAGCACCGGCCGGCTTCCCTCGGCGAGCAGGCCGAGCAGCACCGCGGTGAAGCTCTGCGCCGCGAGATCACGCTCGGCCACGCCGCCGATCTCGTGCAGCGCCCCCCGCGGCAGTCCGCCCCAGGGCAGGGCGCCGTCGATTGCCGCCACGCCGAGGGGGCAGGCGGCCTGCACCACCCCGTCGCCGCGCTCGATCCGCTCGATCTGGGCGCGCAGCTGTGCCAGCCGCTCAGGCCGTTCTGGGCCGGCTTTGTCCCGCTGTCGTGTCAGGTCTGGAGAACGCATGGAAACCCGACTCCACCCGTTATTGTTCTTGATTTGTTCTAAATTCACCAAGCACATTTGTCAAGGATTGGATCGCTTCGGAGTACAACGGTCCAGGCAGGACAATCGCCCCATGACAACGCCGATTGTCCGATTGTCCTTCGCCGCCCAAGCGTCTGCATTGAGCGCACATTGCCCCACGGCTATTGTCCCATCCCATGAACATCGACGGCACGCCATACCGAACAATCTGGGTCGGGGACGACAATTGGTCGGTCGAGATCATCGACCAGACGAAATTGCCCCATGCCTTTGAGACCGCGCGCTTGAGATCGCCCGAGGATGCCGCCTACGCGATCGAGAGCATGCAGGTGAGGGGCGCGCCATTGATCGGCGCCACGGCGGCATACGGCGTCGCTCTGGCGATGCGGGACGACCCCTCCGACGACGCATTGGACGCCGTCTGCGCCCGATTGCTGAAAACCCGGCCCACGGCGGTCAATCTGCGCTGGGCGATCGACACAATGCGGGACGCCTTGCGCAATCGAAAGCGCGAGGACCGGGTCGAGGCCGCCTACGCCAAGGCGGCTGAGATTTGTAACGACGATGTCGCCACCTGCCGGGCTATCGGCGAGCATGGGGCACAATTGATTTGCGACGCCTGGGCCGCGGCAAACAATGCGCGGCCGGTCAATGTCCTCACCCATTGTAACGCTGGCTGGCTCGCCACCGTCGATTGGGGCACGGCGCTGGCGCCCATTTATGTCGCCCATGACGAGGGCGTGCCGGTTCATGTCTGGGTCGACGAGACGCGGCCGCGCAACCAGGGGGCGGCGCTCACTGCCTGGGAGCTCGGCCGTCACGGGGTCGATCACACCGTCATCGTCGACAATGTCGGCGGCCATCTGATGCAGCATGGGCTCGTCGATCTCTGCATCACAGGCACCGACCGCACGACCGCGACCGGCGACGTCTGTAACAAGATCGGCACATACCTCAAAGCGCTCGCCGCGCATGACAACGGCGTGCCCTTCTATGTCGGCCTGCCGCACAGCACCATCGACTGGACCATCGAAGACGGCGTCGCCGAGATCCCGATCGAGGAGCGCGATCCCACCGAAGTCACCGATTTGAACGGCCGTACGGAAGACGGCGCGGTGACGGCGGTGCGCATCACGCCGGAGACGAGCAAGGCAGCGAACTACGCCTTCGACGTCACGCCCGCCCGTCTCGTCACCGGCCTCATCACCGAGCGCGGCCTCTGCCCGGCGAGCCGCGAGGGCCTCCTCAGCCTCTATCCCGAGCGCGCCGCCGAGACCGCCACCGGCTGATCCGCCACTACCCGGCTTCCGTTGCCCGACCTATTGTCCTTCCATGGCCGGTGGAAAGGATCTGCGATGAGTGAGAGCGAGCGCAAATCGGGCTACGACGCCAATCCCGATTTCAAGATCGTCTTCGAGCCGAGCCCGCGCCGCGTCCGGGTGATGGCGGGCGGCGAGACTGTGGCTGATTCGACCGAGATGCGCCTGCTCCATGAGCCGGGCCATCTGCCGATCTACTACTTCCCGCGCGGCGACGTGGCCATGGATCTGCTGCAGGAAAGCGATCACGAGACCCACTGCCCGTGGAAGGGCGTGGCGCGCTACTGGACCGTCATGGCCGGCGGCAAGACGATCGAGAACGTGGCCTGGAGCTACGACGACCCCTATCCCCAAGTCGCCGAGATCGCCGGATACATATCGTTCACCTGGTCGAAGATGGATCACTGGTACGAGGAGGACGAGGAAGTCTTCGTCCACGCCCGCGATCCCTACAAGCGCGTCGACGTGATCGAGAGTGCGCGGCCGGTCGAGGTGATCCTCGGCGGCGAGACGGTCGCCTCGACGACCCGCGCGCGCTTCCTCTTCGAGACGGGCCTGCCGACGCGCTACTACATCCCGCCCGAGGATGTGCGCACCGAGCTTCTCGAACCCTCGGATGAGACCACGCAATGTCCCTACAAGGGCATCGCCGCCTATCATTCGGTGCGCGTCGGCGACAAGCTCTTCGAGGATATCGTCTGGACCTACCCCGATCCGATCGCGGAGTGCCCGCGCATCAAGGACCATCTCTGCTTCTGGAACGAGCATGTCGACGCGATCCTCGTCGACGGCAAGGAGACGCCGCGTCCCGAAACGCACTGGACCAAGCGCTACCCGCAATCGCTGATGCTCGATCACATGTGAGTGTTGCCGCATTGGCGGAGGCACGCGATGCCGCTAGGCTTCCAGACGAAGCATATATTGGAGGAGGGGCGCATGGGCCAGCCGGGCACGGGTCTTGGTATCAGCCGCGTGTGGGCCGTCGTCCTCGCCGCATTTCTGTTGATCCATGCAACGCCCGGCCGCGCCGTGAAGGTCGATCTCGAGCTCGTCTTCGCGGTCGACGGCTCAGGCTCGATCGACGAGGGCGAGTTCAAGTATCAGCGCCAAGGCTACGCGTACGCGATCACTGACAAGCAGGTTTTGGCCGCGATCACCTCGGGCGCGCAGCGCAAGGTCGCGATGGCCTTCGTCGAATGGGGCGGCGAGGGCTCGGTCCACACCATCGTCGACTGGGCCGTCATCCACGACGCGGCCTCGGCCAAGGCCTTCGCCGGGCGCCTCCTGCGCGCCCCGCGCCAGGCCTTCGGGTACAACACGATCAGCGGCGCCATACTCCACGCCGCCGCGATGATGCGGACCAACACGTACGAGGGCAAACGCCAGGTGATCGACGTCTCCGGCGATGGTCCCCAGATCGGCGGTCCACCGTTGCCACCGGCCCGCGCGCTGGCCATCGCCCAGGGCATCACCATCAACGGCCTCGTCGTGGCCTTCCGGGGCAGGGTGGTCGGCGGGGGCGGCGGCGAGGCCTTAGCCGCGCATTACCGGCGCGACGTGATCGGCGGGCGCGGCGCCTTCGTCATCATCGCCGATCGCAAGGAGTACTTCGCCGAGGCGATCCTGCATAAGATGGTACGCGAGATCGCGGGCCGCCCGCCGGTCGTTCAGTCGGCTCAGAGATCCGAGAAATTCAAGATTTTTCAATAATCAATAACGAATCGTTAAAACCAATACTCAAGACAAGCCCGTCAAAACCCTGAGATAATTGCCGGGGATGATTCCCGGCCTGGCGCCCGTATCACTCATGCCGCAGGAGCCTAGCCGTTCTCGCGGCAGGAGGTTGGACCAATATTGCGATCAGGGGACGCATGGCGGGCGACCAGCTGAATGCCCTGCCCAGGGGCTACGAAACACACGGCTACCGGATCGAGGACGTGCTCGGCTCCGGCGGCTTTGGCATCACCTATCGGGCGCGCGAGACGAGCATCGGGCGCACGGTGGCGGTCAAGGAATATCTGCCCGCCGGCGTGGCGCTGCGGGGTAAGGATTCCGCGACGGTTCTGCCGATCAGCTCCGACGACAAGCCCACCTTCGAATGGGGCCTCGACCGCTTCCGCACCGAGGCCCAGACCCTCGTTCCCTTCCGCCATCCGAACATCGTGAAGGTGCTGCGCTTCTTCGAGGCGAACGGCACCGCTTACATGGTGATGGACTACGAGGAGGGCGAAAGCCTCGAATGCATCCTTGAACGCGAGGGTGCGCTCGACGAGACCCGCATCAAACGCTTTCTCGAGCCGCTGCTCGAAGGGCTCGCCGAAGTCCACGCGCTCGGCTTCCTCCACCGCGACATCAAGCCGGACAACATCTATCTGCGTAACGACGGCCAGCCGGTGCTGCTCGACTTCGGCGCCGCCCGCCAGGCGCTGGGCGTGCGCAGCCACAGCCTGACCGCCATCGTCACCTCGGGCTACGCCCCCTACGAGCAGTACGAGTCCGACGGCGACCAGGGCCCCTGGACCGACATCTATGCGATGGGCGCGGTGCTCTACACGGCAATCGGCGGCGACGTGCCGCCGGAGTCGACCATGCGCCTCTCGGCCTATGCGCGCGAGCGCGGCGATCCGATGATCCCGGCGACGACGCTCGGCCACGGCCAGTACTCGATTACCTTCCTGGAAGCGATCGACGGCGCGCTGCGCATCCTGGAGCACGACCGCCCGCAGACCGTCCACGAATGGCAGCAATGGCTGTCGAGCGGCCTGCCGGTCAGCGCGCCCGATCCCGAACCGGATCCCGAACCGGAGCCCGATACCGATCAGGAACCGGCCAGGACGCTCGTCACCCTCGACACCTATCGCCCGGTGCCGCCGCGGCCCAAGAGCAATGCCAGGCGTATCGCGGCCCTGGCTGCGCTATCGGTTCTGCTGGCCTCGGGCGTCGCCAGCGGCGGCTATTACGCCTACGGATCTTTGCGCGACACGTATGCCGACTACGAGCGGACGATCGCCCGGGAACGCGCCGCCGCACGCGCCGCCCGCCGCGAGGCCGAAGCGCTGGCAAAGCGTCGCGCGGCGGAGGAAGCCGAGCGCAAGCGTGTCGCCGCGCTCGAAGCCAAGCAGCGCGCGGAAGCCGAGAAGCGCCGTCTCGGCCACCCGCGCGCTGGAGGAACGTCAACGCCGCCAAATCGCGGCGGCCCGCCGCAAGGCGCTAGCGGAGCTGCGCCGCAAGCAGCGCGCCGAGCGCAAGAAGTTCGAAAGCGAGCTCAAGAAGGAGCGCGAAGCCCGCGCCCGCGCCGAGGCAGCCTTGCGCAAGTTCCGAGCGGAACAGAGGAAACGCGAGATTGCCGAACGCAAAGAACGCACGCTGGCACGGCGCCGCCAGCAGGTCACCAAGGTCCGGACCCCGCCCGGCAGCGGCAAGCTGGGCGACAAACGGCGGACCCAGATCAGTACCGGCAATGGCAATAGTGCTGGAAAGAGCGGCGGCAATGGGCAGGGCCGCGAGCCCTCATCGAGACCCCCGCCGCGCCGCTACGCCGAAGCCGACAGCCCCTGGCGCCGCAGCGACGGCTATCCCCAGGTCGCGCGCGCCGGCGTCGGCCGCCTGTTCGGCCGCTGGTGTGGGCCGCGCGGCGCCATCCGCTTCACCCGCTCGCACATGATCGCGCGGCGCTACGACAACGGCGAAGTGGGGCGCTATCAGCTCGCCGGCTATCACGTCGGTCCGCGCTCGATCGTCGTGCAGTACCTGATGCCCGACGGCATGCACCGCCTCGCCTTCGGCCGCTTCTCGCGGAGCGGGCGACGCATGATCGAGCTCGCGGGGAAGCAACCAGGCGACCGCTGGCGCCGCATCGGCGCGCGCTGGCATCGGTGCTGAGAAGCACGTCTCTACAGATCTGAGATGCGATAGACAAAAAA
>JARRKQ010000098.1:0-10565 GCA_037387885.1 Alphaproteobacteria bacterium | reverse complement strand
TGATGATGCGTAGCCACGTGCGTTGGCCGTCCATGTCGCCATTCTCCAGAAACTCGTCCGCACGAATGGCCGCCTGAAGGTGCGCTTCCGATCCGAATTCGCGGATCTTGACGTTGGCGGTCCGATAAACGTCGCGGTCGGGGATCATGCGGCGCCCATTTCCTTGATCAACTCAGCGTCGTCGTTCTTCGGCGTGTTTACCCGCGTGCTCACGGGATATGCCCGCATCCTGGCGTCAGGGAATTGTTTGCCGGCGAGTTGGGCAAGATCATCTTTGCCCGTGTCCAACTCCAGCCACGCGTCGTAGTCCGCTGGTTCCAGGATCGTCGGCATGCGGGGATGTATTTGCTCGATTGACTGAGCGGCTTCGGTCGTCAGGATCGTGAACGTCTCCAGGGGCTCGTCGCCCTTCTCCCATCGTTCCCACAGCCCCGCAAAGGCCCATAATTCGTCGAGCGGCACAATGTGATATGGCACCTTGCCGTCAGGCGTTTTTTGCCATTCGTAGAACCCTGTCGCCGGGATCAGGCAGCGGCGCTTCTTGTATGCTTCCCGGAACGACGGCTTTTCGGCGACCGTCTCGGAGCGCGCATTGATGGTGCGATAGCCGATCTTTTCGTCCTTGGCCCAGAATGGGATCAGCCCCCAGCGCAACATCGACAGTTCGCGCCTGCCGTCTTCATTCAAGCGGATCACCGGCGCGTCTTGCGTGGGCGCGATATTGTACCTCGCACGAACGTTCTGAGCCGGGCCAAGCAGGTTGAAATAGTCGTGTATTTCCTGCCACGAGGCGAACTGGGTGCCATAACGGGTGTTCATCGGTGTATTTTGCCCACTCGGTCGCTGTGCGCTCGCCAATCTCAAAAGTTTCCCGGACAGTTTTGACCGGGTGGGGATCGCCGATGAGGCCATCGCGGGCGCATCGGATGTATGCGGAAGCATATGCGCGCGCGCTTTCTTCCACTGGACGGAGCTTTGGTGCGCCTGGCTTGAGCAGCGGCAACACTTTGTCGGGTGTTCGACCAGCCAACAATTCGCTCAAGAGCAAGTCCAGCTCGTGAAGCAAAACAGAGGGTGGTTGGTTGCTCGGCTCCATCGCATGGTCACAATGCGGGCTTTCCATGTACGCTCGGAGCACGTCACGTGCTGCGGTCCAAAACGCCCTGGGATCCAGTTCGCTGGTACCGTCCTCACGAATTAGGCGCTGTCGGCGCCATTCATCGAGAAACTTCTCGTTCGCTCTTTCGAGCGAGTCGTCAGGACTATCAGTTGACACGACCGCACCCCTACTGTGCCCCCACCGAAAGGTTCGGCGCGGCGGGCCGGTGGTAGGGTCACCGGTTTTTCGGCGGCCAACCTAGCCGCGCCAATCGCAGTTTACCTCGCTATTTGCACGAACCGTAGCTGACCAGAACGCTGGTTCCCAGCGAGACGACTTCGAGGTATTTGGAACCATCAACAGACATCTTCGCAAACATGGCTCGCCCAGGAATTTCGATGTTCAAGAACAATCCGGAGCGCTTCACCGTCATTGGATAATGGTCGCACCCCTTGCGGTCACAACGCGAAAACCGGTTGGTTTTGAAGTCGACCACGTTCCAGCCGGTTATGGCGTTGTCGCGGCATCCGCCCGCAGTGCAGGCAAATTTCTTGGACATGTCACATCGCATGGCAGCTGCGTGCGCTGGCATCGTGGCAACCAGCGCGATGAACATGACCGCCAGCAACCGCATGTTCATTTCCTTTGCCTGAGTTCGAGAACTTCGGCGTCTTCATTGCCGCCCATAGCGGCAGCGATCCGGCCCGATACTTGGTCTGCGGCAGCTCGAATGGGATCATGGTCGCGCTCGACGTATCTGCCGGTCATGGCGAGCGTCTTGTGGCCCAAAAGGTCGCGCACGAGGAAAGCGTTGAACCCCGCCTGCCCCCCGTAGGTACCGACGGTGTGGCGAAGGTCGTGCAGCCGCCCATCCCCAAGCTCGGCCCGCTTGCGTATCCGTCGCCATGCCTGTTCCAGCGTCCATCGGGACAGGGGCTTGTCAGGATCCGGTCCGTGGGCGACATAGGAACCCGTCCGCTCCCAGGCTGACAACAGGGCGACAACAGGTGCCCCGATTGCCACCGTGCGTGCGCCCGCCTTGGCGTCGCTCAGCTTTAGCGATCCGTGCTGGATATCTATATCCTCCCAGCGCAGCCCAAGGATTTCGCTCACCCGACACCCGGTAAGCGCCAGCAATCGAATCGCTCGAGTGACTCCCGGAAGGATCTTTTCCCTTCGGTCGGCCTCATCGAGTACCCGGCCGAGTTTGGCGAGTTCCTCGCCCGTATAGAAGCGCTCCCGCTTTGCCTCGCGAAACTTCTTGACGTGTCGGCAAGGGTTCGAGCCGTCCGGGCGGAGCCCCCAAGTCTCCGCCAGATTGAAAGCTTTTGAAAGCAAGGCAAGAGTTCGGTTTGCAGAATAGGGCGAGCCCCGCATTGCATGATGGAGCCGCGCGATATCGGCGCGGGTGACCGCAGAGACTTTCAGCGTTCCCAGCTTCGGCTTTACCGTCCCTTCAATCATCCGCTGGTCCTCAGCCACGCTTGATGGCTTCTTATGCGGTTCGGCGTGCTCGGATATGTAGCGGTCGAATAGCTCTGAAACTGTGGCGCCACCACGCATGGCGGCACGGTCGGTGGCTGGGTCTGCGCCCTTGGCGACCGCCGCAAGTGCCTGGCGCGCCTCGCGCCGCGCCTCATCCGGCGTCAAGACGCCATACTTCCCGATGGTGAGGCGTTTGGAACGCCCCTCGGCATTCCGGTACTGCACGAGGAAGGTCCGCGTGCCCGAAGGCTTCACCCGCACACCGAATCCCGGCAGCTCGGAATCCCAGTGAATTTCATCGCGGCCAGTCGGCTTAAGCCGCGATACGAACGCCTGCGTCAGCTTTGCCATTTCGCCCACATCCGGTTTGAGGTTCGGTCATCCGTGCCTGATGGGGTAAGCATCCGGTAAGCACGGGTAAGCACACTATAGCGGATTTGAGCGTAGATGGTGATAAGGATATGGCTGATTCTCGGTGATTTTCGTGCCCCATCGCATCCGGGCGTATAGAATACAACAGACTACGGATCAGGAGGTTGGGGGTTCGAATCCTCCGGGGCGCGCCAAATTTCTCCTAAAAACCAAATACTTACAAGGTGTGTGGTTGTTGGCCGCCTAGCAACTGATGGCCCAGCAACTGCACAGCAACTGGCGTTGCTGGGCCATGCGCCTTCGGCGCGGAGAACCGCATGCCTGTGGTCAACAGTAGTAGGGCTAAGAGACCGCGTCGTGGTCGTAGACGAAAAAGCACGCGAAATCGAACGCGAGATGTTCGAAGGTGACCACACCGCCGTCGTTTGCAGCGGCCCGCTCGACGCCGAGCCCCAGACGCTCAACTACCGAAAGACGAGCGGACGGGAGGTCGCGGTCCCCGGGCGCCTTCCGATCATCGCATCGAGCGCCGCCACCCGGCCGCTTGCGCTTCGGCCTCGGTGCAGAACCAGCGCTCGCCCTTGCCGGTAGCGATCCGCGTGGCGTTGTAATACTCGCCGCCCGGAACGTGGTAGATGCGCTCGCCGCCCCAGCTGATGTTGCCCTTGATGCGACAATCTCCGCGCGTGACCGCGTCGACCAGACCCAAATTGGCCGCAACCAGCATGGCAATGACCACACCAACGCCCACCGCCATTCGTCGCAAAGACGCATTCATGCCGTTTTCCGCCAGATCATGAACCGGACCGCTGCGGTTGACGCACGACGGGTGGGCTTCCCGACAGCCAAGACATCCAGCGTATCTACGGGCGGCTAACAAGGTGTATATAATTTAAGACATTATACCCTTTTTGCGTGTATGCGGCCGTCTAGCGGCACGAACGCGAATCCGTCCCGGAGGCCTCGCTCCGCGCCCCATATGCGCCGCCAAGCGTGTTGTCTTGGCATGGCGTGTGGGGCAAGATCGCGCCCGCCCCGACACATAACAGTATACGTGGCATGTGCCGTATGTGGCATGTGCCGTCGGGACGGGAGGAGCCTTCATGGCGCGAGAGGCAGTCCGCAAAGGCCGGCTCGTCGATGTCGGCTGGCTGATCGACGCCGACGAGGCGGAGTTCATCTATGAGGCGCCGCACCCGGTCGCCAAGGACCGCGCGCCGCCGCTGTCGCCCAAGGCCGTCCAGAACTGTCCCGCCGTCAACACCTTCGAGGCGCGCTGCTTCGAGGTGCCGGTGCCGTTCGATGTCCGCCTGCGCCTGACCGAGAATGCCGACGGCAGCCCGGCGCTGATGCGCGTGCCCGAAGGCTCGAGCATCGAGGCCCCGGCGGCCAAGAAGCTCATCATGATCATGCCGCAGGAGGCCTGGCGCAGCCCCGACCGCCCGGTGGTGCAGATCCAGACGCCCTATCTCTTTCTGGCCGACGAGCTCGTCTACATCAACCAGCTCCCGCCAGTCTTCCACTATCCCGATCCGCCGCGCCCGGGCGTGCAGGTCTGCGGGCGCTTCCCGATCGATGTCTGGCCGCGCAAGCTCGCCTGGGCGCTGGAATGGGTGGACCAGTCGCAGGACCTGATCCTCAAGCGCGGCGAGCCCTGGTTCTACGTCACCTTCGAGACGACGGACCCCGCGCGCGGCCTGCGCCTCATCGAGGCCGCCTCCACACCCGAGCTCGAGGAGTACCGGCGCGGCGTGAAATCGGTCGTCTCCTACGTCTCGCAAGCCTTCTCGCTGTTCCCCACGGCGCGCTCGCGCCGGCCGAAGAAGCTGCTGGTCAAGCGCGAGCGCTAGCCTTTTCACCGGATGCGCTGTTGGGGGCTTGACGCTGCGGGCCGCGCGGCGATCATGCGCGGGAGCGGCGCCAACACCGAACCGGGGGGATACGTAATGGCAGGCCGGAAGATCTTCGAAGGACGCATCGCCGAGGCGGGCGGCGTGATGGTTGAGCTCTGGGGCGACGAGGTCGGTGGCCCGGAGATATATGTCGAGGGCGTCCACGGCATCAGCGCCACCGGCTCCACGGTGAAGCTCAACATGTTCACGACCTCGCCGGAGTCGACGCCGCAGCTCATGCGCCGCGAACTCGTCTGCCGCCTGGCAATGCCGATCGAAGAGTTCATCGAATTCGCCAAGTTCATTGGCGACGTCGCCCAGGATTTTCGCCGGTTGGCGGGCCCGCAGGGTGCGCCGCAAGGCCGGCCATTCACGCCTACCGCAGCACCGAAAGCCGCGCCCACCGCCGCTCCGGGAAAGCCGGACGACGACAAGCCCGAGGGTGAGCTGCTCTAGCCCCTGCCGCCAAGGCGGGCCCGGCGCAAAAACGCTGTATCATCAGCCCGTTAGGACATCGTCAAGCTCTCGCGTGCTACGACGTTGGGGATGAATACGCACGTATTGGGGGGTCGTGCGCCGTTGGGTCCCGCCCCCCGGATTGGCGATGGACGATGATGGAGCAAGCCGCTCCCAAGCAAAAGCCGGATAGCGACCGGATCGAGGAGGCGGGAGAGGCGTCAGCCGAGGCGGCGGCGACGCTGCACGGGATGGGCGCCGAGGTCCACGTCGATTTCACGAACGACGAGCTCCCCGATCAAAAGCTCCGCGATCTCCACGCGATCTGGCTGGCCAAATCCGGCTCCGGCCGGCTGCCTGGCCGCGACGACTTCGATCCGACCGAGCTGCCGCCGCACCTCCTGCCCTGGATCACGATCTTCGATGTCGAGGGCAGCCGCCTGCACATTCGCATCGTCGGCACCGGCATCGTCGAGGCGCTGGGGATGGACACCACCGGGCACTATCTCGACGAGCTGCCGAACGTCGAAGACCTCCACGCCCGCGCGCGCTGGGCGGTCGAGAACGCGAGGCCGTTCTACGTCACCGACCTGGCCATGGCCTGGGACGAGGACCGCTGGGGTCACTACTCGGTGCTGTGCCTGCCGTTGGCCAGCGACGGCAGCCAGGTCGACAAGCTCCTCTATCTCATGAGCTTCTCTTGAGCTTCGACAGCTAGGGTTGAAACCAAGCGCGTCAGCGACGCACCGTCGCCCGACTCGCCTTCGCCCGCCATGTGCGCGATAACCTCCGCTCGTTTCGATCGACCGGGGGCAGGCGATGGCGGAAGGAACCCTTCTCGAAGGCAAGGTGGCGCTGGTCACGGGCGCCGGACGCGGCGTCGGGCGCGACATCGCGCTGTTGATGGCTGCGCAGGGCGCCAAAGTGCTGGTGAACGATCTCGGCGGCTCGGCCGGCGGTGAGGGCGGCGACGAGACCCCGGCGCAGAGCGTCGTCGATGAGATCACCGCGGCCGGAGGCAAGGCCGTCGCCAACTATGACAGCGTCGCCAGCTTCCAGGCCGCCCACGACATGGTCGACCAGGCTTACGAGGAGCTGGGCGGCCTCGACATCGTCATCAACAACGCTGGCATCCTGCGCGACGTCATCTTCCACAAGATGACCGAGGACGACTGGGACGCCGTCATCGCGGTGCATTTGAAGGGCAGCTTCAACGTGAGCCGCGCGGCCGCGACCGTCTTCCGCGGCCAAGAAAGCGGCGCGCTCGTCCACATGACCTCGACGTCGGGGCTGATCGGCAATTTCGGCCAGGCGAACTATGCCGCCGCCAAGCTCGGCATCGCGGGGCTGTCGAAGTCGATCGCGCTCGACATGGCGCGCTTCAGCGTGCGCTCGAACGCCATCTCGCCCTTCGCCTGGAGCCGGCTCATCGGCACGATTCCCACGGAAACCGACGAGGAGAAGGCCCGCGTCGAAAAGATCAAGCAGATGACGCCCGCCAAGATCGCGCCGCTCGCCGTGGCCCTCGTCTCCGACGCGGCGAAGGACGTGACCGGCCAGATCTTCGCCGTGCGCAACAACGAGATCTTCCTGATGAGCCAGTCGCGGCCGATCCGTTCGGTGCATCGCGGCGAAGGCTGGTCGCCCGAAAGCGTGCTCGACCACGCGCTGCCAGCGCTCAAGTCGGATTTCTATCCGCTCGACCGCACCGCCGACATCTTCACCTGGGACCCGATCTGAGGAGCGCCTGCGATGCCACTCGATCCCGACGTGCTGCTCAACTGGCCCTTCGAGCCGATCGAGCACGAATACGATTTCCGCGACACCATTCTTTATGCGCTGGGCGTTGGGCTCGGCGCCGATCCGATGGACGAGGCGCAGCTGCCCTTCGTCTTCGAAGAACCGGAGCTTCTGGCGCTGCCGACCATGGCGGTCGTGCTCGCCTATCCCGGCTTCTGGATCCGCGATCCGAAGACCGGCGTCGACTGGGTGAAGATCCTGCACGGCGAGCAGGGGCTGACGATCCACAATCCATTGCCCGCTTCCGCCACCGTCGTCGCGACGACGAAGGTCACCAACGTGCTCGACAAGGGCGCCGACAAGGGCGCGCTCATCTATACGAGCCGGACGATCGTCGACAAGGCGACGGGCAAGGATCTCGCCACGGTGACCGCGACGGCCTTCGGGCGCAGCGACGGCGGCTTCGGCGGGGCCTCGGGTCCGACGCCACCTCCTCACGCACTCCCCGAACGAAAGGCAGACGACGTCTGCAATCTGCCGACGCTGCCCCAGGCCGCGCTCATCTACCGCCTTTCGGGCGACCACAATCCGCTCCATGCCAGCCCAGCCGTGGCCAAATCCGCCGGCTTCGAGCGGCCGATCCTGCACGGGCTCTGCACCTATGGTGTCGCCGGGCACGCGATCCTCAAGACCCAATGCGGCTACGATCCGGCGAAGCTCAAATCCATGGATCTCCGCTTCACCGCCCCGGTCTATCCGGGCGAGACGATCCGCACCGAGATGTGGCGCGACGACGGCATCGTCTCCTTCCGCGCCACCGCGCTGGAGCGAAACATCGTGGTGCTCAACAACGGCCGCGCCGAGGTGGCGGGGTAGGGCGACTGGGGTTTCTGGGGTTGCATCCTTTGAGACGCCCCTTCGGGGCTCCTCAGGATGAAGCTCTTTTTTGATGCCAGCAATCCTGATGCCCGCAACACTCTCCTTCATCCTGAGGAGCCCGCCTTGGCGGGCGTCTCGAAGGACGCATGAAGGGTATGCAGCGCCGCTCCAGAACCGCTCAAACCAAGGAAACCCGGCACCTGCCGGTTCCGGAATAGTGGATGCAATGCCGCGTTTCCGCCACACTGCGCCCAAACACTGATCACTCTTCGGGGGAGGAAAGCACCATGGGACCGCTTCAAGGGATCCGGGTCGTCGAGTTTGCGGGCATCGGGCCGGGCCCGTTCTGCGGCATGATGCTGGCCGACATGGGCGCCGACGTGGTGCGCATCGACCGCCAGGGCGGCGGCACGCCCGGCATTCGCGATCCGCGCACCGAGGTGATGAACCGCGGCCGCCGCTCGATCGTGCTTGACCTCAAGAACCCGGACGACGTCGAAACCGCGCTCGCCCTCGTCGAGCGCGCCGACGCCCTCATCGAGGGGCTGCGCCCCGGGGTCATGGAGCGTTTGGGCCTGGGACCGGACGTCTGCCAGGCGCGCAATCCCAAGCTCGTCTATGGCCGCATGACCGGCTGGGGCCAGACGGGACCGCTGGCCAGCGCCGCGGGCCACGACTTGAACTATATCGCGCTGTCCGGCGCGCTGCATGCGATGGGCGATGCCGACCGGCCGCCGCCGGTGCCGCTCAACCTGGTCGGCGATTTCGGCGGCGGCGGCATGCTGCTCGCCTTCGGCATCGTCTGCGCCGTCCTCGAGGCGAAGTCTTCGGGCAAGGGCCAGGTCGTCGACGCCGCCATGACCGAGGGCGCGGGCGCGCTGATGGCGCTCATCTACGGCATGCGCGCGACCGGTCTCTGGACCGAGAACCGCGGCGACAACATGCTCGACGGCGCCGCCCCCTTCTATGGCTGCTACGAATGCGCCGACGGCAAGTATGTCGCCATCGGCTCGATCGAGCCGCAGTTCTACGCGCTGCTGATGGAAAAGACCGGCATCACCGACCTCGACGCCTTCCAGCAGCACGACAAGGCGCGCTGGCCCGAGCAGAAGCAAAAGCTCACCGAGATCTTCAAGTCGAAGACCCGTGACGAATGGTGCGAAATCATGGAGGGCACCGACGTCTGCTTCGCGCCCGTGCTCGACATGTCGGAGGCCCCCGACCACCCGCACGCCAAGGCGCGCGGTTCCTTCGTCACCATCGAGGGTATCCCCCAGCCGGCGCCCGCGCCGCGCTTCAGCCGCACGTCCACGGCCAAGCCCGACCGCCCGCCCGCACCCGGCGAGCACGCGCAAGAGATCCTCGCCGACTGGGGCGTCACGGCCGCGCCGGCACGATCGACCGCGTAAGGAACAATCCCAGATGACCGTCTACACCCACGAGCACAACGAGATCATGCGCTCGGCGCGGAAGCTGATCGACGACGAGATCAACCCGCACGTCGACGACTGGGAGGAAGCGGGCGAATTCCCCGCCCACGAGGTCTTCGGCAAGTTCGGCGATGCCGGCTTCCTCGGCATCCACAAGCCCGTCGAATATGGCGGCATGGGGCTCGGCTATTCCTACAACGTCGCCTTCGCCGAGGCGCTCGGCCATATCAGCTCGGGCTCGGTGCCGATGGCGATCGGAGTGCAGACCGACATGTCGACGCCGGCCTTGGCGCGCTACGGCTCCGATGAGCTCTGCGAGGAGTTCCTGGCGCCCGCCATCACCGGAGAGATGGTGACCTGCATCGGCGTGTCCGAGCCGGGCGCCGGCTCCGACGTCGCCTCGCTCAAGTCGTATGCCAAGCGCGACGGCGACGACTACGTCATCAACGGCCAGAAGATGTGGATCACCAACTCCTTTCAGGCCGACTACATGGTGATGCTCTGCAACACCGATCCCGACAAGCCGGTGCACGAGAACAAGTCGCTCATCATCGTGCCGATGGACACCAAGGGCGTGGTCCGCTCAAAGAAGCTCGACAAGCTCGGCATGCGCGCCTCCGACACCGGGCTCATCTTCTTCGAGGACGTGCGCGTGCCGGCGCGCCATTTGATCGGCGAGGAGAACAAGGGCTTCACCTATCAGATGATGCAGTTCCAGGAGGAACGCATGTGGGCGATCGCCGCCTCGCTCGCCCCGATCGAGCGCGCGATCGAGCAGACCATCGACTACACCGCCCAGCGCATGGCCTTCGGCGCGCCGCTGCTCGACAACCAGGTGATCCATTTCCGCCTCGCCGAGCTCAAAAGCGAGGTCGAGCACTTACGCTCGCATCTCTACCGCTGCATCGCCGAATACGACGACGGCAAAGACATCACCGCGCTCGCCTCGATGGGCAAGCTGAAGGCCGGCCGCCTGCAGCGCGAGGCGGCCGACGCCTGCCTGCAATATTTCGGCGGCATGGGCTACATGAACGAGACCCCGATCAGCCGCTTTTTCCGCGACGGCCGCCTGGCCTCGATCGGCGGCGGCGCCGACGAGGTGATGCTCGCCATCATCGCCAAGCACATGGGCATCCTGCCCGGCAAGCGGAACCGTCCGGCACCGAAGGACTAGGTAGTTCACCTGTCTGTAGGGGCGGGTTTCAAACCCGC
>JARRKQ010000097.1:0-24843 GCA_037387885.1 Alphaproteobacteria bacterium | reverse complement strand
GTCGTTCCGGCGCGCCAACTATTTCGGGCCGGTGGGCGAGGAATGCCGCAACGTACACGAGAATGCCGGGCTGCTCGACATGTCGGCTTTCGCCAAGACGTATGTGTCGGGCCCGGGCGCGGATGCCTGGCTGGAGACCCTGCTTGCCAACAAGCTGCCGAAGAAGGTCGGACGCATCGGGCTCTGCCACGCGCTCTATCCGCGGGGCGGGGTGCGCTCGGAGTTCACCGTCATGCGCGACGGACCGGACGCGTTCTATCTCGTCTCCGCCGGCGCCTGGCAGCGCTTCGACTGGAGCTATCTGGAGCGCAAGCTGCCGGCCGATAACAGCGTTCGGCTCGACTGGCTGACCACGCAGATGGGCGTGCTCGTTCTGGCCGGCCCCAAGGCGCGGGAGATCTTAGAGAAGGTCAGCGATGCCGATTTTTCGTCCGCCGCGTTCCCCTGGCTGTCGGGCCAGCAGATCGATATCGGTCTCGCGCCCTGCCGGGTGATGCGTGTCAACTTCGTGGGCGAGCTCGGCTGGGAGATCCATCACCCGATCGAGATGCAGAACCACATCTTCGATGTCTTGATGGAGGCGGGCGAGCCGCTGGGCCTCAAGCCCTTCGGCATCCGCGCCATGAATTCGATGCGGATCGAGAAGTCCTACCGGCTCATCGGCACGGAGCTGTCGCTCGAATACGCCGCGCTCGAATCGGGGCTCCACCGTTTCGTTCACCTGAACAAGGGCGAGTTCATCGGCCGCGACGGTCTGACCAAGTGGCAGGAGCGGGGCTTCGACAACCAGTATGTGACGCTCGAGGTGGGCGAGATCGACGATGCCGACGCGCTCGGCAACGAGCCGATCTTCGACAAATCGGGCACCATGATTGGGCGCGCGACGGCCGGCGGCTTCGGCTGGCGGCTCGACAAGAGCCTGGCGCTCGGCTATGTGCGGCCCGATTTCGCGGCCGAGGGCACCGAGCTCGAGATCGATATTCTGGGCAAGATGCATCCTTGCCGCGTCATCGAGGAATCGCCCTTCGACCCGCAAAACGAGCGATTGCGGGCGTAATCCGAGGCGGACGGCCCGGCATCAGTCCGGGCCGTTAACGCTGCTCTCAATTTCAGTTTGCCAATAGCGGCGCATCGTGTCGTAATTTGAACAAGCGGCGCGCCAGAACGCCGTGTCTCACGCCTGATGGGAGGACTTGTGGGAGGCGCCGAGTTGGCGTTCAGGCCCATGACAGCAAACGACCCCGGAAGCCGGTTCGGTTTCCTGATGATTCCAAACTTCTCGCTGAGCGCGTTCGCCGCGGGCATCGAGGCTTTGCGGCTGGCGAACCATGTGAGCGGCGAGCAGCTCTACGAGTGGTGCACGATCTCGATCGACGGCACTCCGGTGATCGCCTCGAGCGGCATCGAGGTGCGCGCCGATTATGCGATCGCCGATGTCGAGCGGATCCCGACCGTGTTCGTCTGCGGCGGCATCGAAACGCATCGCTTCGAGGACCGGCGCCTGGCGAACTGGCTGCGCACGATCGAGCGCCGGGGCACCAATATCGGCGCCCTGTGCACGGGCAGTCATATCCTGGCACGCCTCGGCCTGCTCGACGGCTATCGCTGTACCATCCACTGGGAGAACCTGCCCGGCTTCGCCGAGGACTTCCCCGATATCGATGTCTGCGAGGATATCTTCGTTACCGATCGCAACCGCTTCACCTGCGCCGGCGGCATGGCGGCCTCGGACATGATGCTGAGCTTCATCAGCCGCCAGCACGGCTACGACCTTGCCGCGGCGATCTCCGAGGAGCTGGTCTACGAGCGTATTCGCGGCGAGGAGGACCACCAGCGCATGGCGCTCCGCCTGCGTCTCGCGGTGAGCCAGCCCAAGCTGCTCGCCGGTATCGCCAAGATGTCCGAAAACATCGAGGCGCCGCTAAGCCAGGTCGAGCTCGCGCGCGAGGTGGGCCTCTCGACGCGTCAGCTCGAGCGGCTGTTCCAGAAGTATCTCAACTGCACGCCGAGCCGGTATTACCTGGAGATGCGGCTCACCCGCGCGCGGTCGCTGTTGCAGCAGACCTGCATGTCGGTGATGAACGTGGCGCTGGCGACCGGCTTCGTCTCGGCCTCGCATTTCAGCAAGTCCTATCGCCTGCATTTCGGCTACGCGCCGAGCGAAGAGAAGCGCTCGCAGATGCAGGCTGTGCCCGAGCCTGCAGCGAGCATGGCCTGAGCAACCGGGCGGCTTTCCTAGTCTGACTCGTCAGTGGCCTTGCGCTCGCGCCTTCGGCGCGGCTCGCCCGCCTGGGCCTTGAGCCGGCGGTCGCGCAGCACGCCGCTGTCCTCGACGATCGAGGCGACCAGCTCTTCCTGGCGGTAGGCCATGACGTGGACGCCGGCCACGCCCTCGATCTCGCGGATCTGCTGGATCAGCTCGGTGCAAAGCTTCCGGCCCTCGCGCTTCTGGTCCTCCGCGCCTTCCAGCCGCGCGATCACCGCATCGGGGATATGGATGCCGGGCACATTCGTGCGCATCCAGCGCGCCGCCCGCGCGCTCGCCAACGGTCCGACGCCGACCAGGATGAAGCAATGCTCATGCACGCCGAGCTCGCGTATCTTGGCCATGAAGCGTTCGAAGACGGGCATGTCGAAGCAGTAGTTGGTCTGGATGAACTGCGCGCCGGCCGCGACCTTCTTGGCGAGGCGGAGCGGACGGAAATCGAGCGGCGGCACGAAGGGGTTGGAGGCGGCGCCCAGGAAGATGTTGGGGGGCGAGGTGATCGTGCGGCCGGACAGGAATTTCCCCTGGTCGCGCATCTGGCGCAGCGTCTCCAGGAGCGAGATGCTATCGAAGTCGAAGACGGGCTTGGCGTCGGGCTGGTCGCCCACCTGCACCCCGTCGCCGGTGAGGCAGAGGACGTTCGAGACGCCCATCGCGGCTGCGCCCAGCACGTCGCCCTGGATGGCGATGCGGTTGCGGTCGCGGCAGCTCACCTGCATCACCGAGGCGTAGCCCGCGCGGGCGAGGAGGGCGGAGATGCCGATGCTCGACATGTGCACGTTTGCGCCGGAAGCGTCGGTCGCGTTGATGGCGTCACAGACGTCCGAAAGCACCATCGCGCGCTCGTAGACGTCGCGCGGATCGGCGCTGTCGGGCGGGTTGAGCTCGGCCGTGACCGCGAAACGGCCGGAGCGGAGAACGCGTTCGAGACGGCCGTTCGAGGAATGGCCGGGCTGGGGCGGCAGCGGCTCGGCCGCGTCGAAGCGGTCGCCGGGTCCCGTCACGTTTCGCGCTCCGGTTCGGGGTCCGGGCGTTGCCACACGGTTCCCGACGCGCCTTCATCGGCAACGCGTAGCCAGGACGAGCTGCCGATCCTGGTGTGATCGACCGGGCGTTGCACGGCGAGGATGTCGTCGGGATCGGTCATCGCCTGGGCGCCGGCCCAGGCCTCGACCCAGACGCAGCGCATCTCGGGCTTCACCACGCAGTTGCCGTCGGGCCGCACGCCGCCGCAGGGGCCGTTCCTCAGCGATTTGGGGCAGTTCATCGGGCAGGACATGCCGGTGTGGCTGAGCGCGCACTGCCCGCACATAGTGCAGTCGATGAGGAAGCCCTTCACGCCGTGCTCGATCACGGCGACGGGGCGTTCAAGGGCGCGACCTCGGATCCGTTTGGCGATCGGCCGGAAGAGGAAGAGCACGGCTTCGACCAGCCGATAAACGCGCATCATCCCGCGCGCGTGCCGAACCGACCAGTGCCGCACCACGCGCATGGGGCGTTTCGTCCTAGCCGCCGGCGATCGCGACGCCGTATTCGAGACCGGCATCCTCGAGCCAGCGCCAGGCGTAGTCGGCGAAGCTGCGGTGGACATAAACCTCGTATACGGGGATCTCGTAAGCCGGCGTCCCGTCGGGAGAGATAGGAGATGTCTGGTGAATAATAACGCCGGCTTTGGCCAAGAGCGTGCGGACGACGCGGCCCGGCTGGAACACGCTCGGATGCAGATCGATGGTGCAGCCCTTGGCGATCACATCCGCCGCGCGTCGACCGCTCAATTCGATCACGGTCATCGACTCGCCGACCTCGACAACGGCCGCATCTTGACCTTCGAGCGCCGTTGCGAGCTTGGCCGGCAGGGTTTCGCGCTGATCGGGTGGGGCGACGACCAGCCATTCATCGGGCCCCATCCAGAGGATCGAGCGCGCGCCGCTGGTTGCTGCTGTCAGCGCTTCGGTTGGCGGGGCGATGCCGACCGTCGCGGAAACGGCCGAGCGAAAACCCTCGTCTTCGCTGTTGCCGCGCAAGGTTACCATCGTGCGATGCGCGTGCTCGCGCATGACGACCTCTGCCTCCTCCGACGCCTCGCCTGCGGCAAGGAGCTGTAAGTGTGCGAGCGGACTTTGACGCAGATAGGGCTCAGCCATGAAGCCGCGCTCCTTCCTTGTCGTAGAAGACCGTGCCGGTGACCGTCGCCGTCAGCGTGCCGCCTTTGAGCAATGGAATGTGCACCTGCTCACTCATGCGCTCGCGGCCGCCGCGGATGAGCGCCAGCGCGATCGAGCGGTCGAGCGCGGCGCTCCAATAGCTCGAGGTGACGTGGCCGATCATGTCCATCGGCGGGCTGGACTTGCGCTCGGCGACGATTTGGCCGCCTTCGGGGAGGACGGCTCTGGGGTCTTCGGTCAGCAGACCGACGAGCTGCTTGCGGTCGACGCGCGACGTGTCGGGCCGTGTGAAGGAGCGGCGGCCGAGGAAGTCCTTCTTCTTCGAGACGATCCAGTCCATGCCGAGATCCTGCGGCGTCACCGTGCCGTCCGTGTCCTGACCGACGATGATGTAGCCTTTTTCGGCGCGCAGCACATGCATGGTCTCGGTGCCGTAGGGCGTGATGCCGTGCTTGGCGCCGGCGGTCATGAGCGCGGTCCAGAGCGCCATGCCATAGCTCGCCGGCACGTTGATCTCGTACGAGAGCTCGCCCGTGAAGCTGATGCGGTAGACGCGGGCGGGGATGCCGGCGACGGTCATCGGCTGCCAGGACATGAAAGGGAAGGCGTCTGCCGACAGATCGACGCCCTCGGTGATCTCCTCCATGAGCGCGCGCGCCTGGGGCCCGCAGATGCTCGCCGTCGCGTATTGCTCGGTGACCGAGTTGGCGTAGACCTTGAGCTCGGGCCATTCGGTCTGCAGCCAGTTCTCCAGCCAGGTCAGCACCCGTGCAGCGTTCCCGGTGGTGGTGGTCATGAGGTAGTGGTGCTCGCCGAGGCGCGACGTGACGCCGTCGTCCATCACCATGCCGTTCTCGTCGAGCATGATGCCGTAACGGCAGCGGCCAATTTCTAGCTTGGACCAAGCGTTGGTGTAGACGCGGTTGAGGAACTCCGAGACGTCCGGGCCCTGCAGGTCGATCTTGCCGAGCGTGGTTGCGTCCAGCACCCCGAGGGCGTTGCGCGCGGAAAGGCATTCGCGGGCGACGGCTTCGTCTTTGCCCTCGCCGTCGTGTGGGTAGTAGAACGGCCGCTTCCACTGGCCGACATCTTCGAAGACCGCCCCGTTCTCTGTATGCCATTGGTGCATCGGCGTGCGCCGCGCGGGGTCCATAAAGTCGCCGCGGTCGCGCCCGCCCATGGCGCCGAAGCTGAGCGGCGTGAAGGGCGGGCGGAAGGTCGTGGTGCCGACCTGCTCGATCGGCTTGTCGAGCTGGTCGGCGAGCAGCGCCAGGCCCGAAATGTTGGCGAGCTTGCCCTGGTCGGTGCCCATGCCGAGGGTGGTGTAGCGCTTCAGGTGCTCGACCGAGCGATAGCCCTCGCGCGCGGCGAGACGCACATCGGCGACGGTGACGTCATTCTGGAAATCGAGGAAATGCTTGCGCTCGGCGGCTGCGCCGTCCTCGGCGGGGACCGACCACAGCGGCGCCAATGGCGCAGCTTCGTCGGCGGATGCGGTGAGCTTGGGCTTGCGGCTGGACTTGGCGATCCCGGCGTCCTTGGCCGCGGCGGTGCCCGCGGCATAGCCCTCGGTCAGCGCCGCTTCCAGGGCGAAGGCACTGTTGGCCGCGCCGGCAACGCGCGTGGCTTGTGCGGGCTTGTCGGGCACGAAGCAGGCATGTCCTTCGTCCCAGCGCAGCCTGCCTTGCGCCTGAGAGAAAAGGTGGACGGCCGGGTTCCAGCCGCCGGACATGGCGACGAGGTCGCAAGCGATGGTGCGCGGCCGGCCCCCGTCCATCGGCACGATTCCAACCGAGCCGACCCGGCGGCTGCCGCCAGCCTCGGCGACGATGTGGCCGGAGAGGATATTGACGCCGGCGTCGTGGGCGTCGTCGGCGAGGGGGCCGGCTTCATTTCGGCTGTCGACCGCCGTCACCGTGACGCCGGCGCGCGCGAGGGCGGCCGCCGTTGCATAGGCGCTATCGTTGTTGGTGAAGACGACCGCGCTTTCGCCCGGCTTGACGCCGTAGCGATGGAGATAGCTGCCGACGGCGCCGGCGAGCATCACGCCGGGCCGGTCGTTGTTCTTGAAGCCGATGGCGCGCTCGAAGGCGCCGGTCGCGAGCACGACCTGCTTGGCCCGGATGCGCCAGAGACGGAGGCGCGGCAGATGCGGCTCCGAACCGGCCGGCCCCAAATGGTCGGTTACGCTCTCGCAGGCGATGAGGAAGTTGTGGTCGAAATAGCCGGTGACATTGGTGCGCGTGAGGATACGGACGTCGTCCATGCCGGCGAGGGACTTTTGCGTCGCCGCGATCCAATCGAGCGCCGGCTTGCCGTTGATCTCGCCCGGCCGGCCGAGGAGCGATCCGCCGAGCTCGGCATCGCTCTCGAGCAGCATCACCCGCGCGCCGGTCTTGCCGGCGGCGAGCGCAGCGGCGAGGCCGGCCGGTCCGCCGCCGACGACGAGCACGTCGCAATGGGCGTTCATGCGCTCGTAACGGTCGGGATCGGCTTGGGTCGGGGCCTTGCCGAGGCCGGCGGCCCGACGGATCATCTTCTCGTAGAGCTTCCAGCCGCCCGCCGGCCACATGAAGGTCTTGTAGTAGAAGCCGGCCGGGAAGAAGTGTCCGAAAAGGCTGTTGACCGCACCGACATCGAAGCCGACGGATGGCCAGGCATTGACGCTGTTGGCCAAGAGGCCGGCATAGAGCTCGATCTGGGTGGCGCGGATGTTGGGCTGGGTATGCGCGCCCGTTTCGAGCTGGACGAGGGCATTGGGCTCTTCCGGTCCCGCGCTCAGGATGCCGCGCGGGCGATGATACTTGAAGCTGCGGCCCACCAGATGGACGCCGTTGGCGAGCAAGGCGGAGGCGAGCGTGTCGCCGGCATAGCCCTCGTAAGCCGCGCCGTTGAAGGTGAAGCGCAGCGGCTTGCTGCGGTCGATGCGGCCGCCCTCGGCCAAGCGATAAGGCTGGCCGCTCATGGCTCTTTCTTCTTCTTCGCCGGCGCCTTGCGGCGCGCGGGCGCTTTCTTGCGGGCCGGCTTGTCGCCGGGCAGGGCGGGGCGCTCGCCCATCTTGTAGACGGCGAGGATCTCGTGGCTGACGGTATTCCGCGCGACGTTGAACCATTGCCGGCAGCCATGGACGTGGAACCAGCGCTCGCGGTGGACGCCCTTGGGATTGCTGCGCAGGAAGACGTAGTCGGCCCAGGCCTCGTCGGAGAGCTTGTCGGTGTCGGTGGGCCGCGCGATATGCGCCTCGCCACCGTAGGAGAACTCGGTCTCGTCGCGCTTGCCGCACCAGGGGCAGTCGATCAGCAGCATCGCAGCCCCTTAATGCGCCACCGCGGCGGCGCCGTGCTCGTCGATCAGCGTGCCCGTGGTGAAGCGTTCGAGCGTGAAGGGCGCGTTGATCGGATGCGGCTCGCCGGTCGCTATAGTATGCGCGAAACACCAGCCCGAGCCGGGCGTCGCCTTGAAGCCGCCGGTGCCCCAGCCGCAATTGAAGAAGAGGTTTTCGACCGGCGTCTTGGAAAGGATCGGGCTGGCGTCGGGGCAGGTATCGACGATGCCGCCCCATTGGCGCAGCTGGCGCAGGCGCGAGAAGATCGGGAAGAGCTCGGTGATGGCGCCGATCTGGCCTTCGATCGTGTGGAAGCTGCCACGCTGGGCATAGCTCGTGTAAGCGTCTATGCCGGCGCCGATGACGAGCTCGCCCTTGTCGGACTGGCTGACATAGACGTGGACGGCGTTCGACATGACGACGCAGTCGATCACGGGCTTGATCGGCTCGGAGACGAGGGCCTGCAGCGGATGGCTTTCGAGAGGCAGGCGGATGCCCGCCATCTCGGCCAGCACGCTGGCATGGCCCGCGACGACCACGCCGACTTTCTTTGCCTTGATCGTGCCGCGCGTCGTCTCGACGCAGGTGACCTTGCCCTGGGTAGTGGTGAACCCCGTGACCTCGCAGTTCTGGATGATGTCGACGCCGCGCGCGTCGGCTGCGCGGGCGTAGCCCCAGGCAATGGCGTCGTGGCGCGCGACGCCGCCGCGGCGCTGCAGTGAGGCGCCGAGGATCGGATAGCGGAGGTCCGTCGAGATGTTGATGATCGGCACCATCGCCTTCACCTCAGCGGGCGAGAGGATCTCCGAGTCGATGCCGTTCAGGCGGATTGCGTGGACGCGGCGCGAGAGCTCCTTCAGGTCGTGCTCGTTGTGCGCCAGATTGAGCACGCCGCGCTGGCTCAGCATGATATTGAAGTTGAGGTCGCGCGAAAGCCCCTCGTAGAGCTGCAGCGACTTCTCATAAATCGCCGCGCTTTCGTCCCAGAGATAGTTCGAGCGGATGATCGTGGTGTTGCGCCCGGTGTTGCCGCCGCCGATCCAGCCCTTCTCGATCACCGCGACATTGGTGATGCCGTGTTCCTTGGCGAGGTAGTAGGCGGTGGCAAGGCCGTGGCCGCCGCCGCCGACGATGACGACGTCGTATTCCGGGCGCGGCTCGGGGCTGCGCCAAGCCTCAGGCCAGGCCTCATGGTAGGCGAGCGCGTTCCTCGCCAGGCTGAAAACCGAATACCGCGTCAACTCCAAGCCCCCCGGCGCCTTGTCTTATCGCGCGTCGGATTCCGCGTCCGCGGCGCGCCGCCTTAGAGATACCCCCATTTACATGGCGTCGGAACGCCCTCTGTTCCGATGACGACCTTTGCGGTCGCGATTGCGACAGGAAGCCGTTTCGCCAATTTCCCAATGATATCCAGGGCCTTGTGAACCGTGCTTTGTCGCGCGCCAGCTAACCTTTGTCGGGTCGGGAATAGTGTGCCTATCCCCCGCCATTCCAAAAGAATTCGTGGCTCGGAAGGGGTTTCCGGCCCCGTTTGGACAGGGCTGCCCTGGCGGCTTAACGCTTCTTATATGTCAGTTCAGGTATTGGAAGCGAGCCGGGCAACGCTGGGAATGGAGTGAGCCGATGGCCGACGACGATCTCGATCTAAGGTCGCTCAGCGACGCCGAACTCGCCGAGCAGATGCACGACGACCTCTATGACGGTCTGAAGGAAGAGATCGAGGAGGGCGTTCGCATTCTGCTCGAACGCGAGTGGGAGCCGTACAAGGTGCTGACCGAAGCCCTCGTGGAGGGCATGCGGATTGTCGGCATCGATTTCCGCGACGGCATCCTCTTCGTGCCCGAGGTGTTGCAGTCTGCCAATGCGATGAAGGCCGGAATGGCGATCCTGCGCCCGCTCTTGGCCGAGAGCGACGCGCCGCAGATCGGCAAGATGGTGATCGGCACCGTGAAGGGCGACATCCACGATATCGGCAAGAACCTCGTCACCATGATGATGGAGGGCGCCGGCTTCGAGGTGATCGACATCGGCATCAACAATCCGGTGGAGAACTATCTGGCCGCACTCGAAGAGCACAAGCCGGACATCCTCGGCATGTCGGCGCTGCTGACCACGACGATGCCGTATATGAAGGTCGTCGTCGAGGCGATGAAGGAGAAGGGCATCCGCGACGACTATCTGGTGATGGTCGGCGGCGCCCCGCTCAACGAGGAATTCGCCATGGCCGTCGGCGCCGATGCCTATTGCGCCGATGCCGCGGTCACGGTCGACAAGGCCAAGGATCTGATCAAGCGGCGGCACAATCAGCGCGGCGCCGGCAACGCGGCCGCCTGAGTCGCGCGCGCGATCCCTCCGTGCCATGGCGCAGAAACCCGCACCCGACCAGTCACCGCCCGACCTCTCGGTCGATGCCGCGCCATTGCTCGAGGCCGAGGGCACGGCGCCGGCGCTCGTGATCGCCTGCGGGGCCCTGGCGCGCGAGATCGTCGAGTTCCGGGCGGCCAACGGTTTCCGGCATCTCGATATCGCCTGCCTGCCGGCGAAGCTGCACAACCGCCCGCAACTGATCGCCGAGGCCGTGCGCGAGAAGATCCGCGCGCACAAGGCCAAGTACCGCTCGATCTTCGTGGCGTACGGCGATTGCGGCACCGGCGGCGATCTCGACAAGGTGCTGGCGGAGGAAGGCGTGGAGCGGATCGGCGGGCCGCATTGCTATGCCTTCTATACGGGGCAGGCGGCGTTCGAGGCGATCACCGACGAGGACCCGACCTCGTTCTTCCTCACCGACTATATGGTCCGGCATTTCGACCGGCTGATCATCGAGGGGCTCGGCCTCGACCGTTTCCCCGATCTGCTGAACGACTATTTCGGCAACTACACCAACGTGATCTACATCGCCCAGGCCGCGGCCGAGCGGCTGGGGCTCGGCTACGTCTACCGCTTCGTGGGGTTCGGCGAGCTGGGCGATTTCCTGAATATGGCCGCAGCCGAAAAAGAAAAGAGCCTCGCTCCATGACACGCACAGTCGTCAGCTCCGCCTCCAAGGAAGTCGTGATCGGGTTCGACCAGCCCTTTTGCATCATCGGTGAGCGGATCAATCCGACCGGCCGCAAGCTGCTGATGGCCGAAATGGCGGCGGGCGATTATTCGCGCGTCGAGGCCGATGCGGTGGCGCAAGTCGCCGCCGGCGCGCATATGCTCGACGTCAATGCCGGCGTGCCGCTGGCGGACGAGCCCAAGATCCTCGCCGAGTGCATCAAGCTGGTGCAGTCGCTGGTCGACGTGCCGCTTTCGATCGACAGCTCGATCGTCGAGGCGCTCGAAGCCGGGCTCGAGGCCTACGAGGGCAAACCGCTCCTCAACTCGGTGACCGGCGAGGAGGAGCGTCTCGAAGTCGTGCTGCCCCTGGTCAAGAAATACGGCTGCGCGGTGGTGGCGATCTCGAACGACGAGAGCGGCATCTCCGAGGACCCCGATGTCCGCTTCGGCGTCGCCAAGAAGATCGTCGAGCGGGCGATGGACTACGGTATCCCCAAGGAGGACATCGTCGTCGATCCGCTGGTGATGCCGATCGGCGCGATCAACTCGGCGGGGGTGCAGGCGTTCGCGATCATGCGGCGGCTGAAGGAGGAGCTGGGGGTCAACTCCACATGCGGCGCGTCCAACATAGGCTTCGGCCTGCCCAACCGGCCGGCGGTCAATGGAGCCTTCCTGTCCATGGCGGCGCGCTCGGGGCTGACCTCGGCGATCATGAACCCGCTGCATGAAGGCGAGGTCGCCGCGGTGATGGCGGCCGACATGATGAACGGCAACGATCCCGATTGCCGCCGCTGGCTTGGCCGCTTTCGCGACCCGGCAGCGGCGCAGAGCGGCGAGGGTGGCGGACGCCGCCGCGGCGGACGCGAGGGACGGCGGCGGCGGCAGGAGGGCGCCGCCAGCGAAGCCTGACCGGCTTGCTCATGGCGAAGGCGAAAGATGCGCTAGTCGTCTTCACGCCTTCGGGCAAGCGGGGGCGTTTTGTCTTCGGTACGTCGGTTCTGGATGCCGCGCGCAGCATCGGCGTCGATCTCGATTCGGTGTGCGGCGGGCGCGGCCTTTGCGGGCGCTGCCAGATCGAAGCCGGCACCGGCACGTTCTCCAAGTTCGGCCTCAAGAGCGATCCCTCGCATCTGAGCAAGGCGGGCGAGACCGAGGCCCGCTATTCCGGCCGGCGAACGCTGAAGAACGAGCGGCGCCTGGGCTGCGCGGCGCTGATCGAGGGCGACCTCGTCATCGACGTGCCGGCAGAAAGCCAGGTCCACAAGCAGGTCGTCCGCAAGCGCGCCGAGGTGCGCGACTTCGTCGTCGATCCGGCGATCCGGCTGCACTATGTCGAGGTGGTCGAGCCGGTGCTGCACAACCCGCGCGGCGACTTCGAGCGGCTCGCCGATGCCCTGGAACAGCAATGGGGCCTGGTCGATCTCGAATGCGACCTCCGGACCTTGCAGAAGCTCCAACACGCGTTGCGCGAGGGCGAATGGCGGGTGACCGTTGCCGTCCATCGCGGCCAGCGGATCACCTGCGTTTGGCCCGGCTTCCACGACCGCGCCTACGGGCTCGCCTTCGATGTCGGCTCGACCACGATCGCCTGCCATCTGGCCGACCTTGCCAGCGGCCAGGTTCTCGCCTCGGTCGGCGCCATGAACCCGCAGATCCGCTTCGGCGAGGACCTGATGAGCCGGGTCTCATACGTGATGATGAACGAAGGCGGCGAGGTCGAGCTGACCCGGGCGGTGCGCGGCGCGGTCAACAGGCTGGTCGAGGAAGCGGCGGCGGAAGCGAAGATCGAGACCCGCGAGATCCTGAACGCGACCTTCGTCGGCAATCCGATCATGCATCACCTGCTGCTCGGCATCGATCCGACCGAGCTGGGCGGTGCGCCCTTCGCGCTCGCGACGTCGAGCGGGCTTACGCTGTGGGCGACCGAGATCGATCTCGATATCAATCCCGACGGGCGCGTCTACGTGCTGCCCTGCATTGCGGGGCATGTCGGCGCGGATACGGCGGGCGTGGTCTTGTCCGAATCGCCGCATATGGCCGAGGACATCGCGCTCATCGTCGATGTCGGCACCAATGCGGAGATCGTGCTCGGCAACAAGGACCGGCTTCTGGCCGCGTCCTCACCCACCGGGCCGGCCTTCGAGGGTGCGCAGATCGCCGCCGGCCAGCGCGCGGCGCCGGGCGCGATCGAGCGGGTGCGCATCGACCGCGAGACGCTCGAGCCGCGCATCAAAGTGATCGGCTGCGACCTCTGGTCGAACGAAAAGGGCTTCGCCAAGGCGACGGCCAAGACGGGCGTGACCGGCATTTGCGGCTCGGGCATCGTCGAGGCACTCGCTGAGATGTATCTGGCCGGCATTCTGAAATCCGACGGCACGATTTCCGGCGAGGCGGTCGAAAGGTCCGAGCGCATCGCGGCGGAGGGGCGGACCTTCAGCTACCTCCTGCATGCGGGCGAGCCGGAGATCCGCATCTATCAGACCGACGTGCGCGCGATCCAGCTCGCCAAGGCGGCGCTGATGGCGGGCGTGCGCCTGCTGATGGACCGTCTCGGCGTCGAGACCATCGACCGCATCGTGTTGACCGGCGCTTTCGGCAGCCACATCGATCCGGTCTATGCGATGGTGCTCGGCATGATCCCCGACTGCCCGCTCGACAAGGTCGTGGCAGCGGGGAACGCGGCGGGCACGGGTGCGCTGATCGCCCTGCTCAACGGCAAGGCGCGTGATGAAATCGAACGGGTCGTGCGGACGATCGAGAAGGTCGAGACGGCGGTCGAGCCCGAGTTCCAGCGCCACTTCGTCGATGCCATGGCGATCCCCCACGGCAATGCAGCGACGCCCAATCTGGCGAAGGCCGTGGATCTGCCGGCGCGTGAGTTAGGCGACGGCGGGGCGGGCGAGGGGCGACGCAATCGCCGCCGCCGGCGCCCCGCGCGCGTTTAGATCCGCGTCTAGACCATTGAGTCGGGCATCGAGGCCTTTTTCTTGGCGATGAACTCTTTGAGCGCCTCGTCGGTGCCGGGGTCGATGGGCGGCGCCTCGTAGCTCGCCAGCATCGCTTTCCAGATTTTGTTGGCCCGAGTGGGGGCGTCCTGGCTTCCGTCGGTCTGCCACTGCTCGAAGCTCGAATTGTCGGCGACCTTCGAGCGGTAGAAGGCGGTCTCGAAATTGGCCTGGGTGTGGGCGCAGCCGAGATAGTGGCTGCCGGGCCCGACCTCGCGCACGGCGTCCATGGCCTGGCCGTTCTCGCTGAGATCGTAGCCGTTCGCCAGCACTTGCATCATGCCGAGCTGGTCGGCGTCCATGACGAACTTCTCGTAGCCCGAGGCAAGGCCGCCCTCCTGCCAGCCCGCCGAATGGACGACGAAGTTGGTGCCGGCGAGCACGGTCGGCAGCAGGCTCTGCGCGCTCTCGTAGGCTGCTTGCGCGTCGGGCAGCTTGGAGGCGGTGAAGGAGCCGCCGCCGCGGTAGGGCACGCCCAACCGCCGGGCCAGGGCCGCAAGACCGAAAAGCGCCAGCGTCGGCTCGGGCGTGCCGAAGGTCGGCGCGCCGGTCTGCATCGAGATCGAGCTGGCGAAGCTGCCGAAGATCACGGGCGCGCCAGGCCGGCACAGTTGGGCGAAGGCCATGCCCGCCATGGCTTCGGCCAGCGTCTGCGCCATCACGCCCGCAACGGTCACCGGTGCCATGGCGCCGGCGAGGATGAATGGGCTGATGACCGTGCCCTGATTGGCGCGCGCATAGACCTTGAGTGCGCCGAGCATGGTCGCATCGAAGGTCATCGGCGAATTGGCGTTGATCAGATTGACGACGCAGCAATTACTGTCGACCACGTCCGCGCCGAACAGGATCTTCAGCATCGCCACCGTGTCCTCCGCGCGCTCGGGATGCGTCACCGAGCCCATGAAGGGTTTGTCGGAGTAGCGCATATGCGCGTAGACCATGTCGAGATGGCGCTTGTTGACCGGCACGTCGACGGGCTCGCAGACCGTGCCGCCCGAATGGTGCATCGCCGGCGTCATATAGGCGAGCTTGACGAAATTCTGGAAGTCCTCGAGCTCGGCATAGCGGCGGATGTCATAGACGAAGGGCGGCCCGTAGACCGGCGCGAAGACGGTGTTGTCGCCGCCGATCTCGACCGAGCGCTCCGCGTTGCGCGCGATCTGGGTGAAGCTCGACGGTGCCGTGGAAATCAGCTTGCGCGCCAGGCCGCGCGGGAAACGGACGCGTTCGCCGTCGATATCGGCGCCGGCGTCCTTGAACATGCCGATCGCTTCTTCGTCCTCGCGGAACTCGATGCCGATCTCTTGGAGAATGGTTTCGGCGTTCTCTTCGATGAGCGCGAGGCCTTCCTCGCTCAGAAGCTCGACCTTGGGAATGCGCCGCGTGATGTAGCGCAGCTGTTCGATCGTGCCGCTGGAGCGTTCCGCCCGCCGCGCGGCGCGTCCGCCGCCCCGTCCGCGCCGGCCGCCCTGCCGCCCGGTGCCTTCGCCGCTGTCTTCCGTGAGTGCCGACATGGCCGTCATCCCTTGATTCCGAGGTCCCGTCGCACGGACCCAGGATTGACCATGAGCCCGCGAGCCGGCCGCGGACTATCGGATTTGCGACTGAAAAAAGCCTGCCTGCGTCAGAACGGGCGGCCCGAGCGCCTCAGAGATTGGCCTCGATCGCATCCAGCGTCTTCGCAGCCACCATGACGCCGTCACGATCAGCCGTCTTGCGCGCCGCCCTGCGGCCCTGGCCCTGCAGGTGGACACCGGGCTGATCGGTCACGGCCGCGACGAGATCGCCAATACGGTCCTGAAATGCACCACCAGAGAAAGTGTCCGTGTCGATGGCGAGGAAGAACTGTCCGGTCTTGGGCGGGCCGCCGTCGGTGCCGGAGAAGGGGCTCGCATGAATGCCGAGCGTGGCGCCGGACAGCGCGGCCGCCATCGTCTCGACGATGAGCGCGACGCCGACGCCCTTGTAGCCGCCCGTCGGCGCCATCGAGCCCTTGAGGGCGACGGCCGGATCGGTGGTCGGCTCGCCCTTTGGACCGAGCGCCCAACCCTCCGGGATCGGCTTTTCCTCACGGGCGCGCTTCATGATCTCACTCTTGGCGACGACGCTGGCGCTCTGGTCGATGAGGATGGCGGCACCGCCCGCACCGTCAGGCACGGCGAGCGAGATCGGATTGGTGCCGACGATGGGGGTTCGCCCGCCCACCGGTGCGATCGAGGCGGGGGCGTTGGTGAAGCCGATGCCGACGAGGCCGGCCGCGGCAAGTTGTTCGGTGTGATAGCCGAGGACGCCGCAATTGTAGGAGTTGCGCACGGCGAGGCCGGCGACCCCGTTTTCGCGCGCCGCCACGATGAGGGCCTCGAAGCCGAGCGTGATGGCCGGATGGGCGAACCCCGTCTTGGCGTCCACCACGAGACCCGCCGGCTTGGGGCGGTCAAGCGTGGGGATGGCTGCGCCATCGACCTTGCCGCATTGGACGTGCAGGCAATAGGTCGGCACGTAGGCGAGGCCGTGGCTGGCAATGCCGTCGCGCTCCGCGGCCGCGACCGCGCGGGCGAGCGGCACGGCGTTCGCTTCGGTCGTGCCAGCGGCGACAAGCGCCTTCAGGGCCAAGGCCTCGATCTCTTCGATCGTCATAGTGCGCGCGTCGGACATGATTGTTTTCTTGGCTTAGTCGTTGTCATCGAGATTGGCGCCGGCGCCGCGTTCGCGCGACAGCTCGCTCGCCGGCACATAAGTCCGCTGGGCGAATGCAGCGATCCGGGCCCAGAGCGCGGGGTCGATCTCGGTGCCGTTCGTGTGCGGCTGGATCACCTCACCGGCCGGATCGACGGAGTTCGCTTCGCAGACATACTCTTCGGCAGCGACCGAGCGCACATCGGCGCCGGGAGTGACATAGAGGCCCGCGGAATCGATGCGGATTGCCACGCCCGGCCACTTGACGCCCATGGGCACCCCCGTCGCGCGCTGCGCCGCCGCCACGAAGGGCAGGGACAGCACCGGATAGGCGATCCGGCCGGTTTGAAAGCGTTCGCCCGCGGCGATCGCCTCGGCGCGGTCGCACAGAGTGATGCCGGCGGTCATGGCGCAAAGCAGGCCCTCGCGGCCGACCCAGCGCTGGTCCTGGCGCACGGGTGCGAGGTCGCCGTAGGATCGCCGGTCAACCAGCTCGAGCAGGCCGGCGAGCGCGTCCAATGCCGGTTGCTTGTGCGCCGCGAGCCAACGCGCGGCCTTGCCGGCTTCCTCGGCCACGCCCCAGGGCAGGCCTACACCGCGTCCGGCCTTGACGGTCTGCGTCTCGATCTCGTTGAGCGAGTAGGTCATGCGGTCACCAGATCACGTTGCAGGGGATAGACCCAATCATCGCGGCGACAGCTTGCGAGCTCGTTGGGGTAGGGCGCGTATTGGTACATGTTGATCCGCAGCCAGCGGTCGGATTTCGGGTCGAACCGCGTGGCGCCGAAGAACGACAGCTTGCAGCGGAGCAGATCGAGCGGAACCATATCAGCGTCGAGCAGGTTGTCGTGGATCTCCGAATAGGGATAGCGCTTTGCGATCTGCACCCGGCGGACCGCGCGCCGCTGCTCGGGCCGGCCGAGGAGGAAGTCCGCCAGCGTGTCGTCGGGATCGGCGTCCTTGAGGGCGGCGTAAAGCGCTGCGATATCCCGCGCCACGGTGAGCGGCTGCTCCAGCTCACTCCCGGGCTCGCTCGCGCGTTCGCCCAGCCGCGGCTCCAGCTTTTCTTCCGAGACGTACCAGAACCGGGCCTGCGACGCCGGTGCACCGAAGTCGATCGACAGGGCCCAGTCGAACAGCTCCTCGACCGCTGCAATCGTTTCGCCGACCGATTGGGCGGCGTCGATCCGGAAGAGCGCCGCCTCGTCGACGGCCATCTCGTCGGCCAGATCGTCGACCAGCGCGCCGTGCGGCTCGATCAGGAGACTGACCAACAATTCCTGGCCTTCGAGCGAGAGATTATCCTCGCCCCAGCGATAAAGCGCATCCCATGGGTCGGACTTGTCGAGCGCGCCGCCGGCGAGCTTCTCCGACAGCGCCCGCAGATCGGACTCGAGGCCGGCGATACGCTTCGTTTGGCGGGCGTCGTCGACCCGCCATGACGCCGCCATGGTGCGGGCGCCCTCCAGCGCGTCGCGGAATTTTTCCGCCGTTGCAGGTGTCGCGGCGGACACTGCGCGGACGCGGCCCAAGGCGGTTTCGCGCGCGGCGATCCAGCGGCCGAAAAGGGCCGGGTGATTGGCGATAAACGGGCCCAGGCCGAGCCCCGTCGCGTTGCCGACACCAAGGCTGCGGCGAATGGCCGGATCGAGCGGGACCGCCGTTGCCGGCGCGCGTGCCGCGGCCAGATGCTCGGCAAGATCGACCGTGAAGGCGCGGATCAGCCAAACGGTCAACATCTCGGCGCGGAAGGGACCGGCGAATTCGGGCCGGTCGGCAAACCGTTCGCGGTCGGCGATGCCGAACTTGCCATTCCCGTAGACCGCCGTCGTGCGCATGAGATAGCCGACCGACTTTAGCGTCACCGGGTCCGGCTGATGGCCCGAGGCGAGGGCGTCCACGACATGCTCGAAGAGGCGCACGCTGCGATTGGCCCGCGACAGGGTCAGCTCCGAGGCGCGAAAGCGACCGGCTTCCTGCAGCGGCACATTCGCCTGCAGCCGGACAAGCTCACTGACGCTGGGCGTGCCGTCGTATAGCGCGAAGGTCGCATCCCAGGCTTCGGCGATGACGCGGTCGGTCCGCAGCGACGGATCGAGATCGTGCGCGAAGCAGACGATGGAGTAGCTCCGCTTTGGGCCGCGGGCCCGGTAAACCGCCGTGCCGACGCCGGCGTCCGAGATTTCCCAGCGCGGCCGCTCGAACTCCCACTGCTCGGCTTTCAGGCGGCGCAGCAACGCCCGCATGAAGCTGAGCCGCGTCTGATGAAACGCGCCCAACCGATCGAGCCGCATGACGACCGAAGGCGGGCGCAGGGGTGCACAAGGCGGTGTCGGGATTTCGTCGACCATGCGCAATGCCTCGACCATCAGACACATACAGCCTAGCTAGGCATCCCAACCAGGGCAGCCCAGTCACTCGGTACAGCTAGGCGGCCGTGTGCGGGTCTGACAGGGCAGGCGCACCGTCGCTGGCACCGAGACCGGATGCGGCAGGCTCGAAGGACGACCTGAAAAACCGCAGCCAGTTCATGCCCATTATCCCAGAGACTTCGCCCTCAGAGAACCCAGTCTTGCGTAGCGCGTCGGCGATGCCGGGCATGTCGAGATTGGACCGGAACCAGGAGGGTTGCTCGGGAAAGCGGATGGCGCCGTCTGCATTGGGATCGCCATTGGGGTCTTCGTCGTCAGCCCACTTCCCTGTCCGCATCCAACGCACGACGGCATCGGGCTGATCCTGACAGAGGTCGGAGCCGATCCCCAGATGCTCGGGTCCGATGAGATCGGCGGTTCGGGCCACCATGGCGCAGAAGTCCTCGAGTGCGCAGTTCGAGCCGCCTTCGAGATGCCGGGGATAGAGGCTGAAGCCGAGCATGCCGCCGCGCGCCGCCAGCGCCGTCAAGACGGCGTCGGACTTGTTGCGCCCCGTTCCGCACCAGCTTTTCGGGTTTGCATGCGAGATCGCGATCGGCCGGCTGGACAGGTCGATGGCCTCGAGCGTCGAACGCTCCGCGGAATGGGACATATCGATCACCAGGCCGACGCGGTTCATTTCCGCGATCGCGGCGCGGCCCAGCTCGGTAACGCCTTCATCCTTTTCCTCATCCACCCAGCCGGTCGCCAGCGGCCCGACATGGTTGTAGGAGAGCTGCATGAAGCGGATGCCGAGGTTATGCAGAATGGAGATCAGCCCAAGATCGTCTTCGATCGGCGTGCAGTTCTGCAGACCGAAGAAAACGGCCGTGCGGCCGCTCGCCTGCGCTTCGACGACATCGTCGGCGCTGCGGCCCGGCAGGATGTATTGAGGGTATTTGGCGAACCACTCGTTCCAGGCAGCCAGATTGTCCACGGTTTGGCGGAAATCTTCGTGATAGGCCACCGTGACATGGATCGCGTGGACGCCGCCGGCCTGGAGCTGGGAGAAGATCTCCTCGGACCAATTGCAGTATTGCAGGCAGTCGATGACCACGGAGCTGACGCGGTCGCGCACACTATTGGTCATCGGTAAGCGAACTTCCGGCAGTGGTTCCAGAGGAGCACCGCCGACCCCGCGGTCCCTCCCAGGGCCAAAAATGAGACGGCTTGCCGTTTATATCAAATTGAAATAACTTGACGGTATTTCAGAAAACATGAAGTGAAAGCGTACTGCGATATGTCCATCAGCGTTGCCGCGCTCAGAACCTTCGTCGCTGTCGCCGAGGCTGGAAATATCATCGAGGCGGCCGATGCGTTGGGGCGTTCGCCCTCGGCGATCTCGATGACGCTCAAGCAGCTTGAGGAACATCTGGGGCGGCCGCTCTTCGAGGGCGACCGCAAGGCGCAGCTGACCGTAGTGGGCAACTACGTGCTGGACAAGGCGCGGCGCGAGGTCGAGCACTTCGAACAGACAATCGGATCGATCGAGAGCTATGCGCGGAACGAGATCGGGCGGGTCTTCGTGGCCTGCGTGCCGTCATTCGCGACGCTGATGCTACCCAATGTGATCAACGGCTTCCTCAAGCGCTTTCCGGCCATCGAGCTCGACGTCAGAGACATGGACTCGCAGTCGGTCCTGCAGGCCGTCGAGCAGGGCCCGGTCGAGGTCGGAATCGCCAGCGTTCCCGAGGGCCGCGCGGGGTTGAGCGTTATCCCGCTGCTGGCCGATCCGATGGGCGTTATTTGCCGATCCGACCATCCGTTGACGCGGCTGGAGCGGCCGCTCACCTGGTCCGATCTCGAGGGCGAGCGGTTCATGGCAAACGGCATCTGCCGCTTCATTACCGCGCCGGGCTTCAGGCCGGTGCTCGCGCGTTCGACCCTTGAGGTCCGTAATACCACCTCGCTGCTGGCGCTGGTCGCCGAGGGCGTAGGCATTACCATCCTGCCGCAGCTGTCCGTCCCCACCGGGAACAGCCAGCTGCGCTTTCTGCCGATCGTCGGGGTGACGGATTTGCGCCCGCTCCATGTGGTGACGCGGGCGAACAGCGCCCTGTCACCCGCCGTCGATGCCTTCATCGATGCCCTGCTGGCGATGGTTGCCGAGCACGGTTGGGGGCGCGGCAGCGAGGCCGCGGAATAGGCGGGAAATCACGATTCGCGGCCAGCCGCCGGCCATACGTTAACTTCAATTAATCTGAAATACGCGCCAGCCATTTCGATTTGCCTAAATCGATCGATTTGGCAAGCATGACGGGTCGGCTTTTGTCGGCCTGTGGATAAAGAGCGTCAAAGACTGTCGCGCAGTGACACGAGTTTGTCGCCCTTGGCGCAGACCAATCCGGCCGTGCGCAACCGAATCATGCGAACGACGGCAGGACAGGCCGCGACGCGGACCGGTGGCGCTTTCATCGGTCGACGTGGTCTAATGCCTGGCGTCATTTGGTCCGGCGGCCAAGTCGACGAGCCAGCCGGGGAAGCAAGAATAAGAAACGATCAGAATCGCACAGTTGTGTGACGACACTGAATTTCGGGTACCGCCTGCGGGCGGGCCATGTCGGGCGGCTTGGAGATCCGGGCACTCGGCGTTGGACGAGCGAAACCAATTGGGAGGCAGATAATGCGTGTATTGAAACTGACCGTTGCGGCGGCTGCGGTCACCTTGGCGATTGCGAGCCCGCGGGCGGGCTATGCCGAAACGAAATGCGGCACGAGCGACGAGATTACGATCGCCAACATGACCTGGCTGTCGGCCAATGTGCTGGCCCAGGTCACCCACCGGATCCTGACCGCCGGCTATGGCTGCAAGGCCAAGCTGGTGCCCGGCGATACGGTCCCGACGGCGACGAGCATGCTGACCAAGGGCCGGCCGACGATCGCGCCGGAGATGTGGATCAGCACGGCGGCCTCGATCTGGCAGAAGATCGAGAAGAAAGGCAATGTCTATAAGGCTGGCGAAGTGTTCGGCAGCGGCGGCAAGGAGGGCTGGTGGATCCCCGACTATGTCGCCAAGGCCAACCCTGGCCTCAAGTCCATCGCCGATCTTAAGAAGCCGAAATACGCCAAGCTCTTCACCGAAGCGCAAAGCGGCGGCAAGGGCCGGCTCTATGGCTGCCCTCCGGGTTGGGGTTGCGAGATCATCACCAACAACCTCTTCAAGGCGCTGGACCTCAAGAAGGCCAACTATCAGCTCTTCTCGCCGGGTTCGGGAGCGAACCTCAAGGCTTCGATCGCCCGCCGCGTGACGCGTAAGCAGCCGATCGTGGCCTATTACTGGGGCCCGACGGCGGTGATCGGCCGTTACAAGCTTGTGCGTCTGGGCATGCCGAAGTACGAGGCGAAGAAGTTCACCTGCCTCACCAATAAGAACTGCGCCAACCCGCAGGTCACCGGCTGGAAGCCGGGCGAAGTCGGGGTTGCCGTGGTGGCCAGCCTGAAGAAGAAGGCGCCGAACGTCGCGGCCTTCCTGGCCAAGCTCCAGGTGCCGAACGATGTCATCAATGCGGAGCTGGCCTGGGGCGACGGTCGCAAGGCGAGCGCCGAAGAAGTCGCGATGCACTTCTTCAAGAACCACGAAGCGGTTTGGAGCAAGTGGGTCCCCGCCGACGTGGCGGCGCGCGTCAAGGCGAGCCTGAAGTAATCGGGCGCACTTTGGTCTGTCGGATGGCGGGCGCCGATAGGGCGCCCGCCACTCCGCGACATGCTGTATAATCAAATGTCATAGATCGACGCCGGGGTCGGGTCCCGCGTCGACACCGCATGTTTGCGGCGCCGGTGCCGGCCTGATCGACGGCCTGCCTTGTCGACGTTGTCGACGCAAGGGGGAGGGGCTACGCGATGGCTGAGCGGTTTCCGGAACTGGTCGATATGCGGCAGGTCCGCATCTCGATCGACGAGTCCTTCAATTGGATCGTCGAGCATTGGGGGGAGACGCTGGAGCAGATTTTTCTGCCCGTCGTCCACCTGCTGACCGCGATCGAGAATTTCCTGCTCTGGCTGCCCTGGTATGTGGTGGTCGTCGTCATCGTGGCAATGGGCGTTGCGGCGACGCGAAGTTGGAAGGTCGCCGCCGGCCTCGGGATCATGACCTTCCTGCTCGGCTTCTTCGGGTTGTGGGAGCCGGGTATGCGGACCATCGCGCTCATGCTCACCGCGACGCTGCTCGCGGTGGTCATCGGCATACCCCTCGGCATCTGGATGTCGCGCTCCGACCAGGTCGAGAAAGTTACCCTGCCGGTGCTCGATATCATGCAGACGATGCCGATCTTCGTTTACCTGATCCCCTTCGTGATGCTGTTCGGGCCGGGCAAGATCCCGGCGCTTTTGGCCACCATCGTCTTCGCGGTGCCGCCGGTCATCCGCCTCACCAATCTCGGCATTCGCCAGGTCGACCAGGAGGTCGTCGAGGCCTTCACCGCCTTCGGATCGACGCGGCGGCAGCTTCTCTTCGGCGTGCAGATCCCGCTCGCCATGCCGACGATCATGGCCGGCATCAACCAGACCACGATGATGGCGCTCTCGATGGTCGTGATCGCCTCGATGATCGGGGCTGGCGGGCTCGGCTATCAGGTGCTGCAGGGCATCCAGCGGCTCGAGATAAGCCGCGGGCTCCTGGCTGGTCTCGCCATCGTTTTCCTCGCCATCATCTTCGATCGCATCGCGCAGGCTTACGGCAAGCGCATGCAGGCTCATCTCCGATTGGGACACTAGGATCATGGCCGAGCAACAGAGCAAGATCTCGATCGAGAGTGTCTACAAGATCTTCGGCCCCGAGCCCCTGAGCGTGCTCGACCGCGTCAAGGCGGGTGCGAGCAAGACCGAGATTCTCGAGGAGACTGGCCACACGATCGGCATCCGTGATGTCAGTCTCGAGATCGCGGAAGGCGAGATCTTCGTGGTGATGGGGCTGTCGGGCTCGGGCAAGTCGACGCTCATCCGCCACATCAACCGCCTGATCGAGCCCACCGATGGGCGCATCCTGGTCGATGGCGAGGATGTGCTGACGCTCGATGCCGAGCAGCTTCGCCATCTCAGGCGTTACAAGATGAGCATGGTGTTTCAGCGCTTCGCACTGTTGCCCCACAAGACCGTCATCGAGAACGTGATGAGCGGGCTGCAGATCCGCGATACCACGCGGCAAGGGCTTCTGCCGCACAAGACGGTGCTGGAGAACATCGCCAAGGTCCTGCGTTTTCAGGGCGCTTCGAAATCGGAGGCGTTCGATCAGGCGGAAAAACAGGTCGAGCTTGTCGGCCTGAAGGGCTTCGAGAACCAGTATCCGAGCCAGCTTTCCGGCGGCATGCAGCAACGCGTGGGGCTCGCGCGGGCGCTTGCCACCGACGCGGACGTGTTGCTGATGGACGAAGCCTTCAGCGCCCTCGATCCCCTCATCCGCAACGACATGCAGGACCAGCTCATCCAGATCCAGAAGGAGCTCAACCGCACCATCGTCTTCATCACCCACGATCTCGACGAGGCGTTGCGCATCGGCGATCACATCGCGATCCTGAAGGACGGCGAGTTGCGCCAGGTCGGCACGCCGGAGGAGATCCTGATCGCGCCGGCCGACGACTATGTGAGCCGCTTCGTGAAGGACGTGAACCGGGGCCGTGTCGTCACCATCGGCAGCATCGCCAGTGAATACCCGACCGTCGATCTGCCGAGTGCCACCTATAGCGACGCGGTGGCCAAGCTGAAGGCGGCCGAAAGCGACACGTGCTACGTGTTGGAAAAGGGCAAGCCCGTGGGCGCGGTGACGTCGAAGATGACCGAGAACGGCCGCGATCTGTCGGGCAAGATCACCAGTGCCGATCAGCTCGACCCGATCTTAACAGTCGACAGTGTAACCGTGCTCGAGGAAATGATGACTCTCGCGGTCAACAGCGAAGTGCCGGTCGCGGTGCTGAATGACTCCTGCGTGCTGGTCGGCGGCTTGCCGAGGCGGACGGTGATG
>JARRKQ010000096.1:0-24775 GCA_037387885.1 Alphaproteobacteria bacterium | reverse complement strand
CCGACAACGAGCGCGCCAAGCGTGGCAACGACATCCGGAAGAAGCTGTTCAAGACCCCGCCCGCGCCGAGCGAGACCTTCGCGCGCCTGAACGAGGTCACTGTCGAGCATCTCTTCGGCGATATCTGGACGCGGCCGGGGCTCGCGCTTCGCGACCGCTTGCTGATCACCTGCGCCGTCCTGACCGCGCTCGGCAAGGAGAAGCAGCTTACAGTGCACATGAAGGGCGCTCTCAACATCGGCATCAGCCGCGAGGAGATCCTGGAGATGATGGTGCACCTCGCCCACTATTCTGGCTGGCCGACCGCGGTCAACGGCACCCGTGTGGCCGAAGAAGTCTTCAAGGAGCTCGACGAAGCGGGCGGGTAGGGGCCCTAGATTCCGGGCGCACCTATTGCCCCGGCCGCGCGATCTTCGTGGCCTCGATCGTCGTCGTGCGGGCCTTCGGGTTGCCCGGCTCGTATTGGATGACCTGCTTCACGACATAGCCTAGCGACGGTGCGAACCAGGCCGTGCGGCGGTGGCTGTCGGCCGTCTTGTCGGCGAGCTTCACGAAACGGCGGTCGCGCTGGATCACGACCGTGTCGAAGGTCCCGGCCGGCACGGTCACCTTTTCGTGCCGCAGCACCTTGTAGAGGATGATGCCGGTTTCGCTGCGCGCCCATTTCTGGCGCGCCGCGGCTTCGGTCTTGGCGACGCCGTAGCCGAAGATCATCGCAACGTTGGCTTCCTTGCCGGCCGTGAGCGGCCATAGCTTGCGAATCGGGGCTTTGTCGAACTTGTACTCGGCCCAGCCCTCGCCCGGCCGCCAATAGGCGTAGGAGAAGATGCCGCGGAGCAGCCGCACCTCGTCGCCGCCCGTCTCGACGACCTTGTAGATCACCTCGTCACCCTTGGACGCCGTGATGCGGTGGATCACCGTGTCGCGGGTGACCTTGCCGCCATCGCGGACCGTGCGCATCCAGGTGATCTGGAGGCCCTTGGGCGGCGCGGTGTAGCCGCCGTCTTCCGCCAGGGCCGCGTCGATCGCGACGCCGCCGGCCGTAACAATCAAAAAAGCCAGTCCCGCCGCGCCCCGGCGCGACGTCAAAATCCGCGTCATACTCATCCTTTCCAGAAATCGAGATCCGCCGCTTCCCCGCGAGCAATCTATCGGCAGAGGCGGGTCGGATGAAGGCGATTTTGCGGGGGTTGGCCCTGGGCGGCGGGCCGGCTGCTCACATCAGATTCCGGGCCTTGGCGAGGTCGAAGGCGTCGTCGACGTCGAACCAGTGGCCGGTCACGTAGACGACGGTGATCGTCTCGCCCGTATCGAGCAGGCGCTGGAAGAGATCGAGCAGACTGGCTTTCGCGAGCGAGCCGTCGCCGCGCATGGCCTCGATCTCGGCCGCCACCCGCGCGGCGCCCGTCTCCGAGAGCCGCGCCAGGCCCACCCATTCGGCGTCGACCTGATCGGGCGCCAGATCGTTGCCGATGCGCGTCAGCGTCACCGGCTCGTCGTCGAGGAAGTCGCCGGTGAAGGGCCGCGAGCAGCCGACGAGATCGACGAGCCGCTCGGCCTCGCCCGCGTCGCGCCCGCGCGAGAGCGCATCGACCGCGAGCACGATGTCGCCCGGCGTGTCGTTCAGCGCGTCAAGCACGAAGCGCCGGAAGAGAATGTCGCCGTAGCCGACCACCACGTCGCCCGCGAGCTTGTCGGCGGCGCAGGCGAGCGAGGCGACCTCGCCGGTGGTGGCGAACGCGTCGTTGTCGGCAGTCGAGATCGAGGGCAGGTCGATCGCGTCCTTCTTCCAGCCGCGCACCACCGTCACGTCGCCGACGCCGGCCTCGCGCAGCGTGCCGACGAGGCGTTTCAGCAAGGGCTCGCCGCGCACATCGACCATACCTTTGGGCTTGTCCTCGGTGAGCTTGCCGAGCTTGGAGCCGCGTGAGGCGGCGAGCACGATGGCGCTCGTCTTGCGCTCGGCGGCTTCGAGGTAACGGCGCTCGGCCTCGGCGAGCTCCTTGTTGCCGGCGATGTCGAAGACGTCGCGCACAGACGCGATCTCCTCCTCCACGCCGACCAGGCTTTCCTCGTCCTTGATCCGCTGCGTCACCGCGCGCATGGCCGAGAGCGCCGCGCGCAGATTGTGATTCGCCCAGATCGCCAAGGAAATCTCATGCTCACGATACGCATCCGTCGGCGTGCGGTAATACATCGTCGGCACGATCACGACCGGCGCCCGGTTGCCCCATTCGCGCGCGAAGGTGAGGATCTCGTCGGCGGTCGCCATCTTCGAATGGATGAGGATGCCGTCGGCGCCGGCCGCGTGATAGGCCTCGGCGCGTTTGAGGGCCTCCTCCATGCCCCAGCCCGAGATCAGCGCCTCGACGCGGGCGATGATCGAGAAATCCTCGTCGAGCTGGCTGTCCTTGCCGGCCTTGATCTTGCCGCAGAACTCGGCGATGTCGGCCAGCGGCTGTGCCTGGCCGATGAAGGAGTTGGTCTTCGGAAAGAGCTTGTCTTCGATGCAGACGGCCGCGATGTCGCGCTGGCCCAGCTTCTGCACCAGACGGCGGACGTTGTTGAAGTTGCCGTAGCCGGTGTCGCCGTCGACGAGGATGGGAATGCCGGTGGCATCCGACATGAACTCGAGCACTTCGAGAACCTGCGTCCACGACGCCTCGTTCGAATCGCGCACGCCGAGCGCCGAAGAGATCGAGAGCCCCGAGGCCCAGATGCCCTTGAAACCGGCCTCCTCGACGATCTTCGCCGAGAGGCCGTTATGCGCCTCCATCAGGAAATCGAGCTCGGGCGCGTTCAGCAGCGCGCGGAACTGCGCAGCCTTGGAAACCGGCTCGGCGCGCGTTTCGCCTGCGCGGCGCGCCACGTTCAAATTGCTCGTCATCGACCAGACTCTCCACCCGCCGCCGCCGCTTGCCCATTCTTACCAATGGCTACAGCGCGCGTTGTAACGGTTTGGCGTCGGAAATACCGGGAATATGTTGCCATTCGGTGTAGGAATTGCAACAGGGCAGCGGAAAACTCTGTGAGACGCGCAAAGACGGCACGCGTGCCGTCCACGTGCAATATGGGCTAGTATGGCCGAAGTCTCCTCCGAGGGATGAGGGAGAGGGCCATGCATCTAGTCAGCTTCTCGGCAGTCAGCTTCTCGGCAGTCAGCTTTTCGGCAGTCAGCTTTTCGGCAGTCAGCCGCTTAGGCAGAGCCGTGGCGGCGGCATGTTTTGCCGTCACGATGTTGGGGGCGTCCGTCGTTCCGACGACGGCCGCTGCAAAGGATAAGGTCATCATCGTCCTCGACTCGTCCGGCAGCATGGCCGGACGGATCCGCAACAAGCGCAAGATCGACATCGCGCGTCGGGCGATGAGGGATTTGCTCAAGACCTGGGGCCCCAATGTCGATCTCGGTCTCATGGCCTATGGTCACCGCCGCAAGGGCGACTGCCGCGATATCGAGACGCTCTATCCCGTTGGCAAAGTGAAGCCGCAGCAGATGCTGCGGGCGGTTCGCCGCTTGCGGCCGATCGGAAAGACGCCGCTCGGCGCCGCCGTGCTGCAGGCGGCCAAACAGCTTCGCTACACCGAGGAGAAGGCGACGGTCATCCTGCTCAGCGACGGCAAGGAAACCTGCGGCGTCGACCCCTGCAAGCTCGGCCGCGCGCTGAAGAAGAACGGCGTCGACTTCACCGCCCATGTCATCGGCTTTGACGTCAAGCGCGGCGAAGAGCGGGGGCTCAAATGTCTGGCCGCGAATACCGGCGGGCGGTACATCCCCGCCAGGGACGCCAAGGCGCTGGCGCGGGCCCTGATCCGCACCGCGCGCGAGGTCCGCAAGCCCGCCAAGCCCAAACCCAAGCCGGTGGCGGCCAAGCCGGGCGTGAAGCTGGTCGCGGTCTACAAGAAAGGCGGCAAGCAATTCGGGGGCGATATCGGCTGGACAATCTTCAACCCGAAGCCCGACCTGGCCGGCAAGCGCGTCAAGGTCGCGGCCAAGTGGCGCGGCAAATCGGGCCACGTCTTCCGCAACATCCCGCCGGGCAAATATGTCGTCCAGGCGCTGCTCGCCGATCACCGGCACATCGTCCGCGAGGCCGAGATCGAGGTGAAGGCAAACGAGGCCGCGACCTACGTGGTCGTCCTCAACATCGGCAGGGTGCGCCTCGACGGGAGCCTCTCAGAGGGCGGAGCGGCATACAAAGGCGATTTCGGCTGGACGGTTTTCGACACCAAGGCCGACCTCGCCGGCAAGCGGAAGAAGATCGCCGCCTTCTGGCGGGCGAAATCGGGCAAGGTCGTCATCCTGCCCGCCGGCAAATGGATCGTCGAAGGCATCCTCGCCGACTGGCGCTTCGTCAAAACCCAGAAAACGATCGAAGTCGAGGCCGGCGGCGGCGAGGCCCATGCGTTCAACTTCAATGCCGGCCGGGTGCGCTTCGATGCGAGCCTTTCCGAAGGCGGGCCGGCTTACAAGGGCGATCTCGGCTGGACCGTGCTGGCGGACAAGGCCGATCTCGCGGGCAAACGGAAAAAGCTCACCAACTTCTGGCGCAAGAAGTCGGGCAACGTCTTCATCCTGCCCGCTGGCAAGTGGCGGGTGGATGGCATCCTTGCCGACCACCGCCACGTCCACACCAGCAAGGCGATTTCGGTTGCGCCCGGCAGCGGGATGCCGCACGCCTTCAACTTCCACGCGGCGCCGGTGCGGGTCGATGTGACCGTCGATGGCAAGCCGTTCAAGGGCGAGGCGGGGTGGACGGTCTTTGGCCCGCCGAAGGACGCGCTCACGAAAAAGCGCCCAAAAGTGATGGGTGCCTGGCGCAAGCGCTCTGGCCACGTCACGATCCTGCCGCAAGGCCGCTACCTCTTGACCGCCCTCAATGCGGACAACCGCAAGCAGACGGGACAGACCGAGCTGAGCGTCACCGCCGGCAAGGCACAGGCGGTCACGGTGGATCTCGCGGCGAAGTAGGCGGCTACTCACTCGGTGATGTCATGCCCGTCGAGCCGGTCGCTCATACGGGCCGGGCATTTCAGGACCCTACCAATCGCCTTCGGTCGGGATGTTGAGAACGCGCCCGCAATGCTTGCAGTGGACCGCATCGGGATCGTGACGCCTTAGCCCGCAGTCGGGGCAGGGGAAGGCGATCTTGGCCGGCCGGAAGATCGTCTGGATGAGCCGCAGGAACAGCCCCACGCCGACCACCATGATCACCACGGCGAGCACGCGCCCGGCCGGGTCGACCAGCGTGATGTCCCCGAACCCTGTGGTCGTCAGGGTCGCGACCGTGAAATAGAGCGCATCCAGATAGTGGTTGATGTTGGGATTGCGCTTGCCTTCGAGCACGAAGACGATCGCCGTCACCACGAACACGAAGACGAAAAGATTGACGGCAGACTCGATGATCGCGTCGTTGCGTCGGAACCAGGACGACCTGTCACGCAACTCGCGGACGACGTGATACGAGCGCATGAGCCGCAACATGCGGATCACGCGTAGAAACGCCAGATTCTGAATGAACGCCGCCGCCAGCAGCGAGACGATCACGATCAGGTCCGCGATCGACGTGAACTGCACGACGAAACGCCAGGGCCGGTTGCTGATCGCCAATCTCGCTGTGAAATCGAATATGAGAACGGCTGCAATGAAGTAGTCGATGGCGAGCCAGACCGCATCCGGCTCGATGGCGGAGGAGATGACGAAGAACAGAATCGTGACCAGATCGAAGGTCAGCAAGCCGAAGCGGAAGTAGCGCGCCACCCCGTCTTCGCCGTAGTACAGACGCTTCAATCGATCGCGCACGGTCGGGGGCCCGGCCCTCGCGTTCGGCCCGGATTGCCCTGACGAGCCCATCACGCTCCCCGCGCGGCCTCGCGCGCGGCTATTCCGCGGCCTCCGCGCTCAGCCCCTGCTCCATCTCGATGATCCGGTCGGTCTCGCGGCGGATGTGGAGGAGGGCCTTGTCGATGCCGGCGGGCAGCATCGGCCGGTCGGGATCGAGGCTGATGATCCGCTGCTGCGCCTCGATGATGTCCTGGTCTTCGCGGAATGCGGCGACGGTGGCGGCCAGCACCTGGTCGTCGAGCGCCTCGTCGTCGAGACCGAAGTTCCGCGTCTGGGCGAAGTGGTAGTGCGAGGTGGTCTCGGTCTCCGGCGTCATGCAGGAGAGGTGGCGGAACTGCATCGCGTTCCTGCGCTCGCCCAGATGCCCGCCCTCACCGACGGGCGCCGAGCCGAAATCGCCCAGCAGCACATTGCCGCGGATGTGGAAGTCGTAGTTGCTCCAGCGGTCGATGTTGCCGGGAAAGGAGGCGAAGGGCCGGAAGATCGGCGCCAAGGGCTCGTCGAACGCCGTGTTGACGATGCGGATGCCGAAATCGGTCGGCTCGAGCTGCGGCCGGCTGTCGGCATAGGCGCTGGTGCCGAGGGTCTTCTCGTGCACGTAGGGCAAATGCGAGAAGTCGAGGAAGTTGTCGACGCCGAGCCGGTAGTTCGCCTTGTAGTGCAGATAGCCGCCCTTGTAGGGCCACGCCGGGTCGTCGAGGAAAGGCCAGTCGACGATCAGACCAGGATCGGCCAGGCGTTCCTCGCCCATCCAGATCCAGATGAGATTCTGCTTCTCGACCACGGGAAAGTGCCGCACGCCGTATTTCTTCGGCACCCGGTCCTCGCCCGGCACATGCGTGCAGCGCCCGTCGGACGCGAACTTGAAGCCGTGATACATGCAGCGCACCTCGTCGCCCTCGAGGCGTCCCTTGGAAAGCGGCGCGTGGCGGTGGCAGCAGCGGTCCTCGAGCGCGGTAATGCTGCCGTCGGCGGTGCGGTAGAAGACCACGGGCTCGCCGAGGATGGTGCGGGCAAACAGCGCGCTGCCGGTCACCTCCTTCGCCCAGGCGGCGATATACCAGGCGTTGGTGATCCACATGGAGTTTGTGGGGTTCATGGGCGGCCCCTCCCGAAACAGTTCTTGATTTGCGTGCAGGCTAAGCCCATCCAGCGGAACCGACAACAGCGCCGGCCGAACCGTGTCGATTTGGTTTGGAGACGCTCGCTTCGGCAATATGCTGCCGTCGGGTAACCGACGTGCAGCGGGGCAGGGGACTAACCGGTGCGGGGCATAGGCGATGCATAATTCCGGACGGCCCGTCACGTTCTGGGCGGCGGTGGCCATGGGGATCGGCGCGATGGTCGGCGCGGGCATCTTCGCGCTCCTCGGGCAAGCCGGCGCCATCGCCTCCAGCGCGGTCTATCTGTCTTTCTTCGCCGGCGGCGTGATCGCGCTTCTCAGCGGCTACTCGCTCGGAAAATTGGGCGCTCGATTTCCGTCCTCGGGCGGATTGGTCGAGTATCTGATCCAGGGATACGGCGTCGGCATCTTTTCCGGCGCCATGAGCGTCATGATGTATCTGGCGGCGATCGTCTCGATCTCGCTGGTGGCCAAGACCTTCGGTATCTATGCGGCGTCGTTCTTCGGGACCGGCACGCCCACCGCCCTGGTCGATCTGTTCGCCGCCGGCGTCATCCTTGCCTTCCTGCTGATCAATCTGCGCGGGGCGCGAAGCGCGGCCTCGATCGAGCTGCTGGTTGTGGTGGTCAAGGTGTCGGTGCTGATCATCTTCGTGCTGATCGGGGCTTTCTTCATCCAGCCCCGGCTGCTCTCGCCGGCGACCTATCCGCCGGTCAGCGCCGTTTTCTACAGCCTGGCGATCACGTTCTTCGCCTACGAAGGCTTTCGGGTGATCACCAATGCGGCCGAGGACATGCCCGACCCGCAGCGCACCCTGCCGCGCGCCATCATGACCGCGGTCGTTATCGTCATGGTGCTCTACGTCGCGATCGCGCTCACCGTGTTCGGACATCTCCCGGCCGCCGACGTCATCGCCGCCAAGGATTACGCCTTGGCCGAAGCCGCCAAACCGGTCTTCGGGCAGACGGGCTTCCGCATCGTCGCGGTCGCGGCGTTGTTTTCCACCGCCTCGGCCATCAATGCGGCGCTCTACGCGGTCACGAACGTAACCTATCAGTTGGCCAAGGTCGGCGATCTGCCGTCGGCCTTCGGCCGGCCGATCGGACACAGCCGCGAAGGCTTGGTGATCAGCTCGGCGCTTATCCTGGTCCTGGCGGTCTTCTTCGATTTATCGGAGATCGCGGCGATCGGATCCGTGTCGATCCTCATCGTGCACCTCATCGTCCACATCGGACATCTGCGCCTTCTGAAGGAAACCGGTGCGTCAGCAACGATCGTCGTCCTGGCGGTGCTCCTCAACCTGACGGCCATCGTCCTCGCGGGCATCTATCTCAGCCGCAACTCGCCCGGTCTGCTTTTTTATATCGGAGGGTTTTTTGCGGTCTCGGTCGTGCTCGAGCTCGTCCTGCGCCGGCTGACCGGCCGCACGGTCCGTGCGCGCGCAGACGGCTGATCGCGGCGGCGGACCTTGCGGCCTACGCCCCGCCCTTCAGGCGCTCGATCTTCGCCTCGATCGCCTTGACCAGTCCGTCATAGCCCGAGCGGCGCAGCACGGAGGAGAACTCCGCGCGCCACTTGGCGAGCTCGGAGATCGTGCCCTTCAGATGCACGTCGATGATGCGCCAGTCCTCGCCCGCTTTGCGCAGCAGGTAGTTGATGCGCACCTTCTCGCCGTCGCGCTTGACGATCTGCGTTTCCACGATCGTATCGCCGCGCTCGGTCGTCTTGGAGGTCAATACCTTGAACTGCTCGCCGGCATACGACTTGAAGCGCGAGGCGTAGGTCGCCGTGGATAAGCGCACCATCAGGCCGGTCAGCGTCTTCTTCTGCGCCGCATCGAACTTCCGCCAGTAGAAGCCGGTCGCCACGGCGGTGATGAAGTGGTTGTTGAACGTGTCGCGGATCGCCGGCTCGAGGCGCTTGTAGCGGCCGTCGAAGCCGAGCGTCTTGGCCTCCTTCAGCGTGCTCACCAGCACGGCGTAGTACGCCTTCACCACCGTCTCGGGCGGGCCTTTGCGCGCCTGCGCGGGCAAGGCTATAACGCCCGCGATCATGATCGCCGCGAGCGCCGCCATAAAACCGCGCCGCACTAGGTCGTGCCGTGCCTGGCCGAAAAATGTCATCGTCATGAAAGCGCTCCAGGAAGGGTGATGCCGCGTATCATTGCCAACATGCGACCGGCCCCATATGTGTGGTGCGCCGCCCCGGCCTGCAAGCAAGCGGGCGCGCCGGGATACCCGATCGGATGCCTGATCTTATACGCAACCATAAGCGCAGATTTGTGACCGAAAGCAGGCAGATCCCAAGAGCGGGCGCGCTTACGTGAGCGTTGACGGAAGTCCCGGACGTCCGGATCTCGCCGGCCGTCTGCTCGCCGGTGCCGCGCGCGTTGCCCGGCGCTTTGCCTGGCTCGTTCTGGTCGTCGCGCTGGTGCTGACGGGAGTGTCGGCCTGGTACACCGTCACCCATCTCGGCATGAATACCGACACGGCAGGGCTGCTCTCGCCCGATCTGCCGTTCCGAAAGCGCAGCCGCGATTTCAAGGCGGCTTTTCCCCACGACAGCGGCCGGCTCGCCATCGTGCTCGACGGGCCGAACGAGGATACCGTCGCCGATGGCGCCGCCAAGCTCGCCGCGGCGCTCGCCCGCGAGCCCAAGACCTTCGCCACGGTCTTCTATCCCGATGCGCATCCCTTCTTCCGCCGCAACGGCCTGCTGTTCCTCACGGTCGACGAGCTCGTCGCCCTGTCCGAACGTCTCGCGGAGGCGCAGCCGTTGCTCGGCACGCTAGCCGAAGATCCCTCCTTGCGGGGGCTCTTCGATGTGTTGAGCCTCGCGGCTAAGACTTTGCGCGAGGGCAAGGAGGATGCGAACACCAAGAGCCTCGCGCTCGCGCTCGACAAGATCAGCGCCGTGATCGACGGCCGCACGGCGGGTAAACCCGTCTCGCTCTCCTGGCTCGATCTCATGCGCGCGCGGCCGGCCAAGGCGTCGGACAAGCGCCGCATCATCGTCGTCCAGCCGAGCCAGGACTTCACCTCGCTCCAGCCCGGCAAGCGCGCCATGCGCCGCATCCGCGCCGTCGCCACATCGCTGGGCCTGACGCCCGCGCAGGGGGTGCGCGTGCGCTTGACCGGCACCGTCGCCCTCAACACCGAGGAGCTGAAGAGCGTCGAGCAGGGGGCGGGGACCGCCGGCTTCATCTCGCTCGCGCTGGTCTCGATCTTCCTGGTCGCCGGGCTCCGGAGCTTGCGCCTCGTCGCAGCGGTGTTGATCACGTTGATCGTCGGGCTCGTCTGGACCGGCGGCTTCGCGGCGGCGGCGATCGGCGAGCTCAACCTGATCTCGGTCGCCTTCGCCGTCCTCTTCATCGGGCTCGGGGTCGATTTCGGCATTCACTATTCGCTCCGCTTCCGCGAGGCGGCGGCCCACGGCGACACCGAACCCCTCGCCGTCGCGGCGCGCGGCGTCGGCCCGCCGATCGCGCTCGCCACCGCAACGACCTCGGTCGCCTTCCTCGCCTTCGTGCCGACGGATTACCGCGGCATTTCCGAGCTCGGCATCATCGCGGTCGCGGGCATGGTGATCGCCTTCATCCTCAACCTCACGCTGCTGCCGGCGCTGATCGCGCTCTTCCGCGTCCGTCCGAAAGCAGCGTCGGCACCCCTCGCCGCGATGATGCGCTTCGATCACAACCCGCTCAATCTGAAGGACCTCAGCACCGAGTCGGTGCAGACTGTCCTGGAGCTCACCAGGGAAACCGACGCCTCGCCCTTCACCGCCTCGGTGCTCGCGCCGAACCTGGCCGCGGCGAACGCGCTCGCCGCGCGCTTCGAGAAACTCTCCACCGTCGACAAGGCGATTACCTTGAGCGACTACGTGCCCAAGAAGCAGACCGAGAAGCTCGATATCGTCGACCAGACATCGCTCTTTCTCACCGCGACGCTGGAGAACACAACCGTCAAGCCAGCGCCGAGCGCAGCGGAGCGCCGCGCCGCCTACGTGAAGTTCCAAGGCGAGCTCGCCGCACTCCTGACATCGGGCAAGGCCGGCGCGCTCGCGCCGAAGATCAAGCGCCTCGCCGATGCGCTCGCCGCCTACGCCGCCAAGACCAAGCTCACCGACGAGGCGCTGCTTGCCCTCGACCGGGCGCTCACGGGCAGCTTCCCGGCGCGTCTCGCCGAGCTCAAGGACGCGATGCGGGCAAAACGCGTGGCGCTCGCCGATTTGCCCAAGCTCTTGCGCGACCAGCGCCTCGCCGCCGACGGCCGCGCCCGGGTCGAGATCTTCCCCAAGACCGATCTCACGAAAGGCCGCGACCTCCGCGCCTTCGTGACCCAGATCCGGTCCGTCGCCCCGAACGTGACCGACGCGCCGGTGGATATCCTCGAAGGCGGAGGCGTGGTCGTGGCGGCTTTTTATCAGGCGACCGGCACGGCCTTCGTCGTCATCGTGCTGCTGCTCTTCGTACTGCTCCGCCGGGTTTGGGACGTCCTGCTGGTGATGGCGCCGCTCGCCCTTGCCGCGTTGCTGGCGGTGGCCGCCGCCCGCCTTGCCGGCCTCGACTTCAACCTCGCCAACATCATCGTGCTGCCGCTGCTGCTCGGCCTCGGCGTCGACAGCGGCATCCATCTCGTCATGCGCGCGCGGGGTGAATCGCTAGGCGAAGGCGATGGCGAGGCGTTGCTCCACACCAGCACCCCCCGCGCGGTCCTCTTCAGCGCGCTCACCACCGTCGGCTCGTTCGGCGCGCTCGCCACCTCCGGGCATCGCGGCACGGCGAGCATGGGGCTCTTCCTCACCCTCGCGATCGGCATGACGCTCATCTGCATGCTGATCGTCCTGCCCGCAATGATGGCGCTGCGTGAACATGTGCGTGAGGATGGGCAGCGCGGCGGATAGCCGCGCCAGCGTGCGCATCGCGTAAGTGGACGCATCGCGCCGCGCCGCCTAAATAGGCAGCCATGCTTGAAAATCAGCCCACCCGTTTGAACGGCCCCGATCGCCCCAGTCCGGGAGGCGCGTAATGCATGCGGTGATGCTCGCTGCCGGGGTCGGCGCGCGGCTGGGCGAGGGCGACGAGGCGCCGCCCAAGGCGCTGCTCAATTTCGGCGGCCACAGTCTGCTCGCGCGTCACATCGCGCTGTTGCGTGATGCGGGGGTCGAGGCGCTGACGCTCTGCGTCGGCTTTCGTGCCGAGGCGCTGGCGCACGAGATCGTCGAAAGCGGCGGCCAGGACTTCGTTGAGACCGTCATCAACCCCGACTACCGCGACGGCAGCCTGGTCAGTCTCTGGACCGCGCGCAAGGCGCTCGCGGCGGGCGACGACGTGCTGCTGATGGATGCCGATGTGCTTTACGACCAGCGGCTGTTGGCGAAGCTCGTCGAGACGAAACACCAGAATGCTTTCCTGATGGACCGCGACATCGAGCCGGGTGAGGAGCCGGTGAAGCTCTGCATCAAGGACGGCCGCATCGTCGATTTCGAAAAGCGCGTCGAGCACGCGCACGACTACCGCGGCGAATCCGTCGGCTTCTTCCGCTTCGGCCCCGACATGGCGGACAAGCTGGCCGTGCGCGCGGAGGCTCTCGTCACCGCCGGTTTCCGCGACGTCTGGTACGAGCGCGCCATCCGCGACCTCGTGCTCGCCGAGCCAGACGAATTCGGCTGGGAGGAGGTGACAGGCCTGCCCTGGCTCGAGATCGACTTCCGCGAGGACATCGCCCGCGCCGAGACCGAGATCCTGCCGCGCCTGGAGCCGCTGCCGTGATCAAGATCGCCTTCGACGAAGCCATCGCGCGCGTGATCGTGCGCAAGATCGCGCCGCTCGGCGTCTCGCCCAACCTCGTCACCACGCTCGTCCTGCTGCTCGGCATCGCCGCGGGGCTCATGCTCGCGAGCGGCGAGCGCTGGGCGATGCATCTCGGCGCCGGGCTCTTTATGGCCGCGATGCTGTTCGACCATGTCGACGGCAACCTCGCGCGGGCGACCGGCAAGACCAGTAAATTCGGCCACTACTACGACCACGTCGCCATGGCGACCACCTACACGGCGATGTTCATCGGCGTCGGTCATTCGCAAGGCTTTCTGGGCCTCTATGCAATCCCACTCGGCGTGCTGGCGGGGCTCTCGGTGGCGGCGATCTTCTCAACCCGCATCGGCGTCGAGGTGAAGGCGGGCAAGGACTACGTCAAGCAGCCGCGCTTCCTCGGCTTCGAGCCCGAGGACACGCTCTATGTCGTCGGCCCGATCATGTGGCTCGGCTGGATGCCGTATTTCCTGATCGCCGCCGGCATCGGCACGCCGATATTTCTCTTCTACGTGATCTGGCAATCGCGCCGCCAGGTCGCCGACGCCGCGCGCAAGCAGGAAACCAAGTGACCACGCTCGTTACCGGGGCGAGCGGTTTCGTCGGCGCCGCCGTCGCGCGCAAGCTGGTCGACCGCGGCGAGCGCGTGCGCGTGCTGGTGCGGCCGACGAGCGACCGCCGCAACCTGGAAGGTTTGGCCGTCGAGCCGGTCGAGGGCGATCTCCGCGACCGCGCCTCGCTCGCCCGCGCGCTCAAGGGCGTCACCGCGCTCTATCATGTCGCCGCCGATTACCGCCTGTGGACGCGCAATCCCGACGAGCTCTATGCGAGCAATGTCGAGGGCTCGAAGGCGATCATCGAGGCGGCGGCAGAGGCGGGCGTGCAACGCACGGTCTACACCTCGAGCGTCGCCGTGCTCGGCATCAACAAGGACGGAACGCCCTCGAACGAGGAGACGCCCGTCACCGTCGATGACATGATCGGCCACTACAAGCGCTCGAAGTACCTGGCCGAGGAGGCCGTGCGCTCGCTCGTCGCCGAGCACGACCTCGACGTCGTCATTGTCAATCCCTCGACGCCGATCGGCCCACGCGACGTGAAGCCCACGCCGACCGGCCGCATGGTGCTCGACGCCGCGCGCGGCAAGCTGCCCGCCTTCGTCGATACGGGCCTCAACGTCGTTCATGTTGACGACGTCGCCGAAGGGCATCTCCTCGCATTCGAAAAAGGCGCAAAAGGCGAGCGGTACATATTGGGCGGCCACGATATGTCGCTGCAGGCGATCCTCACCGAGGTGGCGCGTCTCGCCGGCCGCAAGCCGCCGCGCGTCAAGTTGCCCCACGGTGCGGTGATGCCCGTTGCGGCCGTCTCCGAGCTTTGGGCGCGGGCCTTCGGCGGCGAGCCGCTGGCCACCCGCGACGGCATCAGGATGGCGCGGAAGAAGATGTATTTCTCCAGCGACAAGGCGAAGGCCGCCCTCGGCTACGCCCCGCGTCCGGCGCAAGAGGCGCTCAAGGACGCCGTCGCCTGGTTCCGCGAGGCAGGGTATCTCTAACCGGCTTTTGCATCCGCGCGCACGCGGTTTGGCCGTGCGCCGTCGTCGCCATGCAGGCTATGCCGAGGAGGGCGCGCCCTTTACAGGCGCGGGCATATCCACATATTACGGTACGGTTACAGCCGCGCCGGCGCTTGGGACGTCGATAGCGCGGCGATGACTACGCATTCAGTACGCATTCGATCGGCATGACGACGGCACAACACATCATCCATGACAGCAGCGGCGGGCCCTACGATCAGCGCCTCGCGCGCCTGATCGCGCGGCCGCTCGCCTATTTGCCGGTCACGCCCAACCAGCTCACCTTCGTCAGCCTTGCTTTCGGCGTTGCGGCGGGCGTGCTGTTCGCGCTCGGCGACCCCGCGCTCATCCATTGGGCGGCGGCGATGAGCGTGCTCGCGATCTTCAGCGACCATATCGACGGCGAGCTGGCGCGCCTCACCGGCCGCACCTCCGCGCTCGGCCACAAGCTCGACTACATCGTCGGCTCGGCCAACTACACGATGTTGTTCACCGGCATCGGGATCGGGCTCGGCAGCGGGTTGGCGAACGAAATCGGTGGCAGTCTCGGCATCGGCGTGCCGGCGCATGGGTACTACGTGCTCGGCATCGCCGCCGGCTTTGCGAACCCGATCATCGTCAGCCTACGCATGACCATGGACAAGCGCTTCGGCGCGGAAGCGGTCGAGCATCCGGCCGCCGGCGGCTTCGAGATCGAGGATTTCATGTATCTGATCGGCCCTGCCACCTGGCTCGGCGGGCTGGTCTACTTCTTCGTCGCCTACGGGCTCGGCACGCTCGGCTATCTCGCCTGGACGGTGATCGAGTACCGCCGCAACGCCGCCCGCGCGCGCCTCTCCGAGCCGCCGTCGGCCCCGGCCCGCAAGGCTTAACGATTCGTTAACCTCTCTTAACGTAGCGTTCCACCCAAGATCCGCGTCCCCAGGGCATAACCCGGGGCGCTCGTTTTGCTTGGGGATGCAAGCTCATGACCCGAATTCGACTTCGCCTGCTGCCCGTCGCGGCGACCGCGCTCGCGCTGTTGACCGCGGCCTGTGCCAGCGACCGGCCGATGCCGGTGCCGCCCGTGCTTCCGGGCGCCGCGCCCAACAAGACCGTCTCGAAGAAGGATACCTACGACAAGGCGACCATCCTTCAGGCCTCCAAGAACTTCTTCGGCGGCGCCACCGAAGGCCTCGCCAAGGTGATCGAGAAGGTCTTCGCCGATTTAGGCGAGCCCAACGCCTACATTGCCGGCGAGGAGGGCAGCGGCGCGCTGATCGTCGGCGCGCGCTACGGCGGCGGCTTCCTCTACAGGAGATACCAGGATCCCCAGCGCGTCTATTGGCGCGGGCCGACGGTCGGCTTCGACGGCGGCGGCAACGCCTCGAAGGTCTTCGTGCTGATCTACAACCTGGGGCTCTCGACCGACATCTACCGGCTCTATCCGGGCGTCGAGGGCTCGTATTACTTCGTCGCGGGCGTCGGCGTTAACTATCAGAAACAGGGCCAGGTCGTGCTCGCGCCGATCCGCACCGGGGTGGGCTTGCGCGCCGGTGTCAATATCGGCTATTTGCGTTACACTCGAAAGCGGCGTTGGCTGCCGTTCTGACGGATCGCCCCCCAATGGCACCTGCCTCCGAAAGCTGGACGCTCAACTACATTCCCGAGGGACGCGGCCGTGTCCTCGGCACGCTCACCGTGAGCGCCAGCGGGGTAAGCTTCGACACCGGCAATGCGGCCGACGACATCGAGCTGCCGCGCGAGACGATCGCCCGTGCCGAGGCGGCCAAGAAACTCCTGATGAAACGCGTCGTTATCACCACGACCGACGGCCGCAGCTTCACCTTCGAATACGGCCTCCTGTCGGTCGGCCGGATCGTCGACGCGATCAACGCGCTCAGCTGAGCAGGCTGCGGGCTTCCGCCAAATCCACGCCCCGGAGCGAACGTTGCCGAAAGGGCGCAAGCACACCGCCGTCGGTGAAGCCATGCTTGACGCACCGCACCATGCGTCCTAAGTGCTGCGGGTACGAGCGTGCCTGGACGCCCTCGAGACATCGTGCAGCGCCCGGGCATTAGCGGCGACCAATATGGCAAGCGGGAGTGGTCATACATGCAGGTAGTCCTGGCATGCGGGTAATTCTGGCCCAGCCACGTGGATTCTGCGCCGGGGTCGAGCGCGCCATCGAGATCGTCGAGCGCGCGCTCAAGGTCTATGGGCCGCCCGTCTATGTGCGCCACGAGATCGTCCACAACAAGCGCGTGGTCGAGGATTTGAAGGCCAAGGGCGCGGTCTTCGTCGAGGAAGTCGACGAGGTGCCGGCCGGCGCCATCACCATCTTCTCCGCCCACGGCGTCTCGCAGCGCGTCGAGGACGACGCCCATGACCGCGAGCTGCCGGTGATCGACGCGACCTGTCCGCTCGTCGCCAAGGTCCACAAGGAAGGCGAGCGCTACGCCAAGAACGGCTACGAGGTCATCCTGATCGGCCATGAGGGCCATCCGGAGGTCGAGGGCACGATGGGGCGGATCCCGGGCACGGTCTATCTCGTGGAGACGCGCGAGGACGTGGAGAACCTGGAGGTCCGGGTCCCCGACAAGCTGGCTTACGTAACGCAAACGACGCTTTCCGTTGACGACACGCGCGAGGTGATCGAGGCGCTGAAGGATCGTTTCCCGAAGATCGTCGGCCCGGACGTCAAAGACATCTGCTACGCGACGCAGAACCGCCAGGCGGCGATCCGCGAGCTCGCCAAGCAGGTCGATCTGATCCTGGTCGTCGGCGCGCGCAACTCGTCGAACTCGAACCGGCTGCGCGAGATCGGCGCGGAATGCGGCGTGCCCAGCCATCTGATCGAGGACGCCGGAACGCTCGAGCCCGAATGGCTGGAAGGCGTGAGCTCCGTCGGCGTTTCCGCCGGCGCCTCGACGCCCGAAGAGCTGGTGCACGAGCTGATCGATCGCATGCGCAGCTTCGGCTCCATCGACCTGCAGGTGCTCGACGGCATCGAGGAGCATATCCAGTTCAAGCTCCCCGAGCAGCTCCGCGCCGAAGCGGCGGAGTAGGGCATGAACGAGCTGTTTAACAACAGGGCGCGCGACGATCGAATGATCGCACGTGATCATTCGTGAGGAGCTAGGCACGACCGCGCCGCGCGCCCTTATGGCGCGGAAGCCAAGCGGGCGGACGCCCGCGCCCGGCGCCTGAGGGAATTACGCCAAGCCAGCACAGCTGGCTTGGCGGTACAAAGAAGCAGAAGGAAAGAACTCTTGGCCGTACCCGCAATCCAGCAGCTCCGCGTCGGCAGCTATCTGCTGAAGCAGAAGCTGAAGCGCAACGCGCGCTATCCGCTCGTGCTCATGCTCGAGCCGCTCTACCGCTGCAACCTCGCCTGCCAGGGCTGCGGCAAGATCGACTTTCCCGACCACATCCTGAACCAGCGCCTGACGGTCGAGCAATGCGTCGCGGCGGCGGAAGAATGCGGCGCGCCGATGGTCTCTATTCCAGGCGGAGAGCCGTTTCTCCACAAGGAGATAGACCAGATCGTTGAAGCGCTGATCGAGCGCAAGAAATTCGTCTATCTCTGCACCAACGCGCTGCTGCTGGAAAAGAACCTCGAGCGCTTCACGCCGTCCAAATACCTCACCTTCTCGGTCCATCTCGATGGCCTCCGCGAGCATCACGACAAGGCGGTCGACCAGAAGGGCACCTTCGACATCGCCGTCTCGGCGATCCGCAAGGCCAAGGCGATGGGCTTCCGGGTCAACGTCAACTGCACGCTCTTTGATCAGATGACGGCGGCCGAAGCGGCGGAATTCTTCGAGTTCGCGACCCACGATCTCGGCGTCGAGGGCATCACCGTCTCGCCCGGCTACGCCTACGAGCGCGCGGCCCCTACGCTTACATTCTGCGAACGTGACTGGAACTACTCCGCCGCGGCGAGGGCCGGAAATGGCGCTTCAGCCAGTCCTCGCTCTTCCTCGATTTCCTCGCCGGCAACCGCGAATACCACTGTACGCCGTGGTCGAACCCGACCTACTGCGTCTTCGGCTGGCAGAAGCCCTGCTATCTGATCGGCGACGGCTACGCCAAATCCTTCCGCGCGCTCATGGACGAGACGGCGTGGGAGCAGTATGGCACCGGCAACTACGAGAAATGCGCCGACTGCATGGTGCATTGCGGCTATGAGGGCACGGCCGTCGAGGACACGGTGCGCCATCCGCTGCGCGCGCTGATCGCCGGCCTGCGCGGGCCCAAGACCGAAGGCCCGATGGCGCCGGAGATCGACCTCACCAAAGCCCGGCGCGCCGAGAACGTGCACGAGAAGCACGTCCTCGACTTCATGGGCGAGGTGGCGTTGACGAATCGCGATCTCCGTTGGTTCGAGGCCAAGGGCGTACCCGTCCCCGATAACCACGAACGTGCCGGCGACCGAAAGACGGGCGCCGCGGCGGAGTAGTTCCAGTCACGTTCGCAGAATGTGAGCGTAGGGGCGGGTCTCAGACCCGCCCTTTTCATTCCGCCCGACCGAATTGAGACACTTGAGACAGTCGGGACGGTTGAGACGCTAAAATGGGACAGATGAGACAGATTTGCTGAGACTGGTGGGGATCTGTCTCACCCTTCTGCCAGCAAACCGATCAGTCCCATGCCCGCCACGCGGCGGAGGCTGGTCAGCGCCGCATTGGTGTCGCGGGCCAGCCTGATCAATGCCGCGGCATCTTTCGGCCGCTGCATCAGCGCGGCCAGCACCGGCAAGGCACGGGTGCGACCGTCGGGAGAGAGGCCGGCGAGGGCGGCGGGGGGAATCGCGCGGCCGGCCGGGTCGCCGACGGCGCGGACCGCGATGAAGGGCACGCCCGCCTTTTGCGCCACCGTGGCGACCGCGTGGCTTTCCATATCGACGGCCAGGCAGCCGTATTCGCGGTAGAGCGCGGCCTTGCGCGCCGTCGTCATCACGGCGTCGTCGCTGCCGAGGATCGGGCCCGAGTCGAAGCCCGCGCCGGCCACCAGAAGCTTGGAAATCCAGGGCTCGTGGCAGTCGATCGCCTTGCCGTCGGGCCGCACGACCTGCGTCGCCACAACGACGACGCCGGGCCCAAGCGAGGGGTCGAGCCCGCCGGCGATGCCGAAGCTCAGGAGCCCCGAGGCGCCTTCGTCGATCATGCGCTTGGCGACCTGCGCCGCGATCTTGGGCTGTCCGGCGGCGGCGAAAATCATGAGCTCCCGCGCAGCCCGGCTACGCCTGGAGCCCGCGCGCAAGCAGGCGGCCTCTTTTTGAAGGCCGGTGATGATACCCAGCTGGATGGCTTCGGTAAGCGCCGACATCGAACTCATTCTTGAGGCGCGGCGCGGCGATGACGTCGGCCGCTTCTTGGGGGACGACCGGTTTGCGGGCCCTACATGCCGTAGGCCGTCGTCTGATCGTTTCCTTGCTTGAGATTGCGGTATCGCGCGAGTGCCCACAAGGGGAAAAACGCCGCGTAGCCGTGATATCGGAGATAAAAAACGCGGGGGAAGCCGACGGCGGTGAACCGTTCTTCCTTCCAACGGAGCCCTTCGCGCGGCGCGTTCATGAGGAAGGCGATGCCGCGCTTAACCGCCTCGCTCTCGACCTCGCCCGCGGCCATCAGGGCGAGCAGCGCCCAGGCCGTCTGCGAGGGCGTGCTTTCCTTTGCTGCGTCCCGGCGGGCCTCCCAATAGGTGTCGCCGTCCTCGCCCCAGCCGCCATCATTGCGCTGCCGGGTCTTCAGCCAAGCCGCCGCACGGGCGACGGCTGGATCCTCCATACCGAACCCGGCGGCGTTGAAGGCGCAGAGCACCGACCAGGTGCCATAGATATAGTTGGTTCCCCAGCGGCCGAACCACGATCCGTCGGGCTGCTGGGTCTTGCGAAGATAAGCCAGGCCGCGCGCGACCACGGGATCGTCGGGCTTCCTGCCGACCTGCAGCAGGAAGCTGACGCAGCGCGCGCTCACATCCTCGGTCGGCGGGTCGAGCAGGGCGCCGTGATCGGCGAAGGGGATGGCGTTCAGATACTCGCGGTTATTGTCGATATCGAAGGCGCCCCAGCCGCCGTTGGACGACTGCATGCCCTCGATCCATTCCACCGCACGCTCGATCGCCTCGCGATGCGCGGGGTCGCCGGCGCGGTCGAGCGCCATGCCGACCACGGCAGTGTCGTCGACATCGGGGTAGTAATCGTTGACGTATTGGAAGGCCCAGCCGCCGGGCTTCAGGCCCCGGCGCTGCCAGATCCAGTCGCCCTCGACCTCGGTGATCTGGCGCTCGGCCATCCATTCGTTGGCCTTGCGCACGGTGTCGCTGTCGCGCGGCGCGCCCGCCTCCATCATCGCGTGGACGGCGAGGCAGGTGTCCCAGATCGGCGAGACGCACGGTTGGCAGTAGCCTTCGTCCTCCTTGAGGACCAGCAATTTCTCGATCGATTTCTTGGCGACCACGAGATCGGGGTGGTTCTTCGGGTAGCCGAGCGCGGTGAAAGCCATGACCGTATTCGCCATCGCCGGGAAGATCGCGCCGAGCCCGTCCTCGCCGTTCAGGCGCTCGGTGGTGAACTTGACGGCGGCATCGATGGCGCGCTCGCGGCGACCCTTTGAAAAGCGTGGCTCTATGCGCCGCAGCACCTTATCGATGCCGAGGAAGAACGCGCCCGCCTTGGTGCCGTTGGCATTGTGGAGGTAGCGCCGCTCCTCCTCCGGCGGGGTGGTGAAGAGCTCGGGGATGTGGATGCCGCGCGGGTTGATCGCCTTCGGCTTCAGCGCCATGAGGATCAGCAGGGGCACGATCACCGTGCGCGACCAGTAGGAAACCTTGCTGAGATGGAAAGGAAACCAGCGCGGCAGCAGCATGATCTCGACCGGCATCACCGGGCAGGCGCGCCACGGCACTTGGCCGAAGAGCGCCAAGGCAAACCGCGTGAAGACGTTGGCCTGCGCCGCGCCGCCATGGGCGAGGATTGCCTCGCGGGCGCGCACCATGTGGGGTGCCTCGATATCGTCGCCGGCGAGCTTGAGCGCGTAGTAGCCCTTCACCGAGGCGCTGATGTCGAAGTCGCCGTCATAAAAGAGCGGCCAGCCGCCATGTGCGCCCTGGATGCGGCGGATATAGGCGGCGAGCTTGGCCTCGACGGCCTCATCGATCTCGTCGAGGAAATGGCCGAGCATGATGTACTCGGCGGGTATGGTGACGTCGGCCTCGAGCTCGAAAACCCAGTGGCCATCCTCGTTTTGAAAGGCCTCGAGCTCGGCGCGCGCGTCCTCGATCAGCGGTTCGAGATCGGCAAAGTTATCGAGTGCGGCGGACGCGCCCGCCCGGCCGGCTTCGCCTGACTCGTTTTTTGCGACCGCCGTTTCCGGCATCGTTTCGGATTGCAGCTCAGACATTCCGGTCCCGTATTACGTTTCGAAATCTTTCCGCATCGCCGGTCAAAGCGCGAGCACCGCTTCGGCGGCGCGGAAACCGGATCGGACGGCGCCCTCGATGGTGGCGGGCAAGCCGGTATCGGTCCAATCTCCGGCGAGAAAGAGGTTGCGGTAAGATGTAGGCGTTCCCGGCCGCAAGTCCAGCGATTCGGGTGTCTGGGCGAACGTGGCCCGTTTTTCCTTCACGATGCGCACCGGCGGCATCGGCGCGTCGGGGCGGTTGAGCGCGCGCGCCACGTCTGCCCAGATGCGCGGCGCCAGGGTTTCCGCCGGCGTGTCGACATGCGCCTCGGCCGCGCTGATCGTGACCGAGGCGATCTCGCCGCGCAGGAACAGCCACTGCGCCACGCCGCCGATGAGACCGAGAAGCGGCGCGTCGGCCATGTCGGCGGGCGCGTCGATGGGCGCGTTGAGGCGGAAATGGGCATTGACGATGGCGCGCGACGCCGTCGGGCCCGGGCAATCGGGGATGAGGGTCTGTGCCGCTGCGGGCGGCACGGCGACGACGACCGCGTCCGCGGGGGCCAGGTCTAGCGTGTCCTGGCCGATCTCGATCGCTGCTGCCCGGCCGCCCGCGAAAACGAGGCTCCGGGCGCGGGCGTTGAAACGGATCTCGCTGCCCTGCGCCTGCAGATAATCAAGCGCGGGCGTGACCAGGCTGTCGGACAGCCCGTCGCGCGCGATGCAGGGCCGCCTATAGGCCTCGCCCTTGAGCACGGTTTCGCGCACCACCGGCCAGAGCAGGCGCGCCGCACCCTCGTCCGCCGCCGTGTTGAGCGCGGCGACCGCGAGCGGCTCCCAGAGACGGCGATAGAGCGGGCGCGATGTGTCGAAGCAATCGGCAACAGTCGCCGACTTGTCGGCACGGGCAAGGCGGAGCGCCTGCAAATAATCGCCGGCACAGCTGCCCGGCACGCGCCGCGAGGGCGCGAAGACCCACCAGCCGATCGGCCCGGCATTCGGGCGCACGGTCCAGCGCTCGCCGGTCTCGAGATCGAGGAAGGGGATGCGCGCTTGCGCCGGCGAGAGCAGCGTGTCGCGCGCGCCAATCGTCGCGAGGTAGTCCATGGCGGCCCAGTTGCCGCTCAGCATCAGGTGATTGCCGTTGTCGATGACCCGGTCGAGGGTCTCGTCATGGAAGGAGCGGCAGCGTCCGCCGGCCTGGCGCGCGGCCTCGTGGAGAACGCTGCGGCGTCCCGTCCTGGCGAGCGCGACCGCGCAGGCGAGCCCCGCCAACCCGGCGCCGATGATGTGGGTCTCAGGCATGTGGGTGTTGGTGCGGCAACTGACTAATCGAAAGCCGACTCAATATCTTGCCGCGTCCGTTTCGCACGGAGCGTCAAATAATTCCGTGGCGCAGCACGATCCAGAGCTTGGCCAGCTTTGAGTTGCTGACGGGCTCGGCGTGGCGGGACCAGCCGCGGTGGATGAGGGCGTCGAGAATGCGGCGGTAGGCGTGCATCATCACGCGGGCCGGGCGCATTTGCCGGCGCGCGCATCTGCGCAGCGCGGCGGCGGCCTGGCGGTAGTGCTCGCGGGCGACCTCGGCCAGCGCATCGCAGGCTTCGCCGAGTTTCGGGTGGGCGAGCACCGAAATTGGGTCGCGGGTCTCGATGCCGGCGGCCTCCAGGAACTCGGCGGGCAAGTAGAGGCGGTCGCGCTCGGCATCCTCGTCGAGGTCGCGCAGGATGTTGGTGAGCTGAAGCGCGCGGCCCAGATGGTGGGCGACATCGGCGGCTTGCGGCTCGCCGGCGCCGAACGCCTTCACCGAAAGCCGGCCGACGGCCGAGGCCACGCGGTCGCAGTAGCGGTCGAGCTCCTCCAGCGTCGGGGCGCAGATCGCCTCATAGGCGTCCATCTCCATGCCCTCGATGACGGCGAGGAAATCCTCGCGCGCGAGCCCGTAAGCGGCCACCGGCTGGGCCAGCGCCACGGTGATCGCCCGGTCCGGCCGGCCGGCGTAGAGCGCATCGATGGCGGCGCGCCAGTCGGCGAGGCCGCGTCGTTTTTCCTCGTCGGGCGCGGGCTCGTCGGCAATATCGTCGACCTCGCGGCAGAAGGCGTAGATCGCATACATCGCCTCGCGCCGCGCCGGGGGCAGGATCCGCATGCCGGCCTGAAACGAGGTCCGCGAGTTGGCGACGATGCGCCAGACCTCCGCCCGCGCCTCGTCGAGCGCAATCGGCGCGCCGGCCACGGACATCGGTGTGTCGTGCGCGGGGCTGGGCGGGCTGCCGGTTGCTCCGGCGGCCAGGCTTGTTGATACCGCGGGTTTGGATGCCATGCCTCCGCTTTTAGCGGGGCTGCGGCGGAATTGCCACCCATTGACGAAGTCGGCGGGCGGCAATCGTTCGCTAACGATGTCGGATCATTCCGCCGGTGAATGCTGGGCGGCGTCCTTCTGCCGGGCGGCGGCGTCTTTTTGCCTGGCGTATGTGCGGTTCTTCCAGCCGCCGCCGCGGCCGCGCAGATGCCGCCAGGCGCTGTCGATGGTCATCAGCGTGTAGAGAAAAGCGGCGGCGGGCAAAGCGAAATACGCCCAGCCGATGCGCCGGTAAAGCCGCCAGGTCGGGAAATAGGCGATCCACATGAGGAGCAGCGCCGCAAGGCCGAGCGCGGCGAGCAGCGGCGCTACGATCACGAGACCCCAGACGAGGGCCGCGATGGGGACGAGGTAGAGCAGGCTCATGCCGAGTACGGTCGCGAGCAGCATGAGCGGTGAATAGTCGAGCTGCGAATAGGCGGTGCGCGCGACCATCGCCCAGATGTCCTTGAGGCCATTATAGGGCCGGATGCTCCGCGTCGTGTCGGTGGCGAGGCCGAGCCAGATCGGGCCATGCGGCTTGATGAGCGCCGCCAACGCGCAATCGTCGATCAGCTCGCTCGAAATCCGCTCGAGCCCACCGGCGCGCTCAAGGGCGCGGCGGCGCACCAGCATGCAGCCGCCCGCGGCCGCGGCGACGTGGCTGCGCCGGCTGTTGGCGGCGGGGAAGGGGTAGAG
>JARRKQ010000095.1:0-23295 GCA_037387885.1 Alphaproteobacteria bacterium | reverse complement strand
GAGATCATCGAGTTCCTGCGCGATCCGCACAAATTCCAGCGCCTCGGCGGCAAGATCCCCAAGGGCGTGCTGCTCGTCGGCCCTCCGGGCACCGGCAAGACGCTGCTCGCCCGCGCCATCGCCGGCGAGGCGAACGTCCCCTTCTTCACCATCTCCGGCTCCGACTTCGTCGAGATGTTCGTCGGCGTCGGCGCATCGCGCGTCCGCGACATGTTCGAGCAGGGCAAGAAGAATGCCCCCTGCATCATCTTCATCGACGAGATCGATGCGGTCGGCCGTCACCGCGGCGCCGGTCTCGGCGGCGGCAATGACGAGCGCGAGCAGACGCTGAACCAGCTGCTCGTCGAGATGGACGGCTTCGAGACCAACGAAGGCGTCATCCTGATCGCCGCCACCAACCGCCCCGACGTGCTCGACCCCGCCCTGCTGCGTCCGGGCCGCTTCGACCGTCAGGTCGTGGTGCCGAACCCCGACGTGATCGGCCGCGAGAAGATCCTCAAGGTGCATATGCGCAAGGTGCCGCTGGCCCCGGGCGTCGATGCGCGCATCATCGCGCGCGGCACGCCAGGCTTTTCCGGCGCCGATCTCGCCAACCTCGTCAACGAGGCCGCCCTTCTGGCCGCGCGCAAGAACAAGCGCATGGTCACCATGCCCGAGTTTGAGGAGGCCAAGGACAAGGTCCTCATGGGCGCCGAGCGCCGCTCGATGGTGATGACCGAGGCCGAGAAGGAAGCGACCGCCTATCACGAGGCGGGCCACGCCCTGGTCAACATCCACATGACCGACGGCGACCCGCTGCACAAGGTCACGATCATCCCGCGCGGCCGGGCGCTCGGCGTGACCATGTCGCTGCCCGAGCGCGACCGCCTCAGCTATTCCAAGAAATGGTGCAAGGCCAACATCGCCAAGGCCTTTGGCGGCCGCGTCGCCGAGCAGCTCATCTACGGCGAGGAGCATCTCAACACGGGTGCCGCCTCGGACATCAACATGGCGACCAGCCTGGCCCGCTCGATGGTCACCGAATGGGGCATGAGCGAGGAGCTCGGCCCGCTCCAGTATCAGGAGAACCAGGACGAGGTCTTCCTCGGCCACTCCGTCGCGCGCACGCAGCACATCTCGGAAAAGACCTCCGAGCTGATCGACCAGGAAGTGCGCCGCCTCATCGACGAGGGTGAGACCAAGGCGCGCGAGATCCTGACCAAGCACATCAAGGACCTGCACAAGGTCGCCAAGGCGCTGCTCGAATACGAGACGCTCTCCGCCGAGGAGGTCGATCTCATCTGCAAGGGCAAGAAGATCGACCGCGGCGACGACAGCGAGCCGACCGCCAAGACCGGCGACAAGCCCCGCGCCTCGGTGCCGTCGACCTCCAAGAAGCCGCGCAAAGACGGCGGCATGGAGCCGGAACCGCAAGGCACCTGACCGCGCCCTGACTCCAGCGCTGGGCATGTTCAACCGGGCCGCCAACCACGCTGGCGGCCCGACGCTTTTGGGAGCATGTCGCGATACCTGATCCCCTCCCCCCGTTCCTCATCCCGAGCGCGTTGATCCATGGCGAGCGCGCCGCGCGCCTGGTCGATGCCGGCCGCGCGCTGCGGCTCGCCGGCGGCCCCATCGCCTTCGCGATGGCGGAGCTCCTAGAGCCGGACGGCGCATCGAGTGCGCTCGATATCGACAAATTGGCGCGCCGCGACGACCTCCGCGGCTCCCTCGCGCACCTCACTGCCCCCCGCGAGCCCTTCGCCGGCCTCGACCTTACGACCCCGCGCATCATGGGGATCGTCAACGTCACCCCCGACAGCTTTTCCGACGGCGGCGACTTCGTTGACCCCGCCGCCGCCATCGCGCAGGGCCGCGCGCTCGCCGAAGCGGGCGCCGACATCCTCGACATCGGCGGCGAGTCGACCCGTCCCGGCGCCTCACCAATCACGCCCGAACAGGAGATCGAGCGCGTCCTCCCGGTGATCGAAGGCCTCGTCGATTGCGGCGTGCCGCTTTCGATCGACACCCGCAACACCGCCACCATGCGCGCCGCCGTCGCCGCGGGTGCGGGCATCATCAACGACGTCTCCGCCCTATCCCACGATCCCGACAGCCTTGCGACCGCCGCCGAGCTCGCGGTGCCCGTCATCTTGATGCATATGCGGGGCGAGCCGGCGACGATGCGCGAGGATGCCAGGTACGACGACGTCGCCCGCGAGGTCTTCGGGGAGCTCGCCTCCCGCGTCACGGCCGCCCTCGCCGCCGGCATTCCGCGCGCGCGCATCGCTGTCGATCCCGGTTTCGGCTTCGCCAAGACCTCCGGCCACAATGTGGCCGTGCTGAAGGATCTCGCGGCGCTCCATGGCCTCGGCTGCGCGCTCCGCCAGGCGATTACAACCTGGGGTGCAATTTTCGGCCCGTCCGACACCGCGACATAAGCCGGTAGGCATGCCAAATTGACGCGGCACTGCGCGTCTTGACCTTGTTAATCTTCTATGTGGTAAACCCACCCTAACGAGCCCGTTGAGCAGATCTCGAACCGAATCCATGGCCCGTAAACTCTTCGGAACCGACGGTATCCGCGGCACCGCGAACAGCGAGCCGATGACGGCGGAAATCGCCCTCAAGGTAGCGATCGCGGCCGGCCGGCATTTCCGCCGCGGTGATCACCGCCACCGCGTCGTCATCGGCAAGGACACGCGCCTGTCGGGCTACACGATGGAGCCGGCCCTCGTTGCCGGCTTCGCCTCGATGGGCATGGATGTTTTCACCTTCGGGCCGATCCCGACGCCCGCCGTCGCCATGCTGACGCGCTCGATGCGCGCCGATCTGGGCGTCATGATCTCGGCCTCGCACAACCCGTATCAGGATAACGGCATCAAGCTCTTCGGCCCCGACGGCTACAAGCTGTCGGACGAGATCGAAAGCGCAATCGAAGGTTTCGTTGAGGATGGCGCCTCCGACGATCTCGTACCCTCGGCCCAGCTCGGCCGGGTCAAGCGCCTGGATGATGCCGCCGGCCGCTACATCGAGTTCGTCAAGGCGACCTTCCCCAAGGACCGGACCCTCGAGGGTCTGAAGATCGTCGTCGATTGCGCCAATGGCGCGGCCTACCGGGTCGCGCCCACCGTGCTCTGGGAGCTCGGCGCCGACGTGATCCCGATGGCGGTCGAGCCCAACGGCTTCAACATCAACGAGGAATGCGGCGCCACCAAGCCCCAGCGCCTGCGCGAAAAGGTGATCGCCGAGCATGCCGATCTCGGCATCGCGCTCGATGGCGACGCCGACCGCGTCGTGCTGGTCGACGAGCGCGCCGACGTCGTCGATGGCGACCAGCTGATGGCGCTCATTGCCGCCGACTGGAAACGGAACGGCCGCCTCGCCGGCGACGGACTCGTCGCCACGGTGATGTCGAACTTAGGATTGGAGCGTTATCTCGAAAGCCTCGACATGGCGCTCGCACGCACCAAGGTCGGCGACCGCTATGTCGTCGAGCACATGCGCGATCACGGCTTCAATGTCGGCGGCGAGCAGTCGGGCCATATCGTGCTCTCCGACTATGCGACCACCGGCGACGGTCTCATTGCCGCGCTTCAGGTGCTCGCCGTGCTGACCGAAGACCGCGGCAAACCCGCCAGCGAATCGACCCGCATCTTCGAGCCGGTTCCGCAGCTGTTGAAGAACGCCGCGATCAACGGCGCCTCTCCGCTCGAGGCCGCCCCGGTCAAGGCCGCGATCGCCGAGGGCGAGACACGCCTGGGTACGACCGGCCGCCTGCTTATCCGTCCCTCGGGCACCGAGCCGCTGATCCGCGTGATGGCCGAAGGTGACGACGCCAAGCTGATCGGCGAGGTCGTCGAGACGATCGTCAAAGCCATCGAAGGGGCTGCGGCATAATCCCGGCGGATCGAGGCTCGAGCCGCAACGATCACCACATCGTCGTCTGAGATGCTGGTCGAAGCGCCAGCTGAAATCGCCGCTCCGGCGGCACGGGATAGTGAGAGTATCGGAGCGTTACGGGTGCGGTAACGAGCCAGGATAAGGGGGGTTTCCTTGAACGGACGGGTACTAGCGATCGCAGGCTCGGATTCCGGCGGTGGGGCCGGCATTCAGGCCGACATCAAGACGGTTACCGCGCTCGGAGGCTATGCGATGACGGTCGTCACCGCGCTGACCGCCCAGAACACCAAGGGCGTGTTCGGGATCAGCGACGTCGATCCCGCCTTCGTCGCGCAGCAGATCAAGCTCTGCCTGACCGATCTCGGCGCCGATGCGCTGAAGACCGGCATGCTGCACACGGTCCCGGTGATCGAAGCCGTGGCTGACGCCATCGTTGCGCACGGCTCCGGTATTCCGCTGGTTGCCGATCCGGTGATGGTGGCCAAGGGCGGTGAGCCGCTGCTCGAAGGCGACGCGGTCGCGGCCATCAAGCGCAGCCTCTTTCCTTACGTCAGCCTGCTCACGCCGAACCTGCCGGAAGCTGAAGCGCTGGCGGGGCTCACCATCGGCGATCTGGAAGAACAGAAGGCGGCGGCGCTGACCATGCTCACCCTCGGCCCGGAGGCGGTGCTGCTGAAGGGCGGTCACCGCGATGGCCCGGAAATCCACGATGTGCTGGCGACCCATGACGGGGTCGAGGTCTTCACCAGCCCGCGCATCGACAGCACGAGCACGCACGGCACCGGCTGTACGCTGGCCTCTGCCATCGCCACGGGTCTGGCGCAGAAGATGGATCTTCGCAGCGCCATCATCCGCGCCATCGCCTATGTGCAGGAAGCCATCCGTAGCGCGCCTGGATATGGCGGCGGGCACGGGCCGCTCAATCACGGCCACACGATTCCAGAAAACTAACTGACGCCGCTCAGACGACCGCGCGGCTGGCGCGGGGCCCCGCCACCGCCAGATCGCGGAGGGTGACAAGCGCCTCTTCCAGGCTGGCGCGGTCGGGCGCCGCCGAAAGCGAAATGCGCACCGCCTCCTTCGCTTTCGACCGGTCCACCGCGAAGGACGCAATCGAAACGATCCGGATGCCGTGCGCGAGTGCCGCCGCCACAAACTCATCGCGCCGCCAGGGTTCGGGCAGCTCAAGGATCAGATGGAAGCTCGCCGGATTGCTGCGCGGGCCCAGCCCGCCAAGAATCGTCTCCGCCAACGCCTGGCGCGCGGCGATTTCGTCCCGCAGCATTACGATCAACCGGTCCGCCGTCCCGTCGGCCAGCCAGCGCGTGATGATCTCGTGGCTCAGCGCCGGCTGCGCGACCGACTGCGCATAAATAACGTCGACAATCCGCTCGCGATAGGCATCCGGCGCCGCCAGCCAGCCGACCCGCAATCCGGGCGCCAAACACTTCGACGCGCTGGTAAGATAGACCGTCCGCTCCGGTGCGAGGGTCGCGATGGGCGGCGGGCGGTCGGGAAGCAGATAACCGTAGACATCGTCCTCGATGATGGTGAGGTCGCGCGCTTCGGCAACCCGCGCGATCGCCGCGCGGCGCTCGGCGCCCATCACGACGGCGGTCGGGTTCTGCACCGTCGGAACGATGACGACCAGCCGCGCGCCCGTCCGCGCCGCGGCCTTGTCGAGCGCCTCGGGGACCATGCCCTCCTCGTCCAGCGCCACGCCTTCGAGCCGCACACCGACCCGTTCGGCATTCTCGACCACACCCGAATAGGTCAACGCCTCCGCCAAAACGGTATCGCCCGGGCGGCTCAGCGCCTCGATCACACCGCCCAGCGCCTGCTGCGCGCCATGCGTCAGCACCACAGTGTCGGGATCGGCGTCGAGGCCGACCCGCGCCATGAAGCGCGCCCCCGCGGCCCGGTGCTGCGGATGTCCGGCAGCGTGCTGGTAACGCAAGATGTTCTCCAGCCCCGGGGATTGGGATAGCTCCAGCAACGTTGCGGCGAGCGCTTCGCCGTGCGCCGGCATGGTGGCCATATTGATGCCGAGGTCGAGCACGGCGCCCGCCGCCGGCTGCAGGATCGGCTCCTTGGCGCCATTCGCCGGACCCCGCACGAAAGTGCCGCGGCCAACCTCGCCGCCCACCAGCCCGCGCTGCTCGGCCACCATATAGCCGCGGCTCACCGTGCCCACGGTGACACCCAGCCGATAGGCCAGATCGCGCTGCGGCGGCAGCTTGTCGCCTGGCGCCAGGACGCCCTGATCGACCGCATCCGCAATCGCCTCGGCGATCGCCCGGTAGCGCGGGCCGTCATGCCTGGAAAGATCCGGGTCCCATATTGTCATGGTGTCAATGTTTATATTGACCGTAACAATTTGTCAAGTGTATTGATCATATAGAGGGTCAATCAAGGAAATAGGCAATCAATCTTTTGACCGAACAGGTGCGATCATGACTTATTGGACCGATACATTCACCACCCGACTCTCCAGCCGCCACATGCGTGGCCGTCGCGGCTTGCAGCAAAACCGCACGACCGCAGGCGTGCTCGGCGCCGTCATCCGCATGATCGACCTGGTCATTCTGTGGCAGGAACGCGCGCACAGCCGCTACCGGCTCTCACAGCTCGACGACCGGATGCTGAAGGATATCGGGATCGACCGTATCGAAGCGTTGCGGGAGGCCGCCAAGCCCTTCTGGCGGCCGTGACCAGCGCCGGCGGAGACGCCGTAGCGGTCCCGAATAGTTCTCAGGGGGCGACGGCGCCCGCCGTCTATGCGGCCGCGGCGGCGGCGATCCTGCTTTGGAGCGGCACGGCGATCGCCAACAAGATCGCCGTCGCCCAAATCGACCCCTCGAGCGCGGGCCTCCTGCGCTCGATGCTGGCCGGCCTCGTTGCGGGAGGCCTTGCACTGACCCTCCGTCACCCGTTCCCGCGGCGGGCCGGCCAGCGCGGCTTGCTGCTGTTGTCCGGACTCTCATGTTTTGCCGTTTGGCCGATGCTCATGAGCCTCGGCCTCGGCAAGACGAGCGCCAGTCATGCCGCGCTGATCATGGCGATGCTGCCGGCCGTGACCGGTCTGATCGCCGCCGCTTTCGAGCGCGCCTGGCCGCGGGCGAGCTGGTGGGCCGGCGTCGTCCTGGCTGCCATCGGCACCTTCGCGCTCATCTTCTACCGGAGCGGCGGCGCGCTCGTCGCCGAGGAGGCGAGCATGACCGGCGACCTCATCATCCTCGCCGGCGTCGTCATCTGCGCCTTCGGCTATGTCTGCGGCGGCAAGCTCTCGCCGATCATCGGCCCCTGGGCGACGACCTTCTGGGGCCTCGCCGTCGCCACCCTGTTCAATCTCCCTGCCCTGGCCCTCCTGGCGCACCGCACCGACTGGGCCGCCGTCGGCAGCGCGGGCTGGCTCGCCGTCGCCTATCTCACCCTCTGCTCCTCGCTGATCGGCTATATCGCCTGGTTCTGGGCGCTCGGCCGCGGCGGCATCGCCCGCATCGGCTCATGGCAGCTCGCCATGCCGGTGACGACGCTCGCCTTCGCCGCCCTCATCCTCGGCGAGGCGATCACGCTGCCGCTGGCGCTCTCCGGCCTCGCCATCCTCGCCGGCACCGCGCTTGCGCAATTGCCGAAGCGGGCCGCGCAGGATTGAATGTCCTAAAGGGGAGGACTCCACCAATGACCGATCTCGCCACACTGGAAGAGGCCGCCGCGCTCGTGCACGAAGCGATGGCGCCGACGCCGCAATATTGCTGGCCGCTGCTGTCGGAGCGCTGCGGCGCGGAAGTCTGGGTCAAGCACGAGAACCATACCTCCACCGGCGCCTTCAAGATCCGTGGCGGCATCGTCTTCGCCTCGACACTGAAGCGCGAGGAGCCCGAGGTCAGCGGCGTCATCTGCGCCACGCGCGGCAATCACGGCCAGAGCGTCGCCACGGCCGCGCGCCGCGCGGGCCTGCGCGCGGTGATCGTCGTACCCGAGGGCAACAGTGTGGAGAAAAACGCCGCCATGACCGCCCAGGGCGGCGAGCTCATCGTGCATGGCAGCGATTTCCAGGCCGCGCTCGAATACGCCGAGGCACAGGCCTCGGAGCAGAACCTTCGCATGTTCCCCTCCTTCCACGAGCTCCTCATTCGCGGCGTCGCCTCCTATGCGCTCGAGCTGTTCGACGGCGCGGGCGACCTCGACACCGTCTATGTGCCGATCGGGCTCGGCTCTGGGATCTGCGCCGTCATCGCCGCGCGCGACGCGCTCAAGCTGAAGACCAAGGTCGTCGGCGTCGTCTCCGCCAACGCACCGGCCTACGCGCTGTCCTTCCGCGCCGGAGAGCCGGTGTCGACCAACTCGGCCGATACCATGGCCGACGGCATGGCCTGCCGCGTCCCAGTGCCCGAGGCGGTCGCCCGCATCAACAATGGCGTGGACCGCATCGTCGAGGTCGAGGACCCGGAGATCGAGGCGGCGATGCGGCACTATTTCACCGACACGCATAACATTGCCGAGGGCGCCGGCGCCGCAGGGCTCGCAGCACTCCTGAAGGAACGCGACCGCATGCTGGGCCGGCGCGTCGGCGTCGTGCTCACCGGCGGCAATGTCGACACCGACGTCTACTGCCGCGTCCTCGCCAACGGCGCTGCGTGATCGTTTTTGCCGTCGCAATGGTCGCGCCGCGCGGTTGCATCGGCTAACCTTCGTACCCCTTTTTTCGGCGACACCCAATCAGCACCCGCGACGAGACAAGACGATGACCGAGGAACTGTTCCGCCAGGACGCGTATCTCAAATCCTGCGAGGCCACCGTGACCGCGGTCGACGGCACCAGCATCAGCCTCGACCGCACGGTCTTCTATCCGGTCGGCGGCGGCCAGCCCGGCGACAGCGGTACGCTGACGACGGCCGACGGCCGGACGGTCCGCATCGCCGACACAGCCAAGGACAAGGCGAGCGGCGCGTCACTCCACGTCGCCGAGGACGAGGCGCACGGCCTCAAGGTCGGCGACAGGGTCACCGCGGCGATCGATTGGGACCGCCGCTACCGATTCATGCGCATGCATACCTGCATGCATCTGCTGCTCTCGGTGATCGACGGCGACGTGACGGGCGGCCAGATCGGCGACGGCAAGGGCCGGGTCGACTTCAACCTGCCCGACACCAAGCTCGACAAGGAGGCGATCGGCGAGGCGCTCAACCGCCTGATCGCCGAAGACCATCCGACCAGCGCGCGCTGGATCACCGACGACGAGCTCGCCGCCCAGCCCGAGCTCATCCGCACCATGTCGGTCAAGCCGCCGACGGGCGCCGGTACGGTGCGCCTGATGGAGATCGCGGGCGTCGACCTGCAGCCCTGCGGCGGCACCCATGTCGCGCGCACGAGCGAGATCGGCCCCGTTCGCGTCGGCAAGATCGAGAACAAGGGCCGCCAGAACCGCCGGGTCAACCTCCACTTCCAGGACTAGCTCCCACATGAAAATAAAATACGCGGTCGAGAAGGTCCTCGACCCGGATGAGTTCGTCGACATCCTCGAGCGCTCGACCCTGGCGGAGCGGCGGCCGCTCGAAGACCGCAAGCGCGTGGTGCGGATGTGCCGCTATGCCAACCTGATCGTCACCGCGCGCGACGCCAAGGGCAAGCTGGTGGGCCTGTCGCGCTCGCTCACCGACTTCGCGCTCTGCTGCTATCTCTCCGATCTCGCCGTCGACAAGAAGCTCCAGCGCAAGGGCATCGGCCGCGAGCTGGTCCGGAAAACCCAGGAGGCCGCCGGCGGCGACGAGGTCATGTTGCTGCTCATCTCCGCCCCCGCCGCGATGGAGTACTACCCCACGATCGGCCTGCGCCGCTTCTCCAACGCCTTCGGCATAGCCCTCGAACGCTGAGCGGCAAGCGCCGCGCCATGCGCAATCGTCATGGCAGCGCCTGCACGGTCCGCCTTTCGTCCGCGCCGCCGATCGTCTAGGACGCAGGCGCATGGCCGCATCAAGCAGCCCCCATTAGGACGCGCCCGATGGCGGACGCCGCAATCGACAACAAGACGAGCTTGAGCCCGCGACACCTGATCGCCGGGCTGGCTATCCTCGCGGCGATCGTGATCTTCGCACTACCCGTCCCGGCCGGGGCCACCGCCGTCACCATGCGCGCGGCATCGGTCACCGTCTTCGCGCTCGGGCTCTATGCAACGGGCGTGATCCCCGGCTACTACACCTCGATCACCTATATGCTGCTGGCGGTGCTGCTCGCCGTGGCGCCGCAGAGCGTGGTCTTTTCGGGCTTTCATTCGAGCGCCGTCTGGCTCGTCTTCGGCGGGCTGGTGATGGGGCTCGGTGTGCGCGAGTCCGGGCTCGGCACGCGCGCCGTCCGTGCCATGCTCGCCTACTTCCCCCGCTCCTATTTCGGCACGGTGGCGGCGGTCACGTATGTCGGCGCGGCGATGGGCTTCGTCATTCCCTCCGCCGTCGGGCGGGTGACGCTGCTGGTGCCGATCGTCCTGGCGCTGGCCGAGCGGATCGGCTTCGCGCCCGGCTCGCGCGGCCGCGGCGGCCTGGTCCTCGCCGCCGCCGCCGGAACCACGATTCCCACCTTCGGCATCCTGCCCGCCAACGTGCCCAATATGGGCCTGATCGGCGCGGCGGAGAGCGCCTACGGCATCCATTTCGAATACGGCGAATATCTGGCGCTCAACTTCCCGGTGATCGGCGTCATCGGCTTGGCGCTGATCCCGGTGCTGGTCTCCCTGCGCTTTGCCGACCGTCCGCAGCCGGCCGAGGATGACGCGGCCGAGACCGGCTGGACGCGCGACGAGCGTGTGCTGCTCTTCGTGCTCCTTGCCGCCATCGCGCTCTGGGCGACCGATTTCCTGCACGGCATTTCGCCCGCCTGGGTGGGCATGGGCGCGGCCGTGCTCCTGCTGATGCCGCGCCTCGGCATCCTGCCGCCCACGGCGATCGTCCAAAAGCTCGACCTCGGCCCCTGGCTCTTCGTCACCGGCATCATCAGCATGGGCGCGGTCGCGACCGAGGCCGGGCTCGGCAAGCTGATCGCCCAGCACCTGCTCAGCGTCCTCCCCCTCACCCCCGGCGCCGGCTTCTCGAATTTCGCGGCGATCGTCGGCCTCGGGATCGGGGTCGGGACAGTGACCACCCTGCCCGCCGCGCCCGCCGTCATGTCGCCGCTCGCCGAGGGCATCGCCGCCGCCAGCGGCTGGCCGCTCAAGACCGTTCTGCTCGCCCAGGTCCCGGCCTGGATGGCCATCCCTTTCCCCCATCTGGCGCCCCCGGTGGTTGCCGCCATTGCGCTCAGCGGCGTCACCATCGCGCAAACAATGCGCTTTCTTTTCCCCTATCTCATAGCGGTCGTGCTGGTCATATTGCCGCTCCAGTATCTTTGGGGCCGGCTGCTCGGCTTCTATCCGTGACCGCCTAGACCCAGGGGCCCAACATCATGTCCGACGACACACCGACCACGCGCAGGCGCGAAACAGTTTGGGAGGATCCGCGGGCCATCGGCGCCACGGCGGCCGAGATGACCGGCCTCGACTTCATGCGCGCGCTGCGCGACGGCAAGGTGCCGGCGCCGCCGATCGCCGTCACGGTCGGTTTCGATCTGACGGAGGCTGAGGAGGGCCGCACGGCCTTTACCTGCACGCCGGGCGAGCACCACTACAACCTGATCGGTAGCGTGCATGGCGGGCTCGTCGCAACGCTGATCGACAGCGCCACCGGCACCGCCGTCCACACCACGCTGGCCAAAGGCGAGCTTTACGGGACGGTCAACCTCTCCGTCGACATGCTGCGCCCGGTCACAGACAAGACCGGCACGCTGATCACCGAAGGTGAGGTCGTGCATCGTGGCCGCAACATCGCCATCGCCACCGCCGAGACCAAGGGCGAGCAAGACGGCAAGGTCTACGCCCGCGGCCAGGCGACCTGCTTCATCTACAAGGTCGACGGCCGTGGCGGCTAACCCATTGTAAGGGTGCAATAAAACACGAGACTTGACCTGCCGCCCGCCCGTATAAGTCGGGCTGAGCCATGCCCATACCGTACTACCAGGTCGATGCCTTCACGGACCGTCTGTTCGGCGGAAACCCGGCCGGCGTGTGCCAGCTCAAGGCCTGGCCCGACCACGACACGCTGCTCGCCATCGCCGGCGAGAATGCCAAGCCCGGCAACGCCTTCTTCGCGCCGTCGCGAGGCGCGGCCGATTTCGATCTCCGCGTCTTTACGCCGACGCAGGAGGTCAGCATTTCGGGCCACACGACCATGTCCGCCGGCTTCGTCGTGTTCAATGCTCTCGGGTTCCACGGTGACGAAGTGACCTTCGACGGCCAGGCCGGTCGTCTGACCGTCACCCGCGACGGCGATCTCCTCACCCTCGATTTCCTCGCCCTGCCGGCCGAACCCGACGGACCGCTGGCGGACGCCGCCGCCGCGTTGAACGCCAAGCCGCAAGCCCTCTTCACCGGCCTCGACTGGATGGCGGTCTTCGAGCACGAGGACGAGATCCGCGCGCTCACCCCCGACATGGCGGCCGTCGCCGCGCTCGACTGCCGCGGCCTGATGGCGACGGCCCCCGGCAACGACTGCGACTTTGTCTCGCGCGTCTTCGCGCCGGGCGCCGGGATTCCCGAGGACCAGGTGACCGGCTGCGCGGCGGAACGCTCGTCTGCGAGGACCGGGGCGAGCGCGTCGCCATCAGCGGCCGGGCCGTGCTCTACGCCCAGGGCGAGATCAGGGTCTGAGAAGAATGGCAATTGGGTCGATACCGGTCTACCAGGTCGACGCCTTCACCGACCGCGTCTTCGCCGGCAACCCCGCCGCTGTCTGCCCGCTGGATGCCTGGCTCGAGGCCGAGGTCATGCAGGCGATCGCGACGGAGAACAATCTTTCCGAGACCGCCTTCTTCGTTCCGGACGGGAGTGAATTCGCGATCCGCTGGTTCACCCCGGTCGACGAGATCGACCTCGCCGGCCACCCGACGCTCGCGACCGCGCATGTCATCTTCAGCGCGCTCCAACCAGGCCGTGACGCGGTCACCTTCACGACGCGCCTCGGCGATACGCTGACGGTGACCCGCAAAACAGATAACGGCGGGCGCCTCACCATGGATTTCCCCGCGCGCCCGCCCGAACCGACCGACACACTCGGCGACATCGCCGCCGCGCTCGGGGCCACACCGCAAGCGGTGCTGTCGTCCCGCGACGGCGTCGCCGTCTTCGAGACCGAGGCCGCGGTGGCGGCCCTGGCGCCGGACATGGGCGCCGTTGCCGCGCTCGACTGCATGGGGCTCATCGCCACCGCGCCCGGCGATGCGTGCGATTTCGTCTCGCGCTTCTTCGCGCCCAGGATGGGCGTGCCCGAGGACCCGGTGACCGGCTCGACGCATTGCACGCTCATTCCCTATTGGGGTGAGCGGCTCGGCAAGACCGAGATGCTGGCCCGCCAGATCTCCGCCCGCGGCGGCACCATCCAGTGCGGCTATGACGGCGCGCGGGTGCGCATCGGCGGCACTGCCGTCACCTATATGGTGGGGAGCATCAACCTGTGAGCGACGCCAAGACGGCCACCGTCGCCATCGCGGCCGCGACGACGCCGGCCGACATCGAGGAGATCCGCGCGCTCTTTCTCGAATACGGCCGGTCGCTCGACTTCAATCTCTGCTTTCAGGGCTTCGACGAAGAGCTGGCGAGCTTGCCCGGCGCCTATGCCCCTCCTCGCGGGCGGCTACTGCTGGCGCGTTCGGACGACGCGGTGATCGGCGGCGTCGGCCTGCGCCCGCTTGAGGCCGATATTTGCGAGATGAAGCGCCTATACGTCCGCCCCGGCCACCGCGCGCTCAAGGCCGGGCGCACGCTCGCCGAGTCCGCAATCGCGGAAGCCCGCGCCATCGGCTACCGCGCCATGCGCCTCGACACGCTGCCCGACATGACCGCCGCCCAGGCGCTCTACGCAACGCTCGGCTTCCGCGACATTGGGCCCTACTACGAGAACCCGATCCCGGGCGCGCGCTACTGCGAGCTCGACCTAACATCGCTCGGCTGATCCGCGCGCATCCGCCGCTCGCGATCCCCGGGAAAGTGCGCTAGACGATCCCCCGCCGTGCTGCGCAAGAGGGGAATAGTGCCGGGACCATGACCTACGATCTCTATCTGGAAGACTTCAAGCCGGGCGACCGCTTCGAGACGGGCGGCGTCACCGTCACCGAAAGCAAGATCATCGACTACGCCCTGGAATGGGACCCCCAGCCCTTCCACATCGACGCCGAGGTCGGGCGCGCGCATCCCTTCGGCACGGTCTTCGCGAGCGGCCTCCACACGCTTTCGCTCCTCTTCCGCCTCTTCGCGCAGTCGGGGGTGATCGGCAAATGCTCCTATGCGGGCGCCGAGATGTCGCTCAAATGGGTGAAGCCGGTGATGCCGGGCGACACCATCCGCGCCGTCTTCGAGGTGATCGAGACCCGCGCGTTCAAGTCGCGCCCCGGCCTCGGCAGCCTCACCATGACGCATCTCGCCATCAATCAGCGCGACGAAACGGTGATCGACTGCACCTGCACGCACATCATCCGCAAGCGCCCTGCCGACCCCGACAAGCCAGGGAAATTGGGTTAGGGATCTGGGCTGGTTACGCCGCTTCTTCCAGCGCCGGCGCCTTCCGTGCGAGCCCATCGAAGAGGTCGAGCATGCGCTCCCGCCAGGCCGCGATCACCGGCTCGGCGGCCAGGAGCGGCTGCGGGCTCGAGCAGCGCGCCCACTCGAACGCGCCGAAGACGATATAGTCGGCATAGGCCGGCGCCGCGCCCGAGACGAATTCGTACGCGCCAAGCTGCGCGCGCAACGGCGTCAGCGCGGCAGCCAGACGCGGCGCCCACTTGGCGCGCTCCTCGTTCGCCTCCTCCAGCGTCATGCCGATCCGCCTCTCCCGCGACTCGCGGAAGTAGGCTTGGTCCTCAGGGCGCACGACCTCGAAGATATCGGCAACGATGAGACGGAAGATCGGCGGATGCAGCGCCGTATCGCACCAATGCGAGACGAAGCGCGCCAGTGTCTGCCCCTTCGCCCCGCCGAACAGGCTCGGCGCCTCGGGATAGGTCTCTTCCAGATACTCGGCGATGGCCCAGCTGTCGCGCACTTGGCTGTCGCCGTCGACCAGCACCGGCACGGTCCGGCCGCCGCTGAAGGCGACCTTCTCCATCTCGGTGAAGCCGCAGGGCTCGTCCTCGGCATCGAGCCCCTTATGCGCCAGCGCCATTTTGATGCGCCAGCAGAACGGGCTGTAGCGGCGGTTATCCGCACCCAGGAGATCGTAGAGTGTCCGCGCCATTAGACGATTTCGTCCCATATTGCAAAGCGATACCGGCAGCGATCCTAACGGTCCCGCCCCGCGCGCACCACTTCGCTGGATTCGCGCCCTGTGCTAGGCTTGCGCGTTGGGGACGGATATTGGGGAGTGATCGCGCCGCCCGCGCGGCCGGCCAACGCATGGCCGACCAGGCCCGGCAAGCCTGCACGCGCGAAGGGGATCTACCGGACCATGTTCATCATCGACACCACGATCCAGATGTGGGCGGTCTTCGCGCTCATACTGGCCGCGCTCGTCGCCTTCGCGCGCGAGACCTGGCCGATGGAGCTGACTGCGCTCGTTGTGGTCGCGGCGCTCATGGTCTTCTTCTACGTCTTCCCCGCCATCGACCGGGCCGGCGCCAACCAGCTTTCGCCGGCGCGGCTCCTCGCCGGCTTCGCCAGCCCCGCGCTCATCGCCGTTCTCGCCCTCCTCGTCATCGGTGAGGGATTGAAGCAAACGGGGGTACTCGACCAGGCCGCCCAGGTCGTCTTCGCCATCGGCGGCAGCGCTACCCGCTCGATCGCGGTCGTGCTCTTCCTCGTCATGGTGATCAGCGCCTTCCTCAACAACATCCCCGTCGTGGTGATGTTCATCCCGATCATGCAGGCGCTCGCCGCCCGCGTCGGCCGCTCGGCCAGCTCGGTGATGATCCCGCTCTCCTTCGTCGCCGTGCTCGGCGGCATGGGCACGCTGATCGGCTCATCGACCAACCTGTTGGTCTCCGGCGAGATCGGCGAGCTCGGGCTCCAGCCCTTCGGCTTCTTCGATTTCTCGGTGCCCGGCGTGGTGCTGGCGAGTGTCGGCTTCGTCTACAGCCTGCTGATCGCGCCGCGCCTACTGCCAAGCCGCGGCCCGATGGCCGAAGAGCTGATCGAGGGGGCGGGCAAGCAGTTCATCGCCCAGCTCACCGTCCAACCCGACGCCAAGCTGGTCGGCGCCCAGGCCGTCGGCGGCTTCTTCACCGAGCTGCCCGACGTCACCGTGCGCATGATCCTGCGCGGCGAGCAAAGCGAGCTGCCGCCCTTCGACGAGGATTTCGCCATCGCGCCCGGCGACATCCTGCTGGTCGCCGCCACCCGCAAGGCGCTGACCACGGTGCTGCACCGCGACCCGGGCCTGACGGGCCTCGAAGGTTTGGAGGCCGACGATCCCGACGACGCGCCGCGCAAATCGGCGGTGCAGATGCTGGGCGAAGTGATGGTGACGCCGTCCTCGCGCCTCATCGGCCAGAGCCTCGAGCAGGCTGGCTTCCGCAAACGCTTCGGCTGTGTCGTCCTCGGCATCCAGCGCCGCTCGCGGATGATCCGCGCCCAGGTCAACGAGATCCGTCTGGAAGCCGGCGACGTGCTGCTGATCCAGGGCCGCCGCGACGATGTGCGCGCGCTCCGCCGCAACGCGCACGCCTTGCTGATCGAATGGTCGGCGACCGACCTGCCGCGCTTCCACCACAGCCGCCGCGCCGTGCTCATCTTCGGTCTCACCGTCGCCGCGGCGGCGAGCGGCCTGGTCCCCATCGTCGTCGCCACGGTGGCCGGGGTGGCAGTGATGATCGCAACGGGCTGCCTCAACATCCGCCAGGCCGCCGCCGCGCTCGACCGCTCGATCGTGCTGACCATCGCCATGGCGCTGGCGCTCGGGGTAGCGATGCAGGTGACCGGCGGCGCCAGCTTCCTCTCCAACATCATGACGCACGCAATGGGCGGCGCCTCGCCGGCCTACGTGCTCTCCGCCTTCTTCCTCATGGTGGCGCTGCTCTCGAACCTCGTCTCGACCAAGGCCGCGGCCGTCCTCTTCACCCCCATCGCCGTCGGCATCGCCAAGGAGCTCGGCGTCGACCCGCACCCCTTCGCCGTCGCCGTGGTCTTCGCCGCCAACTGCTCCTTCGCCTCGCCGATCGGCTATCAGACCAACCTGCTGGTGATGGCGCCCGGGCATTACCGCTTCCTCGATTTCGCCCGCGCCGGCCTGCCGCTCATCTTCGTGATCTGGATCGTCTTCTCGCTCTTCGCGCCGTGGTATTACGGGATCAAGTAAGCCTGCCGGGCGGCCTTCGGAGCCGCGTCCCTCCGTCGCAATTGACGCAGTGCAACATGGCGCATAAAGTCCCGGCTCCATTGGCCTGTCCGGGCTGGAAAATCCGGACCCGCCAATCCCATATCCTAGCCCTGTCTATCAGGAACCAGGCGCCATGAAGCCGACGACGCGTCCGCGTAACCCCAACTTTTCCTCCGGCCCCTGCGCAAAACGCCCGGGTTGGAGCGTTGCCGCCCTTGAGGACGCGCTGACCGGCCGCTCGCACCGCGCCAAGCCCGGCAAGGCGAAGCTCGCGCAGGTGATCGAGCAGAGCCGCCAGATCCTCGGCATACCCGACGACTACCGCCTCGGCATCGTTCCCGCCTCGGATACCGGCGCCGTGGAGATGGCCTTGTGGTCGCTGCTCGGCCCGCGCGGCGTCGACGTGCTCGCCTGGGAGAGTTTCGGCAAAGGCTGGGTCACCGACATCACCAAGCAACTCAAACTCGAAGACACGCGCGTGATCGAGGCCGACTACGGCCGCTTGCCCGACCTCACCCAGGTCGATTTCACCCGCGACGTCGTCTTCACCTGGAACGGCACGACGTCGGGCGTCCGTGTCCCCGACGGCGACTGGATCGCCGCCGACCGTCAGGGCCTCACGATCTGCGACGCCACCTCCGCCGTCTTCGCCATGCCGGTCGACTGGGCCAAGCTCGACGTCGTCACCTGGTCCTGGCAGAAGGTCCTCGGCGGCGAGGCTGCGCACGGCATGCTGGCGCTCTCGCCCCGCGCCGTCGAGCGCCTCGAAAGCCACACCCCCGCCTGGCCGATGCCCAAGCTCTTCCGCATGACCAAGGGCGGCAAGCTCAACGAAGGCATCTTCAAGGGCGAAACCATCAACACCCCCTCGATGCTCGCGGTCGAGGACGCGCTCGACGCGCTCAAATGGGCGGAAAGCGTGGGCGGCCTCGACGGCCTGATCAAGCGGTCCGAAGCCAATCTCGCCGCCATCGCCCAATGGGTCGAGGCCAGCCCCTGGGCCGGCTTCCTCGCCTCCGATCCGGCGAGCCGGTCCTGCACCTCGATCTGCCTGGCCGTCACCGACCCCTGGTTCCAGAGCCTCGCTGGCGACAAACAGGCCGATGCCGCCAAGGCGATCGCGACCCATCTCGATCTCGAAGGCATCGCCTACGACATCGGCGCCTACCGCGATGCCCCGCCGGGTCTCCGCATCTGGGGCGGCGCCACCGTCGAGACCGCCGATATCGAGGCGCTGATGCCCTGGCTCGATTGGGCCTATGCCCGCGTCAAGGGCGCCCAGGCCGACGCTGCTTGAGCCCACGCTTAGAAAGAACCCGATGGCCATCCTTCGAGACGGCGCTTGCGCGCCTCCTCAGGATGAAGTCAGAGACCTAAATGAAACACCGGATCACACCAACACAACCGGAGCTTCATCCTGAGGAGGGCCGAAGGCCCGTCTCGAAGGACGAAGCGGCACAACGACACACCGCTTACCGAGCTGAGACATGCCCAAAGTCCTGATTTCCGACAAGATGAGCGAACGCGCCGCCGAGATCTTCAAGGCGCGCGGCATCGAGGTCGATGTGAAGCCGGGGATGAGCCCCGACGAGCTCAAAGCCGTCATCGGCGACTATGACGGCCTCGCCATCCGCTCGGCGACCAAGGTCACGCCCGAGATCGTCGAGGCGGCACGCAAGCTCAAGGTGATAGGCCGCGCCGGCATTGGCGTCGACAACATCGATTTGCCGGCGGCCACGGCCAAGGGCATCGTCGTCATGAACACGCCCTTCGGCAATTCGATCACCACCGCCGAGCACGCCGTCGCGCTCATGTTCGCGCTCGCCCGCCAGCTGCCCGAGGCCGACCGCTCGACCCAGGCGGGCAAGTGGGAGAAGTCGCGCTTCATGGGCGTGGAGCTGACCGGCAAGACGCTCGGCATCATCGGCTGCGGCAATATCGGGGCCATCGTCGCCGAGCGCGCGATCGGCCTGAAGATGAAGGTGGTCGCCTTCGATCCGTTTCTGGCCCCCGACCGCGCCCGCGAGATCGGCGTAGAGAAAGTCGAGCTCGACGAGCTTTACCGGCGCGCCGATTTCATCACCCTGCACACGCCGCTCACCGACGCCACGCGCCACATGATCGACGCGGCGGCGATCAAGAAGATGAAGCCCGGCGTACGCATCATCAACTGCGCGCGCGGCGGCCTCGTCGTCGAGGCGGATCTCGAAGCCGCGATCAAGTCGGGCCATGTCGCCGGCGCCGCGCTCGACGTCTTCGAGGACGAGCCGGCCAAGGAGAACGCGCTCTTCGGCACCGAGAACTTCGTCGCCACGCCGCATCTGGGCGCCTCGACCGAGGAGGCGCAGGAGAACGTCGCGGTTCAGGTCGCCGAGCAGATCGCCGACTTCCTGCTCGAGGGCGCCGTGGTCAATGCGATCAACATGCCCTCCATGTCGGCCGACGAAGCGGCGAAGCTCGCCCCCTATATGCGGCTTGCCAATCTGCTCGGCAGCTTCGCGGGCCAGCTCACTGAATCGGGGCTGCTCAAAGTCTCGATCGAGTTCCAGGGCGAGGCCGCCGACCTCAACACCACGCCGCTCACCGCCACCCTGCTCGAAGGCCTGCTCTCGCCGGTGCTGGAGACGGTCAACATGGTCAATGCCCCGGTGATCGCCCGCGAGCGCGACATCGAGGTGACCGAGATCAAGCACGCCAAGGCGGTCGACTACCAGACCCGGATCAAGCTCACCGTGACCACCGAGAAGCGCGTCCGCTCGGTCTGCGGCACGCTCTTCGGCGGCGACAAGCCGCGCATCATCGACATCGAGGGCATTGAGCTCGAGGCGGAGCTCAGCCCGCACATGCTCTTCACCCGCAACGACGACAAGCCCGGCCTGATCGGCGCGCTGGGCTCGGCGATCGGCGAGGCCGGGCTCAACATCGCAACCTTCAACCTCGGCCGCGACAAGCCTGGCGGCAACGCCATCGCGCTCATTGCCGTCGATGACACCGTGGGCGAAAACGTGCTGACCAAGGTCGCCGCCCTGCCCCACATCACCCAGGCCAAGGCGCTCAAGTTCTAAGCCGCACGGCGGTAATTTCGATCGGTTGTCTATTTGTAGGGGCGGGTTTCAAACCCGCCCGCGGCGGTGCACGCGCGCCCGTTTCGGTTATCGTACGGTGAAGCTCCGCGGCAGCATGCCGCCGCCACCGCTCGCAACGACCGCACCGTTGCGTTCGCTCAGCGTGTAGCAGCCGTTCAGGTTGCGCCACGACCGCCAGCGCAGGCAGAGACGATTGCCGCTCAGCGTCCAGGTTCCCGTATCGTTGCCCGACTCGGTCGACTCCACGAAACCGCCCGTCCGCTCTTCGACGAAGGCGCCCGCGAGCCGTCCGCCGCGCAGGAACCGGATGCGGAACTGCCGGTCGGCCGGACCGAAAGCACGCTGGAAGTTGAGGATCTTGCGGCCGATGGCGGCGCGGATCTTCGTGCCGCTCAGCCCGGCAAGCTGTTCCCGGCGTTTGGCTTCTTCGGCCTTGCGGCGCGCTGCCTCTGCCTGACGACGGCGGGCGGCCTCGATCTGCTGGCGGCGAGCCGCCTCAGCGGCGGCCCGGCGCTTGGCCTCCTCGGCCTGCCGGTTGCGCGCAGCTTCGGCCGCGCGGCGACGGGCGTCCTCGGCGGCACGCCGGCGCGCCTCCTCGGCCTGACGACGCTTGGCTTCCTCAGCCGCTTTGCGGCGGGCGTCCTCGGCCGCTTTGCGGCGGGCTTCCTCAGCCGCTTTGCGGCGGTCTTCCTCTGCGGTTGAGCCTTCCCGGCGACGAGCCTCTTCGGCCCGGCGGCGCGCCTCTTCGGCCTTACGTGCCGCTTCGGCCTTGCGCGCTGCTTCGGCTTTGCGCGCTGCTTCGGCTTTGCGCGCTTCCTCGGCCTTGCGGGCTTCCTCCGCGCGTCGGCGACGGGCTTCCTCGGCGCGCCGTTTGGCCTCTTCTGCCCGGCGGCGCTTGGCTTCCTCGGCCGCCGCCTTGCGGCGCGCTTCCTCGGCTTGATTGCGCTTCGCTTCGGCGGCCTTGCGCGCCTCTTCCGCCTTGCGTGCTTCCTCCGCCTTGCGGGCTTCTTCGGCGGTGCGACCTTGCTCGCCCTGACGGCGGGCCTCTTCGGCCTTGCGCGCCTCCTCGGCCTTTCGTTGTTCGTCGGCCTGGCGCGCGATCTCGGCCTTGCGGCGCGCCTCCTCGGCCTTGCGCTTGGCGATCTCTTCCTGGCGGCTCGCCTCGCCGGTGCCGAAGCCGTCGGTCGCGACATAGCTCGCCACGCCGACCCCGCCCAACATCACCACGCCCAGCGCGGCAAAGAGGAGCGTCCGCGCGCGGCCGCGCCCACCGGAGCGCTCGGCCTGCTGCCCGCCGACGGTGCCGTAAGGCCGCGCCGAGCGCTCTTCGGACGGCGGCGTGTAGCGCGGTCCGATCGTTCCGCCCGGCGAGGGCGGCCGCGAGGCTGCCTGCTGGCCGACGGGCGTCACGGTACGAACGCGCGCGCTCGGCACCTCCTCGCCCCGGCGCCCGAGCAGATCGCCACGAAACTCGGCGATCGTCTGCGGCCGGTCGGTTTCCATGATCGACAGCGCACGGTCGATCGTCTCCAGCAGCGGCTTGGAGAAGCCCTTGCGCGCCGCCTCGACCGCCGACTTCAAGGGGTCGGGATTGCCGCGCGCCTGCGAGGACAGCCGCGTCGGCGCATCGACCGGCGGCTCGTCGGTGACCAGCAGATACATCACCGCGCCCAGCGCATAGATATCGGTCCATGGTCCCTGATGGCCGCTGGTCTCGTACTGCTCGTGCGGCGCGTAGCCGGGGGTGAAGATGCGCGTCAGGTTCTGGCTCTTCTCGCCCAAGGCCTGGCGGGCAGCGCCGAAGTCGATCAGCACCGGCGAGCCGTCGTCGCGGATATAGATATTGCCCGGCTTGATGTCGCGATGCAGAAAGCCGGTCGCATGCACCCGCTCCAGGCCCTCCAGCAGCGGGTCGATGATGTCGTAGATCTCGCGCTCGTCGAGCTTGCCGCCGGCGATCAGGAACTCCGCCAGGCTTTCGCCCTGCTGGTATTCCATCACCATGTAGGCGGTGCCGTTGGCGGCGAAGAAGCGGTAGACCGGCACGATGTTCGGATGGTGGAAGCTCACCAGCGTGGAGGCTTCCTTCTGGAACCGGTCGAGGCCCCAGCTGAATTCCTCGGCGTCGGCCGAGCTGATCGGCCGCACCGAGCTGTCGTCCGGATTGCGGTGGGCGATGCCCGAAGGCATATATTCCTTGATCGCGACGAGACGGTCGATGGCGAGCTCGCGCGCCTTATACGTCACCCCGAACGAGCCCGCGCCGAGGACGCCCTCGATGCGGTAGCCCTCGAACTGGTAGCCGTTCGGCAACGCGTTTTGATGGCGCTCTTCCGCCATGGAACCGGTGTCCTTCGCGAGAAATACTCAGGCCGCGCCGGGCCCATCCCCACGCGACAGGGCAGACGCTATCGCAAAATGGCTCGGCCGGGAAGTGACGGCCGTCACGCCTGAGCCGGAAAATCGGCTCTATTTCGGGCGGATTTCCATTTGCCCATCGGGCCCCGAGCCGCTAAACCCCTTGCGCCGCCCCCCATTGCCGACGCCCCCATTTCGGAGGCCTGTGAGCCCGGAAGCGACGATATGAGCCGCGACGCCACGCGCGCCCTGCTGCCGGCAGGGCTGATCGACCATCTGCCGCCCGACGCCGACCACGCCGCGGCGGTCGTGGAGCGCCTGCTCATCTGCTTTTCGAGCCACGGCTATGAGCGGGTGAAGCCGCCGATGATCGAGTTCGAGGACACGCTCCTGACCGGCCCCGCCGCCCCGCTTGCCGAGCAGACCTTCCGCCTCATGGACCCGGTCTCCCAGCGCATGATGGGCCTGCGCGCCGACATCACCATGCAGGTCGCCCGCATCGCCACAACGCGGATGAAGAACGCCCCGCGCCCGGTCCGCCTCGCCTATGCCGGCGATGTCTTCCGGGTGCGCGCCGC
>JARRKQ010000094.1:0-18995 GCA_037387885.1 Alphaproteobacteria bacterium | reverse complement strand
CCTGGGCGTCTCGAGTTGCGTTGTTAAAAGCACGCCCCTTTAGCTCCTCGGAAATTTCAGAAACTGATCAACCGCCTGAGCGATGTCCGCCAGGCGGCGTTTAACCGTTTGGAGAACACAAGAACATGCAGACAGGAACCGTAAAGTGGTTCGACCCCGTCCGGGGCTTTGGCTTTATCACCCCCGAAGACGGCGACAGGGACGCATTTGTCCACATTTCCGCGGTAGAGCGTGCCGGCATCCACAGCCTTAACGAAGGCCAGAAGGTGCAGTACGAGCTTCAGCCCGGAAAGAACGGCAAGGACGCGGCGGAGAACCTTCAGATCGTTAGCTGAAGACGCCGACCGTACGGATGAACGAGGGCCCGTCCATTGCGGACGGGCCCTTTTTCTTTGCGTTATTCGTTCTCTACGATCGCCTGCAGCGCATGCAGGCGGCCTTCCTTGATACCGAGCTCGTCGAGATGGGCGATGGTGTTGGCGAGATACTCGGCGTTCGAGCCCTGGAGCCCATGCGCGCGGCGGATGTAGACCGCGGCCTCCTCGAGGCTCAGCTTGGGCACGCATTGATCGGTCCGGCGCACGTCGGCGACGTAGGTATGCGCCGTGACGCGCTCGCCCAGCCGGCCCGCATCGTCGTAGAGCTGCACCGGCACGCTGCGCGGCAGATAGGCGTATTCGGGCAATTCGCGGTCGTCGAGATAGGCGAGCACATCGTCGACCTTGGTGTCGGCGACCCGGTAGGCGCGGCCGAGGCACGAGCCCCCCGGCGCCAACGCCAGGACGAGGCCGGGCACCTCCTTCGTGCCGCGATGGCGATGCGAGATCATGCAGAAGGCGCGGTGATAGCCGCGCAAGAGCGCCGCCGCACGGACCTCGTAGTCGAAGCCCGGGTTCCACATGAGCGAGCCATAGCCGAAAACCCAGAACCGGCCGCTGCTGGAATATGAGCCGGATTTCGGTCCGGTCATCAGCCGCCGCCCGACAGCAGCCTAGTGGATGCTGCGCCCTTCCTCGGCGTCGGGAACCTTGAGGCCAATCTTCTCGATCTGGGCGTCGAGATCGGTTTTCCACATATTCCGCAGCTCCTCGTTGCCCCATTTGCGGATGCCGTATTTGACGGCGAGCTCGGAGACCTTGGAGTCCTTGGCGCCGAACGTGTCGAGGGCGTGCGGATACCATTTGTCGACCGTTGCCTGCGCGTCCTCGGGCGTGGCCTTGCAAAGAGCCGCGTATTTCGGATTCTGGACCACATCCCTGATCCGCCGCGCACCGAAGGACGCGTGGAAGCGCTCCTCGTGGACCATCGAGGTCATCTCGCGGGCGAGCGGCGCGAAGGAGCAGCCCTCGAGCGCGCGCAGGTGATACCAGGCGACGTGGTCGAGCAGGAAACAGAAGCCGCAGGTGTCGACCCAGCTCTCGAAGGGCACATTGAAGGCCTTGAGCGGATGCTCGCCGAGCTTGAGGTTCATGAGCTTCTCGGCCGTCTCCTCGCCTTCGGGGCCAAACTGCTTGAGGAGGCGCGAGTCGATGAAGCCCTGATGCGCCTCGTCGGCGCAGACCTGGGCCTGGGCGAAACGGTCTTCGGGCGTCGGGCCCTGGTTGATCCAGGGCTGGTGCTGCTCGACGCTGGCGAATTCGGTCGAGGCCAGTGCGGCGATGATCTTGAACAGCGTCTTGCGGTAGTCCTCGGGCATCTGCTCGACGGCTTCGATCTTGTTCATGCCCTTGAGCTCGCCGTGGGTGACACGTCGGGAAACACCGGATGTCATGGGTCGTTCCTTCCGTTTCGCCGCATTAGTTCGTCTGGGCTTGTTTGTCTTTATTTGTTCGTCTGGCAAATAGTTTGCAATACGAACTATATCACAGGCGGCGAGGTCTGTCAGCCGTCCTTGCGCTTGTCTTCCTCGGCCTGGTCCTGGCCGGCCTCGATGATACCGCGGCGGATCGCATGCGTACGCAGGAACATCTGGTGCAGCGTCTCGCCGTCGCCCTGGCGGAGCGCCTTGCGGAGCGCGGTCAGATCCTCGGTGAAGCGGGCGAGCACCTCGAGGATCGCATCGCGGTTGGCCAAAAACGTGTCGCGCCAGAACTCCGGATTGGTCGCGGCGATGCGGGTGAAGTCGCGGAAGCCGCCGGCGGAGAACTTGATGACCTCGGATTGGAGATCGCTTTCGAGCTCCGTTGCCGTGCCGACGATGGTGTAGGCGATCGCGTGCGGCAGATGCGAGGTTAGCGCCAGCACGAGGTCGTGATGCTCGGCGTCCATGATCTCGACCATCATGCCGCCGGCGCGCCACATGCCCGCGACCTTCTCGATCGCTTCGGGATCGGTCCCTTCGGCCGGCGTGAGGATGCACCAGCGGTCCTGGAAGAGCTCGGCGAAGCCCGCATCCGGTCCCGAATGCTCGGTGCCGGCGACGGGGTGGCCGGGCACGAGATGAGCGTGCGCGGGCAGGAGCGCTGCGAGACGGTCGATCACTGCGCGTTTGGCCGAGCCGACATCGGTGACGATGGCACCTTCTGCCAGATGGCGCGCGATCGCCTCCCCCACCGTCTCATAGCCGCCCAGATGGAGCGCCAGAACGACGAGGTCGGCACCCTCAACGGCCTTGGCGGGATCGGCCTCGACGCGGTCGACGAGGTCGAGCTCGAGGATGCGCTTGCGGGTGGCGTCCGAGCGCGCGAGCCCGACGACCTCGTCGGCCAGACCCTCGCGGCGGATGACGCGCGCGAGCGACGAGCCGATCAGCCCGACGCCCAGCAGGGCGATCCGCTTGAAATGGGGCTTGTCCGTCATGCTCAGCCGAGGAAGTCCTTGAGCGCCGCGATCAGCGCTTCGACCTCATCCTCGAGCCCCACGGTGATGCGCAAATATTCAGGCAGGCCGTAGCCCCGCACACCGCGCGGGAGAATGCCGCGGCTCGCCAGGAACGCGTTGGCGGCATCGGCGTTCTTCGCCGGATCGTCCGGGAAGCGCACGAGGAGAAAATTCGCCTCGCTCGGCGCGACCTCGAGGCCGAGCCCTTCCAGCATCGCCGTCATCTTGGGTCGCCAGATATCGTTGTGCGTGCGCGCCGCATCCAGTTGCGCGATGTCGTCGATCGCCGCGAGACCCGCCTGCTGCGCTGGCACGGTGACGTTGAACGGATTGCGGATGCGGTTCAGGACATCGGTAACCTCGGGCGGGCTGTAGGCCCAGCCGAGCCGCACCCCCGCCAGCGCATAAGCCTTGGAGAAGGTGCGCAGCATGACGACGTTGCCGCCCGCCTTCACCAGCTCGGCGCCCGCGGAATAGTCGTTGCGCGTCACATACTCGGCATAGGCCGCGTCAAGCACGAGAAGGACGTCGTCGCGCAGCCGCGCGCGCAGATCGATCACCGTATCGCTGGGCAGGAAGCTGCCCGTCGGATTGTTCGGGTTGGCAAGGAAGACGATCTTTGTGCGGTCGGTGACCCGCTCGAGGAAGGCTTCGGGATCGGCCGTCAGGTTCGTTTCCGGCGCCACCACGGGCGTGGCACCCGCCGCAAGCGTCGCAATCGGATACATGGCGAACCCATGCTGGCTGAACAGCACCTCGTCGCCCGGCCCCGCATAGGCGCGCGTGATCATCGCGATCAGCTCGTCGGAGCCGTTGGCGCAGACGATATTCTCGGCTTCCAGGCCGTGCCGCTTGGCGAGCGCTTCGCGCAGCTCAACGGAGCCGCCATCGGGGTAACGGTTGAGATGGTCGGCCGCGGCCTTGTAGGCCTCAAGCGCGCGCGGGCTCGGGCCCAGCGGGCTCTCGTTCGCCGACAGCACGACGACCTTCTCAAAGCCATCCATCTTGTGTTCGCCGGCGACATAGGGCGTGAGATCCATGATGCCGGGGCGTGGGGTCAGCAAGGTTTCTGCGCACATGACTAAAGTCCCAAATCGGAAGGCTCGAAGGGCGCCGGATAGGCGCCCAGGTGATGAATGGCGGTGACGGGCAAACGGCCGCCGGTCGCGACCTTGGCGAGGCGCGGGTCGTCGGCGGTGAGGAAATCGCCGATCTCGACGAAGATCATGCGGCCGCCGGCCTCGACGCGCGAATCCATGAAGACGAGCTCCAGCCCCGCCTCGCCGAAGGCGCCGGTCACGGCAGCGCGGCTCACCTGGTCGTCGACCTCGACCACCGCGACCGTGCGATCATCGCCCGTCGCCTCGGGCTCGGTGAAGGCGAGCGCCATACCGGCAAGATCGGGCGACGGCCCGCCGGCAACGCCGGTCACCGGCAGCCGGGCCACGATCCGCGGCATCCGCTCCTCGTCGTCGCCCACCATCATTTGCCACCAGGGATCGCTGTCCTCCAGCGACGGCGCCGGCACGATGCCGACGCTGACGCGGCGGTTGGCCACGGCGCTGATCACCTCGCCGGGAGAGCTGAAGGTCGTGAGCCGGCCGACGATGCCGAAATGGGCGCGGGCGAGCTGGCTGTATCCGGGCTCGCCGGCGGGGACGCAGACGGCCATGGAGAGCGGCTCCTGCATGCCGATCGACGCCGACATCAGCTCGCGCCAGATGCGCACCAGCGCGGCCGCTGGGAAATTTCCCTTGTGCCGCCCGACGATGTGCCGGAGCAGCTGGGCCTCGCGCCCCGGGCGGAAAACGGGGGCGCCGGCGCCGGCCTTCAGGCGGCCGATATCGTCGACCACGGCCGCACGGCGCATGATCAGATCATGGATCTGGTCGTCAAGCACATCGATCTCGCCACGCAGCCGCGCGAGAGGGTCGTCGATCTGCGGCATCGGCCTGGGCCCCCGGTCAAAGACGCCTAGTCTTACTGCGTGCCCCGCTGCGAAGGCAAAGAAAACATTGACAGTTTCACACCCGCGCCATAGCTCCTCAGAACCCCCTCGCGGGTGGGGGGAAGGCTAGAAAGGTAGGCGGATCCATGCCCATCAAGATCCCCGACAATCTGCCGGCGCGTAAGACGCTGGAGGAAGAGGGCGTCGACGTCATCAGCGAGCATGACGCGATCCGGCAGGATATCCGGCCGCTCAAGATCGCCCTGCTCAACCTGATGCCGGAGAAGATCAAGACGGAGACGCAGATCGCCCGCCTGCTCGGCGCCTCTCCGCTGCAGATCGAGATCACGCTGATCACCACGGCGTCCTATACGCCCACCAACACGCCGCGCGAGCACATGCTCGACTTCTACGAGCCGTTCCATGAGATCGAAGAACAGACCTTCGACGGGCTGATCGTGACCGGCGCGCCCGTCGAGGAAATGCCTTTCGAGGAGGTGCAGTATTGGGATGAGCTGGCCCAGATTTTCAACTGGGCCGAGACCAACGTGCACAGCACCTTCAACATCTGTTGGGGCGCCCAGGCCTCGCTCTACCACCGCTACAACATCCCGAAATATGCCCTGCCGACGAAGATCGCCGGCGTCTTTCCGCACCGGATTAACCGGCGGAACTCCGGGCTCGTGCGCGGCTTCAACGATCAGTTCTTCGTGCCGGTCTCACGCTATACCGAGGTGCGGGGCAAGGATGTCGACAAACATCCCGAGCTCGAAGTGCTGATCGAATCGGACCAGTCGGGGATCTGCCTGATCCACGACCGGGTGCGGCGCGACGTGCATATCTTCAATCACCTCGAATACGATACCTGGACGCTGGCGGATGAATACAACCGCGACGTCAAGGCGCGGCCCGATACGGTGTTCGTGCCGCATCACTATTTCCCCGACGACAATCCCGCGCTGACGCCCCGCAATACCTGGCGCGCGCACGGCCATCTCCTGTTCTCGAACTGGATCAATCTGGTCTATCAGTCGACGCCGTTCGATCTCGAGGCTCTGGGCAAGGAACGGAAGAAGCTGGGCAAGGCAAAGAGCCGGAAGGCTCAGGTCTAGGACGTCTCGACACGCCCGCCCGCGCTGCGCTGCGAGCGCGGCGAGCTGCCGGGATCGGCGACGGGCGCGACAACACGCCGGCGCTCGCGCGCCTCGACCATGTTGGCGGCGTAGATCTCTTTCTTGGCCTCGACGACGACGACGCCGGCGATCGGCGGCATCCAGCGCGCGCCGATGCGCTCCCACGCGGTTGCGCCCCGGCGCAACACGCGCCAGCGGCTCGGCGGCACATAAAGCGCCGGCTCGCTTCTGAGCGGCGTGAACATGGTGTCGCGCAGGAGACGCGAGAGCTGGCTCGCGCTGTAGGGCCGGCCGTGGCCGAATGGCGTGCGCTCGAAGCGTGCCCACAGGCCCCGGCGGTTGGGGACGACGATCACCAGGCGGCCCGACTCCGCCAGCACCCGCCAGACCTCGCGCAGCATCGGCCGCAATGCCTCGCTGTATTCGAGCCCGTGCACGATCAGCACCTTGTCGAAGGCGAGGTCGGGAAAGGGCAGCCGCGTCTCCTCGACCAGCGCCACCCTGCCGGGACCGTCGAGCGGCCAGTGCAGCACGCCCTGCGGGGCCGGCATCCCGGCGATCACGCGCTCGGCCTGATCGAGATAGGCGCGCATATAGGGGGTCGCGTAACCCAGGCCGAGCAGGCGTTCGCCTCGGACGTCGGGCCAGACCTCACGCAGGCGCCGGCGGATCATCCGCCGGGCCACCTGGCCCAGATGGGTTTCGTAGAAATCGCGGAGATCAACGACGTCGGTCCACATGGCGGCGGCGATACTAGCATGAGGGAATTAACGGCGGCATTACGCCTCGATTGGCGGAACGGCCAGCCCAATGATAGGTTCCCGCCCGTCGCTGCGGCCGGCGATGCATCACCAGGCAAGGACCACCACCGATGAAGCTTTTCTACGCCTCCGCCTCCCCGTTCGTGCGCAAGGTTCTGATCGTCGCATTGGAGCTGGGGATCAACGACCTCATCGAGCGCATCGACGTTGCGACGACGCCCTTGCAGTCCAACCCGGACCTGGCTGCGGCCAACCCGCTTGGAAAGCTGCCGGCGCTCGTCACGGACGACAACCGCGCGCTCTACGACTCGGCTGTGATATGCGAATACCTCGCCGCCGAAGCAGGAAGCACCGCCATGCTGCCGGCGGACGGCCCGGAACGGTGGAGCACCTTGCGCCTGCAAGCGCTCGCCGACGGTCTCCTCGATGCCGCGGTGCTCCGTCGCTACGAGAAGGCGATGCGCCCCACCGAGAAACAGTCGGCCGATTGGGACGAGGGGCAGCGCCAGAAGGTCGTGCGGACACTCGATGCCTTGGAGGTGGAAGCGGATGCTCTCGGCGACGAGCCGACCTTGGGCACAATCGCGGTCGCCTGCGGGCTTGGCTATCTCGACTTCCGCTTCGCGCACGAGGACTGGCGCGAGGGACATCCAAAGCTCACGGCCTGGTTCAACGAGAATTGGGCGAACCGCCCGTCAATGGCCGACACCGCCCCGCAAGGCTGAGACCGTCCGGGAATTATCATGACGGAGCTGACCGCCGATGCCGTGATCGCCGCCCTGGACCTGGCGCCGCATCCGGAGGGCGGGCATTTCCGCGAGGTCTACCGGCACGCGCCGCCCGACGGCGGGCGCGGCGACTGCACCAGCATCTATTATCTCTTGCGGGCGGGCGAGCGTTCAGCCTGGCACCGGGTGACCGACGCGGTGGAGATCTGGCAGTTCCATGCGGGCGATCCGCTGGCGCTCTCGATCTCCGCCGACGGCAAGAGCGTCGAGGCGCATCTGCTCGGCGCCGATCTTGCGAACGGCGCGCAGCCGCAAGCCGTGGTGCCCGCCGGGGCCTGGCAATCAGCGGAGAGCAAAGGCGAGTGGACGCTCGTCGGCTGCACGGTCGCGCCGGCCTTTGTCTTCGATGCTTTCGAGATGGCGCCTGAGGGCTGGGAGCCCGGTTAAGCCGCCTTCGCGTCGAATTCGGCGAAATACTTGGCGCGCATGCGGGCCGTGTAATCGACGAGATTGGGGAAGCCGCACGCAATCGGCTTTAACGGCGTCTCGAGCTCCATATCAATGATGTTGGTGAGCAGGCCGTAGGCCGTGGCATCGACCGTCCGCGGCGTCTCGCCCATGAAGAACGGCTTCGTGCCGAGTACGTCGGAGAGCGCCTGCAGGTCGCGTCTGCCTTTTCGGTAAATTTCCGCCGGCGTGTGGCGGCCGAGGCCCTGGCCTTGCAGCATCCGACGCACACGGCGCTCGTAGACGATCGGTACCAGTTGGCGGAGGCCCGGCGGCATGCGGCCGAAGAACACTTTCTTCAGGACCGCGAAGGGCGCCGGCTCGAGCCAGCGCGCATGGACGGCCACCCAGTAAAGGTGCTCTTCCATCATCCGCGTGAGCGCCAAAGCCACGCCCCGCTCCTCTGCGCTCAGGCCCTCGTCGAGATCGACGCCCCGGCGCTCGCAGATCGTCAGGATGATGAACTCGCTGTCGCCGATCGTCTCGCCATCGATCTCGGCGAAGGGGATCTTGCCCTTAGGGCCCTTGCGGGGATCGAAGACGGGAACCACGCGGTGGGGGATCTCCGCCATGCGCAGCCAGGTCTCCAGTTTGGCGCAGAAGGGACTCGCATTGGGCACGCCGAGCCGCGGCGACGGCTGGTGGAGGACGATCTCGCTGATGTCGGTCATGGGGTGTCGGTCATGGTCGGTTGCCTCGCATGAGACGCGCTAACCGGCGCGGCGGAAAAGGCCGGCGGCGGCGATCGCAGCGCCGCCGGTGATAAGGAGACAGGCCGCGGCGACGCCCCAGGTGAGTGCCGCCTGGCCAAAGGCGATGAGCACGATGGTGGAGAGCAACGGGGCCGCGTACATCGACGCGCCGAGCGCCTTGATGTCGCCACGCTTGCAGCCGTGGTCCCAGGTGAAGAACGCCGCGCCAACGGGACCGAGACCGAGGCCGATCACGGCCAGCCACTCGAGGCCGCTTTGCGGCCAAACGGTGGTCTCGAACATCAGGTGACAGGCGAGACCGATCAGCGCCGCGGCGCCGCAATAACCGCCGACGATGTCGGTCGGCACATGCGCGAAGCGCCGGCTCAGCACCGAATAGCTCGACCAGATGAGCGCGCAGGCCAGCGCCGCGAGATAACCGGTGAGGAACTCCGCCTTGAAGCCGACCTCGGCCTTGCCGCCGGTCACCAGCACCGCCGCGCCGGCGAGCCCGGCCGCGGCGCCGAGCAGGTGATACCAGCGCAGGCGCTCGCCGGGCAGGAAGGCAGAGAACAAGATGATGAGCAGCGGCGCCAGATAGGCGATCAGGCTTGCCTCGACCGCCGGCGCGGATCGCAGCGCCGTGAAGTAGAGCGCGTGATAGCCGAAGAGGCCGTAGACCCCGACGAGCCACACGGGTGGCGCTTGGCGGAGATGCTGAAGCGGGTTCTCACGCGCGATGAGCCACTTCACGGCAGCAAGCGCGAAGGCGACAAAAAACGACATCGCCACGAGTTGGAAGGGCGGCACGGTGCCGGACAGGGTCGTGAGCAAGGCCAGCACCGCCCACATGAGCACGGCCGTGAAGCCGACCAGGGTCGCGCGCAGCTGATGGCTCTCACCGGCCGTCTCGCCCGCGCCCGCAGCGGCGGAGGTGCTCATGGCATGACTGTCATGGCTGGGCCATCATGGAAGCGTCTCCCGCAGCTCGGCGGAGAGCGCGATGATGCGGATGGTCTCGTCCCAGAGATCATAGCGCGCCAGGTCTGCCGGATCGGCCCATTCGACGGCCGCCGCGTCACCGCCGGCAACCGCCTCGCCGGCCTGCCACTCTGCATCGAAATCGGCGAGCGTGTAGTGGTAGAGGATGCGGCCGTCGCCGTCCGGCACGACCGAGTCGATTACATCGAGCAGATGGCCGACCGCGATCTCTATGCCCGCCTCCTCGCGCACCTCGCGGATCGCGGTTTCGCGCGTCGTCTCGCCGAGCTTCTGGCGGCCGCCGGGCAGGCTCCAGTCGCCCTCGCGCGGCGGGCGGCCGCGGCGAATCAGAAGGACCTTGCCGTCCTTCCAGACCACGACGCCGACGCCGGCGATCGGATAGTCGGGATATTCACGGGGGGCCTTGGGCATGGGTGGCAGGCACACGGTTGTAACAGCGGCCTCACCCTACCCTCTCGCCCCGGCGGGCGAGAGGGGAAATTTGCCCTGGGTAGGCCGGGGCGCCCGCGGCTAGTACATGTGCTGGCCGCCGTTGATCGACAGGGTCGAGCCGGTGACGAAATCGCCGTCGTCGGAGCAGAGGAAGGTGACCGCGCGCGCGATGTCGTGGGCGCGGCCGAGCCGGCCCATCGGAATGCGGGCGATGATCTTCTCCAGGATGTTCTCCGGCACGGCGCGCACCATGTCGGTGTCCACATAGCCGGGCGCGATCGCATTGACGGTGATGCCGTGCGCCGCGCACTCCATGGCCAAGGCCTTGGTGAAGCCGTGAATGCCCGACTTGGCGGCGGCGTAATTCACCTGGCCGTACTGGCCGGCCTGGCCGTTGATCGAGCCGATATTAACGATGCGGCCCCATTTGGCCTCGCGCATATCCTCGATCACCGTGCGGCACATGTTGAAGCACGAGGTGAGGTTGGTGCGGATCACGTCGTTCCAATGCTCCGGCGTCATGCGGTGCAGCGTGCCGTCGCGGGTAATGCCGGCATTGTTCACCAGCACCTCGACCTTGCCGATCTCCTCGTGGATCTTGGCAACGCCTTCCTGGACCGCTTCGAAATCGCCAACGTCGAACTTGTAGGTCGGAATGTCGTGCTGGTCGGAAAAGGCCTTGGCGCGCTCGTCATTGCCGCCGTAGTTGGCCGCCACCGTGAAACCAGCGTCCTTCAGCTCCGTCGAGATCGCCTCGCCGACCGCAGTCGCGGGCGTCTCGATCCCGATTGCCTGAGGCTTTCGGGATCGCGAATAACAAATGCTCGTCGAATTCCGCCGTCGTTACGTCGTTACGTCGTTACGTCGCTCAGTCACGCTCCACGCACATGGCGATGCCCATACCACCGCCGATGCAGAGCGTGGCGAGGCCCTTCTTGGCATCGCGCTTTTCCATCTCGTGCAACAGCGTCACCAGGATGCGCGTACCCGAGGCGCCGATCGGATGGCCGAGCGCGATGGCGCCACCGTTTACGTTCACCTTGTCCGGATCGAGGCCGAGATCCTTCAGCACCGCGCAGGCCTGGGCGGCGAAGGCCTCGTTCGATTCGACAAGGTCGAGATCGTCGATGGTCCAGCCCGCCTTCTCCAGCGCGAGCTTGGAGGCCGGGATCGGGCCCGAGCCCATATAGGCGGGATCGACGCCGGCGGTCGCCCAGGAGGCGATGCGCGCCAATGGAGCGATGCCGCGCGCCTTGGCCTCGTCGGCGCTCATCAGCACGACCGCCGCGGCGCCGTCATTGATGCCCGACGCATTGCCGGCGGTCACCGTACCGTCCTTGGCAAAGGCCGGGCGCAGGCCCGACAGGGTCTCGGCGGTGGTGCCGTGGCGCGGATATTCGTCCGTGTCGACGACGGTGTCGCCCTTGCGGCCGGAAATGGTGACGGGAACGATCTCGTCCTTGAAGCGGCCGCTCTTCTGCGCCGCTTCGGCCTTGGCCTGCGAGCCGGCGGCGAATTCGTCCTGCTGCTCGCGGGTGATCTGCCACTTCTCGGCGACGTTCTCGGCGGTGTTGCCCATGTGGTAGCCGTTGAAGATGTCCCACAGACCGTCGCGGATCATCGTGTCGACGAACTGCATATCGCCCATCTTGGTGCCGTTGCGTAAGTGCGCGCAGTGCGGCGCCTGGCTCATGCTCTCCTGGCCGCCGGCGACGACGATGCCGCTGTCGCCCGATTTGATCGCCATGTAGCCGTTGGCGACCGAGCGGATGCCGGAGCCGCAAACCTGGTTGACCAGATAAGCAGTCTTCTCTTCCGGAATCCCGGCGTTCATCGCGGCCTGGCGTGCGGGGTTCATGCCCGCGCCGGCGGTGAGGATCTGGCCCATCACCACCTCGCTCACATCGCCCGCTTCGACGTGCGCGCGCTTCATCGCTTCGCGGATCGCAACCTCGCCCAGATAAGCTGCCGACACACTGCTCAAAGCGCCGTTGAACGCGCCGACCGGCGTGCGCGCAGCGCTGGCGATTACAACTTCCGTCATGTTCCTTGACTCCCGGTGTTGGGTGAACCCGAACGTTTCCCCAGTGTTATGTGCGTCGATATGGTCGGCAGCGTGACACGCGGCAACCGCGACACTTTAGCCTAGCCTATCATTACTGCAGCCGGTTGATCCATTCGGCGAACGGCTCCCATAGATGAGTATGCCGTTGGCCGCCGACCACCATGCCGATATGTCCGGCGGGCGGTGTTCGAATGTGCGCGCCGGGAATTGCCTCCGCCAGGGCGCGCGCCGAGGCCGGCGGCACGATGCGATCCTTTTGCGGCACGACCGCGAGCGTCGGCAGATCGATCTCCTGCGGCCGGACCGGTGTGCCGCCGACGCGCCAGGCTCCGCGCGCGGGCGTGTTCTCGGCGTACCAACCATGAATGCAGGTTCGCGCGACGGCGGCCGGCAGCACCACGCCGTCGTTCAGCCAGTCCTCGAGCGCCACGAAGGCTTCCGCCCGCTCGCTGTCGGGCTCGCAATCGGAGAAGGCGAGAAATTTCTTCAAGGCCAGCAGCGGGTCGAGGCTGGCGAAAAACATCTGCAGCACGTCGACCGGCACGCCGCCCATCGTCTCGAAGAGTGGAAACCACGGCGCCATCAGCCCCGCCGCCAGGCGCGACTGGGTGCCGCCATCGGCGTGGAAGTCCCACGGCGTTGCCAGCAGCGCGAGCCCGCCCAGCTCATCCTGACGGCGCTGCGCCAGCGCCAAAGCCAGCAGGCCGCCCATGCAATAACCGACGAGCACCGGCTTCGTGCCGGTCTGATCCGTCACCGCATCGAGGCATTGACCAAGGCGGTCGATGATATAGCCGTCGAGATCGATCCCCGCCTCGGCCGCGCCCGGCGTACCCCAGTCGACCAGATAGGGCCGGACACCGTCGGCCGCGAGCGCGCGCATCAGGCTGCGCTCCGGCATCAGGTCGAGCACGTAGCCGCGATTGACCAGCGACGGCGCGATCAGCAGCGCCGGGCCACGCTTACCTTTAGCCTCTGGGGCTCGGGAATAGTCGAGGAGCCGCGTCGAGCCGCTCTCCCAGGCCACCGGCGGGTCGGCGAACGGCCGGCGATAGGGATGATGGCGATAGCCGTCGACGGCGCGTAGGAAGCGTTTGAGGCGCGCCTGGGCAGCGTCTTCCACCGCCCCGCGAAATGCCTCAGGATTTTCGTTTCTTAGGCTTTGCGCGAGCGCCGCCGCCCGCGCGCTCAAGCTTTCGCTCCAGCTGTCCGATCCGTTTCTCAAGCGCGCCAATCCGTTCGGCGAGCTGAGACAGGCCATCGTCGCGATCCCCAGATGAAGAGCCAGGGGACGCGGACCCTGTCGCGCCGGCAGCGCCGTCGTTTCCGATGTGCTCATCTGGGCCTTCCAATGGGCCTTCCGCTGGGTTTGCCATGAGGGACTGGCCCGCCGCCATGGCGCCGAACAGCCGCGCCATCGCCTCGGCGTTGGCCGGATCGGCCGCGATCGCCGCGAACTGGTCCTGCCACAGATCGAGGTAGGACTTGGCGAGGCTTTCCAGATCCGACGCCTTGGTCATGGGGTGAATATAGGCCCAGACCGTGCCGCGTGCCAGCGGCGCGCCACTACGCCCGCGCCCACGGCCGCGCGGTGAAAACCCTTGCGCGGCTGCGAGATAGCGGCCCTTTCGCCCCGCCACCGGCGTGCCCATCTATTACGCAGTGCAAAACAAGCTCTTGCGCAGCGCAGCATTTTGGGGGCATTTTGACCCTAGCGTGGCGGGGGCCGCGTATGGACTTAGCCATGACCGGACCGGAGATGGCAGCGGACGGACAAAGCGGCGGCGAGCCGATCACTATAAAGAAGTATGCCAATCGCCGGCTCTACAACACGGCGACGAGCAGCTATGTGACCCTCGACGACCTTTGCCAGATGGTCAAGGACGACAAGGACTTCGTCGTCTTCGATGCCAAATCGGGCGAGGACATCACCCGCTCGGTGCTGACCCAGATCATCGTCGAGGAGGAATCGAAGGGCACGAACCTGCTGCCCATCGGCTTCCTGCGCCAGCTCATCGGCTTCTATGGCGACAGCCTGCAGAGCCTGGTGCCGCGCTATCTCGACCATTCGATGATGAGCTTCGCCCAGAACCAAGAGCAGATGCGCTCCTACATGCAGAACGCCTTCGACGGCATCTTCCCCTTCGGCTCGCTGGAAGACATGAGCAAGCAGAACTTGGCGCTGGTCGAGCAGGCGATGCGTATGTTCTCGCCCTTCGGCGAGGAAAAGGGCGGCGGGGAGACAGGCGGAAAAAAGCCCGCCGCGCAGAAAGTCGAGCCCGCCGATACGAAAGCGCCGCCGGCCGACGACAACAAGCTCGACGAACTGAAGCGCCAGATCGAGACCCTGCAGCAGCAGGTCGCCAGCCTCTCCGATAAACCGAAGAAGTAATCGGCCGAAAACGTGAGCCGGCTTAGCTGGCCTTGCGCGGCTTGAGCGGCGTCACCACGGCCGACACCCGGCCGTCCCCGCTGGGCACGTCATCCTGCGGGATCTTCTCCCAGGGCGGCTCGATCGTCGGCGCCCCGAAGAAATAGCCCTGCAGCAAGTCGACCCCCTCCTCGGCCAGCGCGTCCGCATCGGCCTGATCCTCGACGCATTCGGCAATCGTGCCGAGATCGAAGCCTTTGGCGAGGCCGAGCAGCGTCCGCACGAAGAGCTGGTTGTCGACATTGTTGGCGATACCGCGAACGAAGCTGCCGTCGATCTTGACCGTGTCGACGGCGAGCGACTTCAGGTGCCGGAACGAGGTATAGCCCGCGCCGAAATCGTCGAGCGCCACCTGGCAGCCGAGATCGCGGACCTGGGCCACGAAATTCGCCGTCTCCTCGATGTCCTGCAGCGCCACGGTTTCGGTGATCTCGACGATGAGCGACCGCGCCCGCATTGCGCAGGAGCGCGATGAGCAGACGCAGCCAGGATCGGTCGTTCGCGGTCAGCGCCGAGACGTTGATCGCGTAGGACGTTCCCTCGTGCTCGCTCAGCTCGCGGACGGCGGTCTCCAGCACGTAGCGGTCGACATCGCGGATCAGGCCGAGCTGTTCGATCACCGGCATGAACTTCGCCGCCGGAATGACCGTGCCGTCGCGCTCGACCATGCGCAGCAGACACTCGTGATGCTTCACAGCATGACCGCGCGCCTCGACGATGGGCTGATAGGCGAAGACCAGGCGGTCCGACTTCAGCGCGCGCATCACCTGCTCGGCGATCTCGACATGCTCGCGGCTGTCGCGTCGCTGTTCCTCGCTGCATTGATAGTGGACGAAGGGCAAGCCGCGCCGCTGCTGCGCCTCGCGCCGCGCGACCTCGGCCTGGGTCATCACGTCATGCGCGGTCTGCCCGATCTCCGGGAAGATGACGCCGCCGATCGACACCTTGAGATGGATCGGGCCGCACGCCGTTACGACCGGCGTGTCGTGGCACGCCGAGATCAGCTTCTTCACAATGGCGGTGAGCTGCTCTTCGGGGCAATTGCTGATCACGACGCCAAAACCATCGGCCCCCACCCGGCCGACGATATCGCTGGAGCGGATCGTGCGCTCGATGCGTTGGCCAAGCGTGAGCACCGCCGAATCGGCGGTCGAGCCGTCATAGGCGTCGTGGATCACGGGGAGCGTGTCGATCGCCACCTGGAGATAGGCGCCGCGCACGCCGTAGCGCTGGCCATACGCCATCGACTGATCCAGCGCTTCGCGCAGGCGGACCTCGTTGAAATGGCCGGTCAGCTCATCATAGTTGGCCTGATACTCCAGGCGCGCCTCGTTGGCCTTGCGCTCGGTGATCACGCGCAGCGCGCCGGCCAGCCGCTCCGGCTCGCCGACCGACGACAACGCCGCCGCACCGCGCTCATGAACCCAGATCATCTCGCCGCCATCGCCGCGGATGCGGTACTCGCAATCGAACGGAGCGCCGGAGGCGACGTGCTCGGAGAAGGCCCGCCGGCGAACCAGCAGATCCTCGGGATTGATCAGACGGTGAAACTGCGGGCCTGCATTGATGTGGGTGGCGCTGCTGAGGCCGAACACATCGGTGACGCGGCCGGACCACGAGATCGTATCGGTGGTCAGATCCCAGTCATAGGCAAGGTCGCCGGAGCCCGCGATTGCATTACGCAAGAGCTCAACTTCCGACTTGACCCCGTAGTGTTTGAGTCGGTCCGGCACTACCGACGACCTCCTACCTGAAGGCATTGTGATCAGAATTGCCAGCCGCGTAATGCGGCCGGAAAACGACACTAAGGGCCGATCTGTTAACAACTGTTAAAAGGCAAGATGTTTCCGCGCCCGCCCCTGCATAATCTCAAAAGCAGCACCTGACGCGCCCGCGAAACGGCCCATCGGGCCGCACGAAATCGCCCGGATTCCGCGGCGTTCGGGGGAGGTGCGGCCCGTTGTTCCGATCGGGGAATTTTCCGCCGCGCGCAGCCTCGCAGCCGCCGCAATGCAATCAATGATTGGCGCTCAAATGGTTAACGCGAATTAGGGCAACTGCCGACCGAAAGCCGGCGCCGAAGCGGAATACTTGCTTATGCAGCCGCCTTGATATTCCGCGCCACCGTCTCGACCATGCGGTCGATCTGCGGCTTCTCCACGATCAGCGGCGGCGACAGGGCGACCGTGTCGCCGGTGGTCCGGACCAGCACCCCGTCCTCGTAGCAGCCCAGGAACACGTCAAAGCCGCGCTTGGCCGGCTCGCCTCCGCGGGGCTCGAGCTCGATGCCGGCGACCAGGCCCAGGTTGCGGATATCGATGACCGAGGGCGCGTCCTTGAGCGAATGAACCGCGTCTTCCCAATAGGGCGCCAGCTCCGCCGCCCGCTCGAAGAGACCTTCGTCCCGGTACACGTCGAGGGTGGCGAGCGCCGCGGCGCAGGCCAGCGGATGGGCCGAATAGGTGTAGCCGTGGAAGAGCTCGATCACGTGCTCGGGCCCGGTCATGAAGGTCTCGTAGATCTCCTTGCGGACGAAGGCCGCGCCCATCGGAACGGTGCCGTTCGAGATCCCCTTGGCGACGGTCATAATGTCGGGCACGACGCCGAAATACTCCGCCGCGAAGCTTGCGCCCAGACGTCCGAAACCGGTGATAACCTCGTCGAATATCAGGAGAATTCCGTGGCGATCGCAGATCTCGCGGAGGCGCTGGAGATAGCCCCTGGGCGGGACCAGCACGCCGGTCGATCCGGCCAGCGGCTCGACGATGACAGCGGCGATGGTCGAGGCATCATGGAGCGCGACGATGCGCTCCAGGTCGTCGGCCAGATGCGCGCCCCATTCGGGCTCGCCGCGCGTGAAGGCATTGTGCTCGGGCGCATGGGTGTGCGGCAGATGGTCGACGCCGGGCAGCAGGCTGCCGAAGAACTTGCGGTTGGGCGCGATGCCGCCGACGGCGGTGCCGCCGAAGCCGACGCCGTGATAGCCGCGCTCGCGCCCGATCAGGCGCTGACGCGCGCCCTCGCCGCGAACCCGGTGATAGGCGAGCGCGATCTTGAGCGCCGTGTCGACCGCCTCGGAGCCGGAATTGGTGAAGAAGACGTGGTTGAGGTCGCCCGGCAGCAGCGCCGCCAGCCGCGCCGCCAGCTCGAAGGCGCCCGGATGACCCATCTGGAAGGCCGGCGCATAGTCCATGCGCTCGACCTGCGCCTGGACCGCCTCGATGATCGGTTTGCGCCCATGGCCGGCATTCACGCACCACAGGCCCGCCGTCGCATCGAGAACCTCGCGGCCATCGACCGTGGTGTAGTGCATGTCCTTGGCGCCGGCGAAGAGGCGCGGCGCCTTCTTGAACTGCCGGTTCGCGGTGAACGGCATCCAGAAGGGTTCGAGATCGTTCGGGACGGGGACGGTGGCGGACTTGGCGACCATGGCGCGACTCCGGTTGGCGGTCATAACTTTTTCAGGGTCGCGTTAACGATAGCATGCCGCCGAGCGGGCGCGAAGCGACCGGCGCAGCGCCGCAGCCCCTTATGTTCCGGGCCAAAATCGCGACGTGGTTAAGTAATAACAACAATAATGGTTAATATTACAAATTAATATATATTAATAAATGCTTGATATTTGCAGCCGAATGAGCGATAATACTTTCATTGAGCGGCCGATTACTGATTATTTCGTAACCAATTTCTAAGAGCGAGGCTGCTGTCGGTGAGTGCGATCGGCAAGGGTCAGGCCTTCAACGCCCAGGCGGAGCATGCCCGCCGGACCACGCACGACGCCGGCCAGGATGACGAGGAGATTTCTCCCGTGGCCTCCGCCCGCAAACCTGGCACGCGCGGGCAGCACCGCAATGCCCCCATCACCATCGATCTGCGCCCTGACCCGCCCGGGGAAACTGCGGACGAGGCGCCGCACAAGGCCCGCAGATACGCGCTGGACGATGGGGCGTCCCATGACAGCGGCGGCCGCCGCCGCGTTCCTAAGGCCGAGCCGGAGCCCCAGTGGACCTATCGGGCCAACCCCGATGCGCCGTATCGCCGGCGAACCTCGGACGAGACCTACCAGGCCGTCGAAGCGGTCGACACACCGGTATCGCACCGCGGCGGCATCTACGACCGCCGGATCTGAGGGCGCTCGCCCTGCCGGGCCAAGACAGGTCGTCGAGGCACCCTGCTTCCCACGAAATGATGCCCCAAGTATAAATTTCAGTCTTAGCAAATAATTATCGATAACGCCGGTTAACCAGCATTGTCACAATACTGAGAGCACGCCCATCTTAGGCTCCGGACTCATAACCAGTAGCAGATGGTAGCGACGAGGCACACGGCGGCGAGGAAGTTGCGGGCCAGCCGGTCGTAGCGTGTTGCGATCCTGCGAAAGTCCTTGATCCGTCCGAACATCCTCTCGATGGCGTTGCGGTCGCGGTAGAGGTAGGGCGAGAAGCAGTTCTTCCAACGCCGGTTTGCTTTCGGCGG
>JARRKQ010000093.1:0-11007 GCA_037387885.1 Alphaproteobacteria bacterium | reverse complement strand
GGCGCGGGGCGTAGCGCAGGCTGGTAGCGCGCCTGCTTTGGGAGCAGGAGGTCCCCGGTTCGAATCCGGGCGCCCCGACCAGCCGGCGGGTGTCGATACGCCAGCCAAGCAAGAGGAGCTCATGGCCAAGCCACGCGTCAGAATCTACCGGCCAGCGAAGACGGCGATGCAGTCGGGCCGGGCCAACACCACGCGCTGGGTGCTCGAATTCGAGCCTACGGCGCCCAAGGCGCACGACCCGCTGATGGGCTGGGTGAGCTCCGGCGATACGCGTGGCCAGGTGCGGCTGCGGTTCTCCACCAAGGAAGACGCACTCGCCTATGCCCAGAAGCGCGGCTTTACGGTGACCGTCGAGGAGCCGCACGAGCGCCGCATCCGGCCCAAGAGCTACGCCGACAATTTCCGCTGGCAGCCGCCGGGCTGATGGGTTTTGGGCCCGGTCTCTGCTATGACTTTCACGCGCCGCCGCGCCCGTAGCTCAACCGGATAGAGCACCGGCCTTCTAAGCCGACGGTTGCAGGTTCGAGTCCTGCCGGGCGCGCCAAAGCGCATTTGCGCGCAGTGTTAAAGCGCTCCAGCGCGCAGTGCTAAAGGGCTTTTGCGTGCACTGATCATGGCCGACACGATCACAATCAATCCCGACACCGACGTCTTCCTCGTCATCGACGTGCAGAACGACTTCTGTCCGGGCGGCAATCTGGCCGTGCCCGATGGCGACGCCGTGGTGCCGGTCATCAACCGCCTCGCCGGCGCTTTCGCGCATGTCGTGCTGACCCAGGATTGGCACCCGGCGGGTCACAGCTCCTTCGCCTCCTCGCATGACGGAAGCGCGCCCTTTGAAATCATCGCGATGCCGTATGGCGATCAGGTGTTGTGGCCGGATCATTGCGTGCAGGGAAGCGATGGCGCCGCCTTCCACTCCCGTCTCGACATTCCCCACGCCGAGCTCGTCATCCGCAAGGGCTATCGCAGCGCGATCGATTCCTATTCCGCTTTCTATGAGAACGATCATGCGACCCCGACGGGCCTCACCGGCTATCTGCGCGAGCGCCAGTTCGCCCGCGTCTTCCTGGCCGGCCTCGCGCTCGACTTCTGTGTGCGATACTCGGCCGAAGACGCAGTCGCTTGCGGCTTCGAGACGATCGTGATCGACGATGCCTGCCGCGCCATCGACAACGACGGCAGCCTGGACGCCGCGCGGGCCAGCTTCGCGACCGAAGGCGTCGCGGTAATCGAAAGCGCCCAGCTTACTTCCGGTCGTTGAGCTTCCAGTCGTAGACGTGCCGGCGGATGGACGACGTGCGCCCCAGCTTCTTGGCGAGACCGGGCGCCGCATAGCGGCGGAGATGCGCGATCACACCCGCGTCACTGCCGCCGAAGTCAGGCTTGAACCAGACATAGATGCTGGAGACGGTGAGACCCGACCCATCGATGGTCACGCCGCGCCGGCTGTTGACGTAATCGCGCGCGCCGGCCTCGAGCAGCGCCTCGGTGTTGGCGGCCGTGTAGGCGTCGCGGCGAAGATTGGGGCAGCCGAGCGAGGCGCAGTTGAGCGCGTAGTGGATCCTCGGGTCGCGCCAGATCGGCCGCAGGATCCGGTGCTCGATATCGTTCAAGCTGACCTTGGTCCCTTCGATGGTCACCAGCTTGCGGTCCCACGGCCCGTCGGCGAACAGGCCGGGCGAGATATCGATGTCGCGGATCGAGGCCACCGGATAGCGCGCCAGAACCACCTTGAGCGTCAGGGCGTTGTAGAGATTGATCCAGTAGGCCCGCTGCTCCGCACGGCTCAGCCGGCTGACCTTGGTCGCTGCCAGCCGCCCGACATAGGCGTCGAGTGATTGCTTATCGGCCTGGGTGACCTTGGCGTAGGCAACGCGATTGATGCCATCCGCTCCCCGCGCGACGTAGCGCTTCAAGAAATGGCCCCACGCCCCGTGGTCGATCCGGGTCTTGGATGCGGGATCGTGAGCGGTCCAGCGGTCCCACAGCTCCGCCTTGGGCGCGAAGAGCGATTCGAACGCCGCCATTGCGGGCCGGGTGAGAGCGCCCGACACGATCAGGATGGCCAAGAGGGCGAGCAGGCGCGCGGTCAGGGTGGGGCGGGTCCTAAGCATGACCCCTAGCGATATCGGCCGCCCGGCGGCTCCGTTGAAGTCAACTCACCGTGAAATCCGCTTGAGGCTGCGGCCCTTGAAATCACACGGCAATTTCCTATCTCTGAGGCTGCAAGGAACGCCGCCTGTCGGGTCCCTTGCCTGTTGACGACGACCGGTCCGGCCATCTCGGCGGACCGTCACCAATCGCAACCTTGCTTAACAAAGGAGGATGTGTGGCTATGCGTAGCTTTGATATCGACCTTTCCCCGCTGTTCCGCTCCACCGTCGGTTTCGACCGGCTCGGCCGGCTGCTCGAGAGCACCATGCAGGCCGAGAACGCGGCCCCCGCTTATCCGCCCTACAACATCGAGAAGCTGGGCGACGATGCCTACCGCATCGTGATGGCCGTGGCCGGCTTCGGCGAGGGCGACCTTGATGTCACCGTCAAGGAGGGCACGCTCACCGTCACCGGCAAGGGCGCCGAGGACAGCAAGGAGACCAAGTATCTCCACCGCGGCATCGCCGGGCGCGCCTTCGAGCGCCGCTTCCAGCTCGCCGACCATATTCGCGTCGACGGCGCGTCGCTGGAGAACGGCCTGCTCACCATCGAGCTGGTGCGCGAGGTGCCCGAGGCCCTCAAGCCGCGCCAGATCGCGATCGAGAGCGGCGCCGGGCGTAAGCCCAAGGCCAAGACGATCGAGCACGAGGCGGCCTAACGCCCGCGCATATCGTCTGTTAATTCGCGAACGAAATGGAGCCGGTCGCCTTCGGGCGGCCGGCTCTTTTTTTGTGCCCGAAACCCGGGTTTCCGGCGTTCAGCAGGCCGCGTTGAGGCGCGCGAATCCGGCTTCGAGGTCGGCGATCAGGTCCTCGGGGTCTTCGAGCCCGACATGGAAGCGCACACCCGGACCGCTGGGGTTCCAAGTCGTCGCGGTGCGCATCTTGTCGACCCGCATCGGCAAGACGAGGCTTTCATAGCCGCCGAAACTGCCGCCAAGCTTGAAATGCTCATAGCCGTCGATCATCGCGGCCACGGCCTCTTTCGGGCAGTCCTTCAGAATGATCGACAGCAACCCGTTGGCGCCGTCGAAATACTGCTTCCAGATCTGGTGCCCTGGATCCTGAGGCAGCGCGGGATAGCGGACCTCGCTCACCTCGGGCCGGTCGAGAAGCCATTGCGCGACGACCATCGCGTTCTTCTGGTGTTGCTTCAGCCGGACGCCCAAGGTGCGCATGCCGCGCAGGCCCAGATAGCAGTCTTCGGGTGAGGGGCAGTTGCCCAAAATGTTGGTCGTGGACTTGAGCTGCTCGAAATGTTCCTCAGCCACGGTGACGGTGCCCAGCATCGCGTCCGAATGGCCGACGATGTATTTCGTCGCCGCCATGATCGAGATGTCGATGCCGTGCTCGAAGGGCCGGAAGAAGTAGGGGCTCGCCCAGGTGTTGTCGAAGGCGGTCAGGATGTTCCGCTCTTTGGCGGCGCCCACGATCGCGTCAATATCCGGCATCTCCATCGTGTGCGATCCAGGCGCTTCCAGATAGACGAGCGCCGTGTTGGGCCGGATCAGCTCGGCGATCCCGCCGCCGATCGCCGGGTCGTAGTGCTCCATCTCCACGCCGAAGCGCTCCAGGAAGGTCGCGCCCAGATTGCGCGTCGGTGCATAGACGTTGTCGGCGGCCAGCACATGGTCGCCCGACTTGACGAAGGACAGGATGCCCATCGCGATCGCGGCCATGCCCGAGGTGACGGCGACGGTGCGATACTTGTCGGCGCCGCCCTCGATCTCGGCGATGGCTTCCTCGAACGCCTTGGTCGTCGGTGTACCGAAGCGGCCATAGACGAGGCTGTTGAACTTGTCCGCCGAGGCCGCCTCGAGCGACGCCAGGCTTTCATGCACCACGGTCGAGCCGCGCACGATGGGCGGATTGACGAAGCCGTAGCCCTTCTCCGGATGGCGGCCTGCGTCGACGATGCGCGTGTCTTTCTTCATATGTATGCCGATGTGATCGTTTCGCTGGGCGGTGGCTCACGGAGATGAGCCGCTGGCGGGGCGGCCACTAAATCAGGCCCCGCCCGACGCGGCAAGCGCGGTACGCCGTCAGTTGCCATGCTCGGCAGTGGGTAGGGGAAGGTGTGCCGGCAGAAGGCCGGTGGCGCGCGGGTCGTCGATCAGCGTGGTTTCCTGCTTGTAGGGCGTGAACCCGGCGCGCTGATAGATCGCGATGGCCTTGGGGTGATCGAAATTGCAGGTGTGCAGCCAGACCCGCTCGGGCTCGCGCTGCCAGGCCTCGTCGAGCGCCCAGCCCAAGAGATAGGCGCCCAGCCCGCGCCCAATGAATTCGGGGATCAGTCCGAAATAGGCAACTTCGATGTCGCCGGCGACCCGGCGGTCGAGCTCGATATAGCCCGCCGGCACGCCGTCATAATAGAGGACAAAGATATCGACATCGCGATCGTGGATGATCGCAGCGAGGGCGGCGTCATCGAGCGCACGCCGCTCCCACCACAGCCAGTCCTCGCCGATCGTATTGTAGAGATAGCGGTAGAACGAGATCGTCGGGCTCTCGGCCCGCATGAGCGCGATCTTGTGACGGCCGGACAGAATGTTGGGATGCCGCGGCGGCTCGCGCATCTCCAGATACGTCACGACGCATTCCAGTTTGTCGGGCGCGTTCTCATTGTCGCTCTTGGGCCGGCCGGTCGCGCTGCCCTTATCGCCCGTGCCCGTGTCGCCGGTGTCCTTGGCCATTTCGCCGCACTCAGCGCGGGCCGCGGCGGTCAGCCACCGCCGGTCTCGATGGGCGCGTCTTCGCGGCCGCCCCATTCGGTCCACGAGCCGTCATAGACCGCGACGTCGCGGTGGCCGAGCAGATAGAGACCGAGCGTCAGCGCCGAGGCGGTCACGCCCGATCCGCAGCTCGTGATGACCGGGCGATTGAAGTCGACGCCCGCGGCTTCGTAAGCCTGCCGCAGGTCATCGGCGGGCTTCATGGTCCCGCTCTTCGGATCGACGATCTCGCTGAACGGCAGGTTCAGGCTGCCGGGGATACGCCCGCCGCGCAGCTCGGCGCGGGGTTCCGGCTCGGCGCCGGCGAAACGTCCGGCCGACCGCGCATCGAGCACTTGCTCGCGGCGGCTGTCGATATTCGCCTTTACCTGATCGAAATCGCGGACCAGAAGCGCGTTGACCCGCGCGGTAAAATGCCGGTCGCGCGGCATCGGATCGAGGCTCTCGAGCGGGCGGCCTTCCGCGCGCCATTTCGGCAGGCCGCCGTCCAGGACCGCAACATCGTCGTGGCCGAAATAGCGGAACATCCACCAGACGCGGGCGGCGCTGAACAGCCCGATGCCGTCATAGACGACGATGCGCACCCCATCGCCCAGACCCAGCTTTCGCACCCGCGAGGAGAATTTCTCCGGGCTCGGCAGCATATGGGGCAGGGGGTTGTTGGTGTCGGCGATCTCGTCGATGTCGAAATAGACCGCGCCCGGAATATGCGCCTCGGCGTATTCGGCCTTGGGGTCACGGTTCATCGCCGGCAGATACCAGGAGGCGTCGACTACATGCACGTCGGGTGCCGACAAATGCTCGGCAAGCCATTCGGTGCTGACCAGCGCGTCTGGATTGGCGTAGCTCATTGTTCAGACCTCCTGCCGGCTCGACCGATCAACTGAAGGCGCTGTCCAGCCAGTCCGGTACCGCCAGGCCCTTTTCCTTCAAGAAAGCCGGATTGAACAGCTTGCTCTGATAGCGCGTGCCGAAGTCGCACAGCATGGTGACGATCGTATGTCCCGGCCCCAGTTCCCTGGCCAGCTTGATCGCGCCGGCCACGTTGATGCCGCTCGATCCGCCGAGGCAGAGGCCTTCGTCCTTCAGCAGGTCGAAGATCACCGCCACGCCGTCCGCATCGGAGACCTGAAGCGGTATGTCGACCGGCGTGCCGTCGACATTCCCGGTTACCCGGCCTTGGCCGATCCCTTCGGCGATCGAGCTGCCGTCGGAGGCTTTGACCTCGCCGTGGTCGAAATAATTAAACATCGCCGCCCCGTCCGGATCGGCCAGGCCGATCTTGATGTCCTTGTTCCGCTCCTTCAGCGCCATCGAGACCCCGGACAGGGTGCCGCCGGTGCCGATGGCGCAGATGAAGGCATCGATCTTGCCGTCGGTCTGCTCCCAGATCTCCGGCCCAGTCGATTTCATGTGGTAACCGCGATTGGCGAGATTATCCCATTGGTTGGCGTAGAACGCGCCCTTGGGTTCGGTCTTGGCCAGTTCCTCGCCCAGCCGCGCCGAAACATGGACGTAGTTGTTGGGGTCCTTGAACGGGACGGCCGGCACCTCGCGCAGCTCGGCGCCGCAGAGCCGCAGCATGTCCTTCTTTTCCTGGCTCTGGGTCTCCGGGATCACGATGACGGTGCGATAGCCGCGCGCATTGCCGACCAGCGCCAGGCCGATACCGGTATTGCCGGCGGTCCCCTCGACGATCACCCCGCCTTTTTCGATCACGCCGCGTTTTTCGGCATCCTCGATGATGCCGAGCGCCGCGCGGTCCTTCACGGAGCCGCCCGGATTGAGGAACTCGGCCTTACCGTAGATCTCGCAGCCCGTCTCCTCGGAGGCGCGCCTCAAGCGGATAAGGGGGGTGTTTCCGACCGTGCCGGTAAAGCCGTCGCGAACGTCCATCGTTTGGTGGCTCAGACTATTGGGAAGGGAGGCGCATGCTATCGAGGCGAAACCAGGCGATCAATAGCCCGGCGCTCGATCGTGATCGCGGCGGCACGCTGGATCGCCGCCGGCTCATCGCCACTTGGCGCGGAGCTCGTCGCGGTGAAGCGTCAGCCATTGCAGGGCGATCAGCAGGGTCGCGTTGTGGGTCCGCGGCTCCGCCAGCAGCCCCGCCACCTCCTCGAACGGCAGCGTCATCACGCGGATATCCTCGCTTTCCGTGTCGAGCCCATGAATTCCGCCCGCTTCGCCCGCATCGATACGCCCGCAATAAAGCGTCACCGTCTCCGAGGTTCCGCCGGGGCTGGCGAGGTAGTCGGCGACCTTGATCATGTCGCTCACATGGAGCCCTGCCTCTTCGACGGTTTCGCGCCGCGCGACCTCTTCGGCTGTCTCGCCCGGATCGATGATGCCCGCGACGACCTCGATCAGCCAGGGATGGCATCCGGCCGCATAGGCCCCGATGCGGAACTGCTCCACCAGCACCACCACGTCGCGCACCGGGTCGTAAGGCAGCAGCGCGACCGCATGCCCACGCTCGAACAGCTCGCGGGCGAACACCTCGCTCCAGCCGCCTTCGAACAGCTTGTGCTTCAGCCGGTAGCGGTCCATGCGGAAGTAGCCGTCGTAGACGACACTCTTGTCCACCACCTCGACATCATTCTGATCCATCGCCGCAACGCCCGATCTGCACTCGTTGAAATTCTCTCGACCTTAGTAGAGCGTTGCCGTCATGTCATGGCGCGGCCGGTCAGTCGAAGATTGCACAGCCGCGAGGTTCCGGTCAGGATCGACCTTGAGTGCGATACCCTGGTGGATCGACAACGCGATCCCGATGACACTTCACGCAGAGGGCAATCGATTATGAAACGGCTCACAATAAAACGTCTTTATGTCTTGCTCGCGGCCTTGCTGGTTTGGACCGCAGCACCGCTCCCGGCAGAAGCGGGCTGCTACATCTGCACGAGCGGCAGCTCCTGCGGCCAGTATTGCCGTTATGGCGGCAGCGATACGGGCGCAAAGCGCAAAGGCTGTCGCAAGGCCGGCTGCAAGATCGGCGGCACCGCATCCTGTCCCACTGCCGCCAACGTCCGAATCTGCTCGGGCATCGGTTTCCGGATCGATAACAACAAGCGCTTCGCCGCGATCGATGCGCTGCTCGCGCGCGGCCGCCCGGTCGCCGCGCCGCAGTCCTCCCCGGCGCGCTAAAGCTCCGAGATATATTTCAGAATTGGAGGCCGGGTCCGGTTCGTGCGACCGGGCCCGGCTTTTTTGTTGCCGGCAAGGCATTCCGCCCGCTTGCCACATTGGCAATTGCCATGCTCCGATGGTGACAGCTTCGGGCGATCCGCCACGGCGGCAAAGAGGGCACAATGGATGTGAGCAGCGAGAAGATCACTTTCACCGGCGCGCTTGGCGAGCCCTTGGCCGCCCGGCTCGATTCGCCGTCAGGATCACCCAAGGCATATGCGCTTTTCGCCCATTGTTTTACCTGCTCGAAGGACATCTTCGCCGCCTCGCGCATCGCCGCGGCTTTGGCGGCGCATGGCATCGCCGTTCTGCGCTTCGATTTCACCGGCTTGGGCGCCAGCGGGGGCGATTTCGCGAACACCAACTTCAGCTCCAATGTCGGCGACCTCGTCGCCGCGGCCGACTGGCTGCGCCAGAACCGCGAAGCGCCGTCGCTGCTGATCGGCCACAGCCTGGGTGGTGCCGCGGTTCTGGCGGCCGCACCGCAGATCGCCGAAGCGAAAGAGGTCGCGACGATCGGCGCGCCGGCCGATCCCGAGCATGTCGCGGAGAATTTCGGCGCTGCGAAGGAGCGCATCGAGGCCGACGGCGAGGCCGAGGTCACGCTGGCGGGGCGTCAGTTCCGCATCAAGAAGCAGTTCCTGGACGACATCGCGTCGAGCACGCTGGAAGCGGCGATTGCCGGCATGCACAAGGCGCTCCTCGTCTTCCATGGCCCCCGCGACGAGTATGTTGGTATCGACAATGCCTCGAAGATCTTCGTCGCGGCCAAGCATCCCAAGAGCTTCATCTCCCTCGATGACGCCGACCATTTGCTGACCCGGCATGAGGATGCCGCGTTTGTGGCCGACATATTGGCGGCCTGGGCGGCGCGCTATCTGGACGAGGCGCCCGCGGGCGAAGAGGAGGCCGCCCCGGCGCTCGAACATGGCGAGGTGCTGGTCGAGGAAACCGGTGCGGGTAAGTACACCAACACGGTCCGCACCGACGCGCATATGATCGTCATGGACGAGCCTACGTCGGTGGGCGGCCTCGACAGCGGCATGAACCCCTATGATGTGCTGCTCGCCGCCCTCGGAGGTTGCACCTCGATGACGCTGCGCATGTACGCCGAGCGCAAGGGTCTGCCCTTGGACAAGGTCGCGGTGCGCCTCACGCACGAAAAGATACACGCCCGCGACTGCGACGACTGCGAAAGCACCGAAGGCAAGATCGATCTGATCAACCGGGAATTGGAAATCACGGGCGATCTCGATGACGCCCAGCGCCAACGCTTGCTCGAGATCGCCGATATGTGCCCCGTCCATCGCACGCTGGACAGCGAAAACAAGATCGTCACCCGGCTCAGCGACTAGCTCGTATCCCATGGACGCTTACGATCTTCTGGTTGTCGGTGCCGGCGTCAACGGCGCGGGGATTGCGCGCGACGCGGCGGGCCGCGGCCTCAAGGTCCTGATCATCGACAAGGGCGATCCGGGCGGCGCCACCTCGTCGGCCTCAAGCAAGCTCATCCATGGGGGCTTGCGCTATCTCGGCTATTACGAGTTCGGCCTGGTGCGCGAATCACTGGCCGAGCGCGCGCGGCTCCTGCGCGCCGCGCCGCACATCGCCTGGCCGCTCGACTTCGTGCTGCCGTGGCGACCCGGCCTGCGCCCGCGCTGGATGATCAATTTGGGACTCAAACTCTACGACCTGCTGGGTTCGGCCGAGCTCAAGTCCAGCCGTAGGGTCGATCTCCGCGAACGGCCCTGGGGTGCGGGTCTCGCCTCGCGCTTCACCCAGGGCTTCGTCTATTCCGACGGCTGGGTCGACGATGCGCGTCTGGTGATCCTCACCTTGCGCGCGGCGGGCACGCTGGGCGCCGTCGTCGAGCCGCACACCGAGATCGTCGCCGCTGCCCGCGAGGGCGCGCATTGGCGGATCTCGCTTCAGGATGTCGGTACCGGACGGAAGACGCAGATTGCCGCTCGCGCCGTCATCAACGTCGCCGGCCCCTGGGCCGAGACGGTTGCGACAAAAATCTTTCAGCTCGAATTCGATGGCGGCCTGCGGCTCGTCCAGGGCAGCCACATCGTCGTGCCGCGGGTGCATGACGGCGATCATGCGTTGATCCTCCAGAACCCCGACGAGCGCGTCATCTTCATCCTGCCTTTCGAGCGCGACTTCTCGATGATCGGGACGACCGAGGTGACGCTCGACGACATGCGCGCGTCACCGGCCGCAAGTTCAGCGGAGATCGACTATCTCTGCCGAACGGCGAGCGAGTATCTGGAAAAGCCGCTCGCGCCGGACGACGTTCGCTGGTCTTTCGCCGGCGTGCGGCCGCTCTTCGACGACGGCAGCACCCAGGCCAAGGCCGTCTCGCGCGACTACAAGCTCTTCGTCGATGGCGATCCGCCGCGCGTCGCCCCCGTGGTCACGGTCTTCGGCGGCAAGCTCACCACCCATCGCAAGCTCGCCGAGAAGGTGGTGAACCGGATCATCCCCTGGTTTCCCAAGAAGGGCGGGCCTTGGACCGATACCGCCATCTTGCCCGGCGGCGACATGCCCCAACACGATTTCGCACTCTATCTGGCCGGGCTCGCGCGGTCAGCGGACTGGCTGCCGGTCGATCACCTCCACGGCCTTGTCCGCCGGCATGGCAGCCTTACCCCGGCGCTGCTCGAGGGTGCCGGATCGCTCGATGACATGGGCCGGCATTTCGGCGCCGGGCTCTATGAGCGCGAGCTCGCTTGGCTCGTTGAGACGGAATGGGCGCGCAGCGCCGAGGACGTACTGTGGCGGCGCACCAAGATGGGGCTTCATCTCGATGCGGCCGGGCGCGACGCGGTAGTGGGTTGGCTCGCACGGGTCCCTAGTTGATAGCGTCTTTGACGCTCTACTAGCCCATCTACTAGTGGAAGTCGCGCGAGGGATAGCTCCGCCGGTGG
>JARRKQ010000092.1:0-22813 GCA_037387885.1 Alphaproteobacteria bacterium | reverse complement strand
GTCCTGCCGGTGCCCTTCGAGATGCCCGGCTTCTCGATGATCGCGGCCTGGCACGAGCGCACGCGGCACAGCCCGGCGCATCGCTGGTTCCGCGAGCTGATGATCGCCACGGCGGCCGCCGCGTCTGCCTGACCGACCGCGCCTGACCCCACCCACAACCTGGCCCACAACCTAGCTGTGCAGCGGGCGCAGTTGACAGCCCCCGGCCCCGGTGCTGATCTCGCCGCCACGCGATCGACCACCACAAACACCATCTGGGCGGGGAGACGGCATGCCGCAGACCGCCATTCCCTGCGTCATCATGCGCGGCGGCACTTCCAAGGGCCCCTATTTCAAACTCGCCGATCTGCCGCAGGATCGCGAGACGCTGACCCGCGTCCTGCTGGCGGCGATGGGCTCGCCCGACGCGCGCCAGATCGACGGCATCGGCGGCGCCCAGTGGCTGACCAGCAAGGTCGCCATGGTCGGGCCCAGCGCGCGCGACGACGCTGATCTCGATTATCTATTCGGTCAGGTCATCGTGGATCGCGGCCATGTCGACTACGCGCCCAATTGCGGCAACATGACCTCCGGCGTCGGCCCCTTCGCCATCGAGGCGGGGATGATCGAAGCGCAGGATCCCGAAACGGTCGTCCGCATCCACAACGTCAATACCGACGCGCTCATCGAGGCGACGGTGCAGACGCCGGGCGGCCAAGTGACCTACGAGGGCGACGCCGCGATCGACGGCGCGCCCGGCACGGCCGCCCCCGTCATGCTCTATTTCAGCGGCGTGGTCGGCTCGATCACGGGCAAGCTGCTGCCGACGGGTTCACCGCGCGACACGTTCGATGGCATTGAAGCGAGCTGCGTCGACGTGGCCGTGCCGATGATCACCATGCGCGCCGCCGATCTCGGCAAGACCGGCTATGAGGGTAAGGCGGAGCTCGATGCCGACAAGGAACTCCTTGCCCGCCTTGAAGCGATCCGGGTGCAAGCCTCCGCGTGCATGGGCATGGGCGACCCGACGGGCAAGGTCGTGCCCAAGCTCTGCCTGATCTCCGCGCCCCGCGCCGGCGGCAGCATCAATGCGCGCTACTTCGTGCCGCAGGAATGCCACGCGACCTTCCCGCTGGTCGGCGGCATGTGCCTGGCGGCGACGAGCGTGATCGCCGGCGCGGTCACCGACGGCATCGCGCAAGTGAGCGATGCGCAGGCGCAATCGGTGATGATCGAGCACCCCGTCGGCCGGCTCGAGACGATGATCGAATTCGAGGGCAGCCGCGCCGCACCGCACGTCACCCGCGTCGGCTTCGTGCGCACCGCCCGCCGCCTCATGGAAGGCAACCTCTACATCCCCGCGAGCGTGTGGGACGGTGCGCGCTGACGGCATCCAGGCACACTACGAACGAATGGACGAAGAATGACTGACGCTCCCAAGCAGGCCGATCTCCTGGTTACCGGCATCGACTGGCTGATCACCGTCGACGAGACCCGCCGCATCGTCCGCGACGCCGCCATCGCGATTGTCGACGGCAAGTTCGCCGCGATCGGCAAGACGGATGCGATCGAGGCCGCTTGGAGGGGGCACAGCACGCTCGACGCCTCGGGCATGGTCGGTACGCCCGGCTTCGTCGACAACCACCTCCATTCCTCCTTCCAGATGTCGCGCGGCCTTGCCGACGAGGCGAACGCCCAGTCCTTCCTCTTCACGCATATGTATCCCTACGAGGGGGCGATGACCCGCGAGGACGTGCGGGTGAGCGCGAGCCTGGCAGCGATGGAGCTGCTGCGCCACGGCGTCACCTGCTTCATCGATCCGGGCAACTATCATCCCGCCGCCACCATCGAGGCGGTCTCAGCCGCGGGCGGGCGCATGGTGATCTCGCGCTCCTCCTTCGATCTCACCAAGTCGGTCATGGGCGTGCTGCCCGAGGCGATGATCGAGACGACCGAGAAATGCGTCGACGAGACCACCGCGCTCTTCGCCGCGCATCACGGCGACGCCGGCGGGCGGCTTTCCGTCAGCGCGTCCTTCCGCGGCCTCAACAACGCCTCCGACGATCTGATCCTGGGCCTGAAGGAGCTCGCCGACAAACATGACGCGCTGCTCCAGACCCATGCCTGCTTCGCCTATTCGACCCATGACGGCAGCCTCGCGGCCTACGGCAAGCCCGAGATCGAGCGGCTGGCGGATCTGGGCGTGCTCGACGAGCGCATGCTGCTCGTCCATTCGGGCTGGCTCGAGCCGCACGAGATCGAGATCATTCGGCAGACGAAGCCGACGCTGGTCGCCGCCCCCTCGTCGAGCATGCACAACGGCTACGGCAATTTCGTCATGGGCAAGCTGCCCGAGCTGATGGCGCTCGGCGTCAACGTCTCGATCGGCTCCGACCACGCCTGCTCGGGCATCACCGACATGACGCAGGAGATGTTCCTGCTCGCCGGCGGCTATAAGGAAACGCGCATCAACCCGCGCGTCATGCCGCCCGAGCACGTCGTCGAGATGGCGACCATCAATGGCGCCAAGGGGGCGGGGCTCGGCGACCGGATCGGCAGCGTCGAGGTCGGCAAGGAAGCGGACCTCGTCCTCTTCGATACGTCCTGGCCCGATTGGCAGCCGCTCTACAACCCGGTCTCGAACCTCGTCTATGCGGCGAACGGCAGCTCGATCGCCCATGTGCTGGTGGCGGGCGAAGCGGTGGTGCGCGACGGCGCGCTCACCCGCGTCGACGAGGCGGCGATCCTCGCCGACGTCCGCGCCACCGCCGAGCGCATCGCCGGACGCCTAGACATGGACAAGGTCGTGAAGCTGAAATGGCCGGTGGAGTAGGGACCTTTAATCTACGATCCGCTGTTCCTTGAGGAACGCCTCCATCGCCTCGATGCAGGCTTGTGGCCTTTCGATCTGCAGCATGTGGCCGGTCTCCGGGATCGCCACATAGGGATAGCCGTATTCGTCGTGCAGCGCCTTGTTGGCCTTGCCGGTCGGCGGGTTGCCTTTCATCTCGGGGTCGGCGCCGATGGTCAGCACCGGGCCGCCATACTCTTCGTAGTGCGGCCACAGATTGAGCGTCAGCGCCTCCAGATAGATCGAGGCTTCGAGCTCGCGCTGGCAGACGAGCGCCCAGTCGCCCTGCTCCTCGTCCTTGCGCAGCACTGCGTCGGCCATCAGCGCATGCGCGCCCTCGATCCAGCGGCTGTGGCCGCGGTTTTCCGAATAGTCCCGCGCGAGGTGAATTGAAGGTAGTTGTGCCGGTCGTTGCGGCTGCGCTGGTTCTGGCCGTGGTTGCGGAAGTCGAAGATGATGAGCTCGTAGCGCTCCTGCAGCGGACCCCAGAACGGCAGGTAGCCGTCGATGGCGAAGCCGTTGCCATGGCTGATGAAGAGGCGCACGCCGTCGGGGTTGCCGTACTGGCGGATGCGGATCGGCACGCCGTCATCCATGGCGAGGTCGAAGGTTTGACGCGGGGTCGGAAGATCGAAAATCTGGGGAGCGGACATGGGGGACGATAGCCTCGGCGCGCTTGAATTCGGCAGCGGCGCACTCTAGGGGAAGCGCCTAGCCTGGGCAAAGCCCGTCACCTGCGGGCGGCGCATGGGGCGTATTCGGCTAGGGCTAGGGGGTTTCGCGGGCTTGCGCCCCGTGGTCTAAGATGCGCCCGCATCGAAACTGGGAGGACGTGCGATGACGGCCTACACATTCGAGGCCTTTTGCGACGACTGCCGCGCCAATGTGACGGCAGGCGCCGAAGGCCGTGAGCGGGTCCGCAAGGATGTCGAGCGCCTGCTCGCCCAGCCGGATTTCGTCGCCGAGCATTTCAGCCCCGGCGCCGAGCCCGGGATCCAGGTGCTCTATACCGATGACGAGACCGGCTTCCAGGTCCTCGCCCATATCTATGCCGAGGGAAAGGATTCGCCGCCGCACGACCACGGCACCTCCTGGGCGGTCTACGGCCAGGCGGTGAAGCACACCGACATGAAGGTCTGGCGGCGAACCGACAGCGGTGAGGACGCCGACCATGCCGAGGTCGAGGTCGAGCAGACCTACCGCCTCGATCCGCCGATGGCCGGCACCTTCGAGCCGGGCCAGATCCATTCGATCCATTTCCCGGACGGCGCCCGTTTCCTTCGCGTGACCGGAACCGACCTCAAAACCATCCCCACCCGGCGCTTCGATCCGGCCTCCCATTCGGTGGTCGAGGGCGAGGGCGTCTCGGGGGTCGCGCGGTAGGCCTTCGGGCGCACCAGGCGACACGGCGGCACGAACGATCATGGCAAGAACCGACGCGTCCACCGAGGCTGCCCCCGAGCCGGCGTCAGAGCCGACATATGTCGGCCAGGCGATGGAGCGCGAAGAGGATCTGCGGCTGCTGCGGGGACGCGGGCGCTTCGCCGACGATATCGCCGCACCGCCCCGCACGGTGCATGCGGCGATCCTGCGCGCGCCTCACGCCCATGCCGTCATCGAGGGGATCGACGTCGAGACGGCGCGCACGCGCCCGGGCGTCCACGCTGTCATCACCGGCGAGGATATCAAGGCGCTCTCCGATCCCTTCCTCGTCGTGCTGCGCGCGCCGCTGCATCAGTGGTCGCTCGCGGTGGAGAAGGTGCGCTATGTCGGCGAGCCGGTCGCGGTCGTCCTCGCCGATGATCGTTACCTCGCCGAGGATGCGCTCGACGCGATCGAGGTCACGTATCGCGAACTACCCGTCGTCGTCGATCTGGAAGAGGCGGCCAAGGAGGGCGCGCCGCTGGTCCACGAGGCGGCCGGCACCAACCTCGTCTCGGTGCGCGAGTTCAAATATGGCGACCCCGATACCGCCTTCGCCGAGGCCGAGCACCGCGTCTCGCTGACCACGCGCTTCCCGCGCCACTCCTACATGCCGATCGAATGCTTCGTGGTCGTCGCGCAGTATCACGAGGAGGACGGGAGCTACGACGTCCTCTCCAACTTCCAGGGCCCCTACAGCACCCATCCCGTGATGTCGCGCTCGCTCCGTGTGCCGGGCTCGCGCCTGCGTCTCCGCACGCCGCGCGATTCGGGCGGCAGCTTCGGCATCAAGCAGGCGGTCTTTCCGCATATCGTTCTGATGAGCCTCGCCGCGCGCATCGTCGGCCGCCCGGTCAAGTGGATCGAGGACCGCTACGAGCATCTGCTGGCCGCCAACTCCTGCCCCGGCCGCGTCACCACCATCGAGGCGGCGGTCAAATCCGACGGCACGATCACGGGCCTGAAGTTCGATCAGCTCGAAGATTACGGCGCTTATCTCCGCGCGCCGATGCCGGGGCCGCTCTACCGCATGCAGGGGGCGATGACCGGCGCCTACGACATCGCCAATCTCGCCGTCACCAACAAGATGGTGATGACCAACATGATGCCGGCGGGCCTGGTGCGCGGCTTCGGCGGCCCGCAGCTCTACCTGGCGCTGGAGCGCATGACGCACCGGATCGCCGAGGAGCTCGGCATGGATCATCTCGACGTGATCCGCAAGAATCTCGTTCCGGGCGATGCCTTCCCTTACAAATCCGCGGGCGGCTCGCTGTTCGATTCGGGCGACTATCCCAAGGCCATCGAGATCGCCACGGGGGAGGGCCGGTTGGAGGATCTCCGCCGTCGCCGTGATAAAGCGCGCGCCGAAGGGCGCCTTTATGGCGTCGGCTTCGCCGCCGCGGTCGAGCCCGGCATGTCCAACATGGGCTATATCAGCAATCTGCTGACCGCCGAGGAGCGCGAGCGCGCGGGGCCCAAGAACGGCGCCGTCTCGCTCGCGACCGTCAATGTCGACCCGCTCGGCACGGTCTCGGTGACGGCGGATACGATGCCCCAGGGCCAGGGCCAAGAGACGACGCTCGCGCAGATCGTCGCCGACCAGCTCGGCCTCACGCCGCAGGACATCGCGGTCAATCTCGAACACGACACCCAGAAGGATCAGTGGTCGATCGCCGCCGGCAACTATTCCTGCCGCTTCTCGCCCGGCACGGCGGTGGCGACGCATCAGGCCGCCAAGCAGGTGCGCGAGAAGCTCGCGACCATCGCCGCCAAGAACCTGAACGTGCGCCCCGATGATCTGGAATTCGCCGGCGGCAAGATCTTCGCCCGCGGCAACCCCGACAATTCGGTCGCCTTCGGCCGCGCGGCGGGCGTCACCCACTGGGCGCCGGCGGAGCTGCCCGAGGGCCTCACAGCCGGCTTGCGCGAGACCGCGTCGTGGACGCCGCCCGAGCTCGAGGCGCCGACGCCGGGCGACCACATCAACACCTCGCTCACCTACGGCTTCATGTTCGACATGTGCGGCGTCGAGATCGATCCGGTGACCGCGCAGGTACGCATCGACCGTTACGTTACCATCCACGATTCGGGCAAGCTGCTGAATCCGTCGATCGCGGACGGCCAGTATCTCGGCTCCTTCGCGCAAGGCGTCGGCACGGCGCTGCACGAGGAATATGTCTATGGGCCCGACGGCAGCTTCCAGACCGGCACCTTCGCCGATTACATCGTGCCCACGGTGAACGAGGTGCCGGAGATCGAGATCCTCCACATGGAAAGCCCCTCGCCCTTCACCCCGCTCGGCGCCAAGGGGCTCGGCGAGGGCAACACCATGACCACGCCGGCCTGTATCGCCAATGCCGTCGCCGACGCGCTCGGCGTGAAGGATGTGCAGATTCCGCTCACGCCCAAGCGCGTCCATGCGCTGATGGCCGAGGCCGACGAGCCAGCGCGGCCCGCAGGAGCAGAGGACGCCGCCACGACGGCGCCGGCCGTTAGCGGTGGCCGTGGCGTATCCGGCACCGGCTCGATCGAGATCGCCGCCCCGCCGCAGACTGTCTGGGATGCGCTGCTCGATCCCGAGGTCCTGCGCGCCGTCATTCCGGGCTGCCACGCGCTGGAGGCGACCGGCGAGAACCAGTACGAGGCCGAGGTCACCCTGGGCGTCGGCCCGGTGCGCGGCCGCTTCAATGCCAAGGTCGGCCTCTCCGACCTCGACGCACCGAATGCCGCGACGCTCTCGGGCGGCATCGACGGCCCGCTCGGCCAGGCAAGCGGCGGCGGACGCGTGCGCCTGACGGAAGCCGGCGGGGGCACCCGCATCGACTACGACTACACGGTCGATGTCAGCGGCAAGGCCGCGGCGGTCGGCGCGCGCATGATCAAAAGCGCAACCGACATCGTCATCGCCCAGTTCTTCCGCCGCCTGGGCCGCCAACTCGGCGCCAGTGCTACCACTGCTGGGGCGCCCGGCCAGCCGACGAAGTCGGTGTGGCGCCGCATTCTGCGTGCCCTGGGGCTCGCGCGATGAAGCCGGTCAATTTCGATTACTACCGTCCCGACACTGTCGACGAGGCCGTCGACCTGCTCGCCGAGCATGGCGAGGAGGCGCGGGTGATCGCGGGCGGCCAGTCGTTGATGGCGCTCCTCAACCTCCGCCTCGCCGAGCCGCGCGCGCTCATCGACATCGCACATCTGGCCGAGCTCTCCTATTGCCGCGACAGCGACACGCACATGGAAATTGGCGCGGCGGTCACCCAGGCGCAGTTGCTGGCCCAGCCGGGCCTCGCCGAGGCCGTGCCGTTGCTCGCTCAGGCGCTGCCGCATGTCGGGCATTTCCAGACCCGCAACCGCGGCACGGTCTGCGGCTCGCTCGCCCACGGCGATCCGAGCTCGGAGCTGCCGCTCTGCCTGGCGACGCTCGAAGGCGAAGTCGTTCTGCGCTCCAAGCGCGGCGAACGGGTGCTGAAGGCATCGGAATTTCAGGTCGGTTTGTTGGCCACCGCGCGCGAGCCCGACGAGCTGGTCGTCGCCGCGCGCTATCCGTTGAAGCAGCCGCGCGCCGGTTACGCCTTCACCGAGGTCGCGCGCCGGCACGGCGATTTCGCCATCGTCAGCCTGGCGGCCGTCGCCGAGAACGGCACATTGCGGCTCGGCGTCGGCGGCGTTGCCGACCGTCCCGCTGCCCGCGAATGGCAAATCGCTCCGGACCAGGCCGACGATGCGCTCAACGAATTCGCCTGGGCGCTCGGCGGCGAGGACGATATCCATGCTACCGCCCGCTACCGCCGCGACATCGTCCGCAAGCTCGGCCGCAAGGTGCTGGAGGAGGCCGCCGCATGCGCAAGCTGAGCCAGGGCGAGCGCCACCGCGTCTCCTTCACCCTCAATGGCAAGCCGGTCTCCAGCTGGGCCGAGCCGCGCATGCTGCTCACCGATTTCATCCGCCAGGAGCTTGGCGAGACCGGCACCCATGTCGGCTGTGAGCACGGCATTTGCGGCGCCTGCACGGTGCGGCTCGATGGCGAGGCGGTGCGCGCCTGTCTCTGCCTCGCAGTCCAGGCCGAGGGCCGGGCGGTCGATACGGTCGAGGGCCTCGCCGAGCACGGCGGCCCGCTCAGCGCGCTCCAGCAAGCCTTCCGCAAGCACCACGCGCTCCAATGCGGCTACTGCACGCCGGGCATCCTCATGTCCTTGAGCGACCTCTTCGAGCGCGAACCGCATCCCGACGATGAGCAGCTTCGCGACGTGGTGGGCGGGCATCTCTGCCGCTGCACCGGCTATGCCGGCATCATGGCCGCCGCCCGCGAGGTGGCGGGAATGGCCAAGAAGGCCGAATAGCGCAACCCAGATGCGCTGCCTCGCCGTTTGATCGGTCTCCCCGTTTGTGCCAGCTTTTGTCTTGGGCGAGGAAGCGACGACCGAACCGCGGAGGGACGAACGCATGTCGTATGTCCGCTATATCGACAAGACGCGCGCCTACTACCTGAAGGAAGGCTACGACAAGCCGTATGAATGGGCGCATTTCGATGACGTGCCCTTCACGCCGCTGACCAAGCCGCTTTCCGAATGTCGCGCCACCATCGTCTCGACCAGCGACATCGCCATCCGCGAGGACGAAAGCGCCGACCACACCCAGGAGATGTTCGTCGGCAACGCCTACGTGATCCCCTCCGACACGCCGGTCGAGCGGCTCTACAGCCAGCAGGAGCATTTCGACAAGCACGCGACGCATCTGGACGACGTCGACAGCTTCTTCCCGATCACGCGTCTCCGCGAAGCCGAGGCCGCGGGCCGCATCGGCTCGATCGCCAAGCGTCTCCACGGCGTCCACACCTCCTATAGCCAGCGCCATACGCTGGAGATCGACGGCCCGCTGGTGCTGGAGCGCTGCCGCGAGGACGGAGTCGATGTCGCGATCCTGACCCCGATATGACCCGTCTGCCACCAGACCGTGAGTCTGGTTGCGCGTTATCTCGAAGCCAACGGCATCCCCACGGTGATGATCGCCAATGGCCGCGACATCGTCGAGCATTGCGGCGTCGCGCGCCTGGTCTTCGTCGACTTCCCGCTCGGCAATCCCTGCGGCGAGCCGGGCGCGGTCGACCAGCAGCGCGAGATCTTCGAGATGGCGCTAAGCCTCCTGGAAACCGCAACCGAGCCGCGCACCACGGTCGAGGCCCCGTTCCAATGGTCGAAGGGCGACAAGTGGAAGGATCTTATCTTCTCCGAGGAGCAGCGCTTCCTCGATGAGGAGGCGACCGAGCATTGGCTGGAGGCCAAGGCGCGCTACAAGGAGCGCAAGGCGGAAGGGAAAGTATGAGCCAAGGTATGAGCGAGAATGAGAAAACCGTCATCGTCTACTCGACGCCGCTCTGCGCCCCGTGCGAGGCGCTGAAGAGCTATCTCCGGGAGCACGGCGTCGCCTTCACCGCGACGGACCTGATGATGGACGAGGCCGCGGCCGACAAGATGGCAGCGCTCAACATCCGCTCCTCGCCGGTGCTCGAGGTCGACGGCGAGATCCTCGCCGGTCCCACGCTCACCCAGGAGAAGGTGAACGCGCTGCTCGGGATCGGCTGAGCCGCGTCTTCGGCGCTTACCGCCCCGTATAATTCCCCTCGCGCTTGTCCAAGAACGCGGCCATGGCTTCGGCGTGGTCCTCGGTGCCGTGGCTGAAGCTCTGCAGCGCCGCGCAATAATCTAGGAAATCGGGCAGCTCGGTGCGCTGGGCGAGCTTCATCAGGCGCTTGGCGTAGCGCAGCGCCTGGGGCGGCTTGGCGGCGATCTCGGCCGCCAGCTCCTGGGCCCGGGCCAGGAGCTTCGCCGGCTCGACCACCTCCAGCAGCAGGCCGATCTCCTGCGCCTCCGGCGCGCGGACGATGCGGCCGCGGAAGGTCATGTCAGCCGCCCGCTGATAGCCGATCAGGCGCTGCAGGAACCAGGCCCCGCCGTCGCCCGGGATGATGCCCAGATTGACGAATGTTTCGCCAAAGGCCGCGGCCTCCGAGCCGAGGCGGAGATCGCACATGCAGGCGAGATCGCAGCCGGCGCCGATCGCCGGGCCGTTCACCGCGGCGATGGTGACGACCTCGGCCGAATGCACCGCCACGGGCACGCGCTGGATGCCGGTTCTGTATTCCCGCTCGATCTCGGTCGGCGTGCCGGCGAACATGCCCGCCTTGTCGCGCATCGCCTTCACGTCGCCGCCGGAGGAGAACGCCTTGCCGGCGCCGGTGATGATCAGCACCGAGACGTCGGTGTTGCCGTTCGCCCAGGCAATGGCCGCGAGGATGTCATCGCAGAGCGCGGTGCCGGTGAGCGCGTTGCGCACATCGTCGCGCTCGAAGGTCAGCGTCGCGACCCGGTTCTCGACGGTCAGCGTCGACTCGGCAATCGTGACCGATGAGGTCGTAGTATCGGCGGCCATGGGATCTCCCCTCACAAGCAAGCAGGTGCGCCGGCGGTCCAGCCGGCGCGATGCCGCTCAGTCTAGCGGAGTTGGCCGTTTCGCGCCTATCCGGTGGAGATATAGCTCCTGAGCGCGCCCGCCTCGGCCTCGAGCTCGTCGAGGCGCTGCTTGACCACGTCGCCCACGCTGACGATGCCGGCGAGCTTGCCGTCCACCAGCACCGGCACGTGCCGGAAGCGGCCCTCGGTCATCAGCTTGCGGACGTCGTCGATATCCATGTCGGGCGTGCAGGTGATAACGTCGCGGGTCATCAGATCCGCCGCGCGGCTCTCCAGCAGATCGGCGCCCTTTGCCGGGATCGCGCGCACGATGTCGCGCTCGGAGAGAATGCCGGCAACCGAGGCTCCGGCGCCTTTGACGACCACCGCGCCGATGCCCTCGCGTTTCAAAAGCTCGGCGACCGTGGCCACCGTATCCTCGGGGTTCGCGGTGACGACCTTGTCACCCTTGTCCTTCAATACCGCTGCGACTTTCATGGGCACGTCCTCCAACGGCGCGAGACCGGGCGGAAATACGCCCAGGATTGGTCCTCTTGCCCCCGGCGAACCCGCGCGGCTGGTCTCGCGCCTTGTGCTGTTTTTGCCGATCGTCCAGCAAGCGCGCCGCGCGCCCCCGTATGAGGGATTATCCACCGAAACGTGAAGCGCCGCAAATCCCATTCGTTAACCATAACGCGCGTTAACCATGTTCTAAGGATTGGCCGCTAGCCTGGATGCGTCGAAATAGGGGCCAATCATGTCTCAGACCCAGCAAAGTCTTACGGATTCCAACGAGCGCCGGCGCTTTTCGCGCGCCGCCGTGCTTTGGGAAGCCGCGATCCTCGACGGCGACCACGCCGATGGCTGCGTGTTGCTCAATATTTCCGAGGGCGGCGCGCTGCTGCGCGTGCTCGATCCCTTCGCCTGCGCCACGACCATCAATCTCGATATCGCGCGTGTCGGCAAGCTCGACGCCCAGGTTGCCTGGCGCGGTGCGGATGCGATCGGGGTCGTGTTCGACGGGGATCCCAAGGACATCGCCGAGCGCTTCAAGGACGCGGCGCTGCCGAGCTTCGCCTCCTAGGCGGCGGTGACCCTCCGGCTCAAGCCGGCTCGGGCACGACCTTTCGCTTGGCATCGGGCCGCTCGCCCAGATAACGGTTGATGCGCGCCTCGATCGCGCGCCAGCCTTTATCGAAGGCATAGATCATCACGAAGTACATGATGCCTGCGATCACGTAGGTATTGAGATCGAGGTTGCGCGAGAAGACCGAGCGCGCCTGGCCCATCAGGTCGAGCACCGTGATGGTGCTGACCAGCACGCTGCCCTTGATCAGGAAGACGATCTCGTTGCCGTAGGCCGGCCAGGCGATGCGGAAGGCGCGCGGCAGCATGATGCGCCGGTAGAGTACGGGGGTGGTCATGCCGCAGGCCCGCGCCGCCTCGACCTCGCCGTGCGGCACGCCGAGGATGCCGCCGCGCACGATCTCGGCGGTATAGGCGGCGGTGTTGAGGGTGAGCCCGATGATGCCGCAGATCCAGCCCCAATACTCGCGCACATGGGGCCACCACCAGGTGTCCTGGATCGCCGTGATCTGGCCCGAGCCATAATAGATGATGAAGAGCTGGATCAGCAGCGGCGTGCCCCGGAAGACGAAGACGTAGGCGTAAGCCGGCCAGGCGAAGAGCGGGTTGCGCGACACGCGGGCGAGCGCCAGTGGAACCGCGAAGACGAAGCCGAGCACGGTAGCAATCGCCACCAGCTCGATCGTCGTCCACAGGCCATCGACGAGGCGCCATCCGTAGGTATCGATGACTTCGAGCATCGCTCAGGCCCGCCTGACACCCTTGTCGGCCCAGCGTTCCAGCCGGCCGGTGGCGACCATCGAGACCGCCGTGAAGACGAGATAGATCACCCCGGCCGCGCCGTAGAGCAGGAAGGATTCGCCACTGTTCTCCGCCGCCGTCCGCGCCTCGCGGGCCAGCTCGTCATAGGTGATTATGGCGGCGAGCGAGGTGTCCTTCAGCAGGATCAGCCAGAGATTGCCGAGGCCCGGCAAGGCGAAGCGCCACATCTGCGGCATCCGGATGCGGAAGAAGATCTGCCGCCGGCTCATGCCGCAGGCGAGGCCCGCCTCGATCTGACCCTTCGGCACGGCGAGGAAGGCGCCGCGAAAGACCTCCGACGAGAACGCGCCGAAAACCAGTCCGAGCGCGAAGGTCGCGGCGGCGAATTTGTCGACCTCGACCCGGCTCTCGTAACCGATCAAACCGACGAGCTTGTTGATGGCGATGCCGACGCCGAAATAGACGACCAGCATGATCAGCAGCTCCGGCACGCCGCGGAAGATCGCGGTGAAGCCGAAGGCGGTGCGGCGGATCGCCGGCGTCTGGGCGAGCTTGGCCGAGGCGAGGCCGAGCCCGATCAACACGCCCACGACAACCGACGAAGCGGCGAGCATCAGCGTGTAGAGCGCGCCCCGGATGAGCTCGTCGCCATATCCCTGGTCGCCGTATTGCAGCAGATCCCACATAGGTTATTCCGGCATTATTCCGGGCGCCCGGCCGGTCCCCAAAAGAAAGCGCGCCGCCCCCGGCCGGAGGGCGGCGCTCACCTCACATCGTCGCTTCGCGTCCCGCTATTGGTAAATGTCGAACGGGAAGTACTTGGCGTTGATCTTGGCGTAGGTGCCGTTGGCGCGGATCGCCTTGATGGCGGCCGACAGCTTGTCGCGCAGCGCGCTGTCTTCCTTGCGCACGGCAATGCCGATCTGGTCGTTGATGTCGATCTTCTTGCCGACGAAGGCGAAGCGCTTGTTCTTGCTGATCCAGTCGTGCCCCGGATAGATGTCGGCCAGAACCGCGTCGGTGCGCCCGGCCTTCAGGTCGAGCCAGGCCGCCTGCTGGGTGCCGTAGACCTTGATCTTGACGACACCCTTATAGGCGGTCTCCAGATGCTTGGAGCTTACGGTCTGGCGCTGGGCGCCGACGATCTTGCCCTTCAGCCCCGCCTTGTCGACCATCAGCTTCTTGCCCTTGCGGGCGACGAAGCGGAGGTAGTTCTTGTAGTAGGGCGCGGTGAAGGCGACCTTCTTCATACGCTCCTTGGTGATCGACATCGAGGCGACGATGGCGTCGTATTTCTTGGCGAGCAGGCCGGGGATGATGCCGTCCCAGTCCTGCGCCACGATGACGCATTTCGCCTTCATTTCGGCGCACAGCGCCTTGGCGATATCGACGTCGAACCCGGTCAGATTGCCGGCCTTGTCTTTCATGTTGAACGGCGGGTAGGCGCCCTCGGTGGCGATGCGGATGGTCTCGGCCTGCGCCGGGGCTGCGAGCAGCCCGGCGGCGAGGACGGCGGCCGTACCGGCCAGAACGAGTTTACGTCGTTGCATGGATCTGCCTCCTTTTCTCAAGCGCTTGCCCTGATGCAGGAAGAGGACCTCCGAGGAGACGTCGCGGGCGAAGGCCATCTCGTGGGTGACGACGACCATCGTCCGGCCCTCGTCGGCCAGATCGCGCATCACCTTCAGGACCTCGCCCACCAGCTCGGGGTCGAGGGCGCTGGTCGGTTCGTCGAACAGCATCACCTGGGGCTCCATGGCGAGCGCCCTTGCGATCGCCGCGCGCTGCTGCTGGCCGCCGGAGAGGTGGCTTGGATAGTAGTCGAGCCGGTCGCCGATCCCGACCTTGTCGAGCAGCGCCTTGCCGCGCTCGACCGCCTCCGCCTTGGGCAGGCCCAGCACGTGGACCGGCGCCTCGATGACGTTCTGCAGGATCGTCATATGGGACCACAGATTGAAGCTTTGAAAGACCATGGCGAGGCGCGCGCGGATGCGGGCGACCTGCTTGGGATCGGCCGGCTGGAGCCTGCCGGCGCGCGTCGTCTTCATGGCGATTTCCTCGCCGTTCACGACGATACGCCCGGCGTCGGGGATCTCCAAAAGATTGATGCAGCGGAGCATCGTGCTCTTACCCGAGCCCGAGGCGCCGATCACCGAGATCACGTCGCCGTCGCGCGCGGTCAGCGAGACGCCCTTCAGGACCTCGACATTGGCAAAGCGCTTGTGGATGTCGTCCACCAGCAGCGCAGCGGTTCCATTACGCTCGCGCTGCGCGTCGCCACTCACGGGCCCGCCTTCTCCGCTGCGGCCCGGCGCTCGGCGCGGTAAGCGCGGCGGCGGTGAACGATGCCGCGGATCGTGTGATAGAAGGCCCAGAAGACGGCGAGCGCGAACATGAAGAGGATGACGTAGCCGAAATACATATGCGCATCCTCGACCAGCTCCTTGAAGGCCTGGCCGAAGAGATAGCCCGCGAAGGCAAAGCTGTTCGCCCACAGCCCCGCCGCGATGAAGTTGAGCATCGCAAAGCGCTTGTGCGAGACGCCGGCGATGGCGAGCGCCGGCGGGGTCACGTTGCGCACGCCGTAAATGAAGCGGAAGCTCAGGATGAACCAGACATCGTATTTGAGCAGCAGCCGCCCGGCGCGGTCGACCGGCTTTTGCGCCCAGGGAAAGCGCTGCAAAAGGTAGGGCCCGAACTTCCTGCCGATGGTGAAATAGATCTGGTCCGAAATGTACGAGCCGATCCAGGCGACCAGGATGATCAGCCACAGCTCCATATGGCCGGCCGCCGCGGCGACGCCGGCGATGATCACGATGGTCTCGCCCTCGAGCAGCGTCCAGCCGAGGATCAGCCAGTAGCCGTAGGTGCTCAAGAGCTCCGGGATCGTCATGCCGGCGTTGAGCTCGTGCACGATCAGCACGATGCCGGTGATGATGCCGATGACGATGATGCCCAGAATGACGCCGAAGATGACGCGCGTCCGGTACGACCCCGTTCCCGCGGTCGCAGACGCAGCGTTCGTCGGCGTTTGATCCGGTCCGTTTTCGCTCATCGCGATCCGATCAGGGAGAGCCGCCTACCCGCGCACGGCGTCATTTCTTTTTCATCTTCAGCATTTCGATACGTTTGGCAAGGGCGGCCCGTTCCGGCGCATCCTTGGGCAAGCGGGCAAGCACGCGGTTCCACAAGGCCACCGCCTTCTCATGGTTCCCCGCCTTGTACTCCACCACGCCGAGGAACCACAGCCCGATCAGGTTGTCGGGCTGCAGCGCATTAATGCGCCGCACCACGGCGACGAATTTCGGCGGCATGTCGCCGTTCCTGCCGTACGCCGCGAGCAGCGCCTGGCTGTAGGGCACCAGCACGTCGACGTTGTCGGGCGCGAGCCGTGCGGCCTGCTCATAGGCCTCGGCAGCCTTCTTGTACTCGCGCAGCACCATGTATGAGCGGGCGAGCCGTCGCCAGCCGGCCAGATCGTCGGGATTTTCCTTCAGCCGTGCCGCCAGGTTGTCGACCATGCCGCGGATCATCGCCGTGCGCTGGGCCGGCGACAGGCGCTTGGCGCGGGCCATGTCCTCGCGGCTTGGGCCGCGACCGTTCGCTTTCGCTGTTTTCTGCGCGCCAGCACGAAGCTTGGCGAGCGCCGCCGCGTTCAGCCCGGCCTCCTTCGCCGTCGTCTCGATGAAGCGGGTGAGCTGCTTGCGCCACGGCGTCCCCGGCCGGGTCTCGGCCTCCAGCGCGATCCAATCGCGCAAGGCTCCGTCGCGGTCGCCGGCCTGCGCCTTGGCCAGCGCCAGATAGAACCGCGCCCGGACGTCCCGCGCATCGGCTTTGAGCGCGCGCTCGAAGAGCGTCTTGGCTGCTTCACTCACGACCCGGCGGTTGGCGAAGACCAGGGCCTCGCCCTGCGAGGCGGCGAACGCGGCCGAATCGGGCTTGAGCGCCAACGCCTTGCCATAGATCGCTGCGGCCTCCGCGTAGCGGCCGAGCACGAAGCGGATGCGGCCGAGCCGCCCCAGAAGGGTCGTGTCCTTGGGCGTCTTCTTGAGCTGCGCCTCGATCGCCGTGGCGGCGGCTTCGAGCCGCGCGACGGTTGCCTTGTCCGGGCCGCCCTGTCGGCGCTCGGCGAAGGGCTGCCCCGGCAGGTTGGGTGAGCCGAGCACGACGTAGAGCGCCCCCGCGCCGGCCGGCAGCAGAATGGCGAGCGCCACCGCGGCCGCCTTCGTCCGGCGAGGCGTTGGGGACGGCTGTGCGCTTTCCGATTGGCCTGCCGCATCGGCGGCCAGCAGGCGCCGCGCGATCTCGGCCCGCGCCGCCTCGGCCTGCTCGGGCTCGACGAGACCACGGGCGATGTCGCGGTCAAGCTCGGCGAGCTGGTCGCGATAGACCTCGGCGTCATAGTCGGCGCGCGGCCGCCTTGCGCGCCCGCCCTTCAGGAGCGGCCGCAACAGCAGCGCCAGCGTGGCCGCGGTCAGCAGCCCGAGGATGAGGCCGAGCGTCACCGGTCCGGCCCGTCCTCGGCGAGCCCGTCTTCGGCAAGGAGCGCGTCGAGGCGTTCCTTCTCCGCGGCGTTGAGCGGCTTGGCGGCGGCGCCGGCGCTTTCCGGCCGTCGTCGTCGTAAGAAGACCACTACGCCGAAGCCCGCGATCAGCAGAATGACGAGCGGCCCGAACCAGAGCGCGAAGGTCGCGGGCTTCACCGGCGGGCGCAGCAGCACGAAATCCCCATAGCGGGCGACGATGAAATTGACGACCTGTTTATCGCTTTCGCCGGCGCTGAGGCGCTCGCGCACGAGGATACGAAGGTCGCGGGCAAGATCGGCATCGGAGTCGTCGATCGACTGGTTCTGACAGACGAGGCAACGCAGACGCTTGCTGATCGCGCGCGCCCGTTTCTCCAGCGTCTGGTCCTTCAGAACCTCGCCCGGCTCGACGGCATGCGCCGCCGGCAGCGCGGCCGCCATCAGCACGAGCGCCAGCAACGCGCCGAGCAGCCTCATTTCTGAAGCTCCCGGATCACCGGCAGGATCTTCGCCTTCAGCGCGTCGGGCGTGATGACGCCGACATGCTTGAAGCGGATGCGCCCGGTCTTGTCGAGAATGAAGGTCTCGGGCATGCCGTAGACGCCCCATTCGATCGCCCCGCGCCCGGCGTCGGCGCCGATGCGGGCGTAGGGGTCACCGTGGCGGGTCAGCCAGTCCTTGACCGCTGCCGGCCGGTCCTTGTGGTTGATGCCGACCACCTGGACGCCCTTGAGCTTGGAGATCGCCGTCACCTGCGGGTGTTCGGCAAGGCAGGGCACGCACCAGGAGGCGAAGAAGTTCACCACCGTCACCTTGCCCTTGAGGTCCGCCGTCGACAGCCCCGGCTTCCGGTCCTCCCAGCCCTTGATCGGCAGCAGCGTGAATTGCGGCGCGGGCTTGTCGATCAGCGTCGAGGGCAGCAGGCGCGGGTCGTGGCCCGACAGCATGAAATAGGCGATGACCGCGGCCAGCACGCCGAAGACCAGCACCGGCAGAATGAACAGGAGACGCGACGGGCCGCCGCGCGCGGTGGCGCTGTCCGACATGAGATCAGGCCTTTGCCGGGGCCGAGCCGGCGAGTGAGGCGGCGCGGGCGCGGCGCGGTGCGCCAACCCGGTGGCGCCGGTCGGTCAGCGAGATCGTGCCGCCGGCGAACATCACCAGCGCGCCGATCCAGATCCACGGCACCAGCGGATTGTGATAGAGCCGCACCGACCAGCCGCCCGATTTGTTGGCGTCGCCGATGACCGCGTAGAGGTCGGAGAGCCAGGTGGTGTGGATCGCCGCCTCGGTCGTCTGGCGCCGCTGCACCGGATAGAAGCGCTTCTCCGCCACCATCGTCGCGACCGGCCGGCCGCCGCGCGTCACCGCGAAACGGCCGAACTGCGAGCTGTAGTTGGCCCCGCGCCCGTCGCTCACGCCGAGGAAGCGGAAGTCGTAGCCGGCGACCGTCGCGGTCTCGCCGGGCTTCATGATGCGGATGCTCTCCGACTGCCAGGCCGAGGAGGCGGTGATGCCGGCGATCACGATCGCAAAACCCATATGGGCAACCGTCATGCCGTAGGCGGCGCGCGGCAGTCCGGCGGCGCGGCGGAGGCTGTCGCCCAATGGCGCGCGGCCGAGCCTGATGCGTCCGGCAAGCTCAACCGCGGTGCCGGCGAAGAGCCATGCGGCCAGCGCCATGCCCGTCGCCGCCAGCAGATCGCGCGTGCTGTCGAGCCAGAGCGTCAGTGCCACCACCGCGACCGCGGCGGCGAGCGCGAGCTTGAGCCGCCCCAGCGCGGCCCACAGATCGCCGCGCTTCCAGGCACCAGCGGGTAGAGTGTGCCGATGAAGACCGTCGCGGCCGCCACGGTCAGCAGCAGGTTGTTCAAGACCAGCGCGCCTTCGCGGCTCACCGGGCGGAAGGTCCCGGTGGCTTTGAGCATCGGCGCGCGCCAGGCATAGAGCGTCAGCGAGCCGCCGATCGTCAGCACGAGAATGCCCAGAATGAACAGTCCACGCTGCGGGTCGGTGGCGAAGGCATGGACCGAGGTCAGCACGCCCGAGCGCACCAGAAAGGTGCCGACCAGCGAAAGCGAGAAGACGATGATCGCCAGCAGCACCGTCCAGGATTTGAGCGTATCGCGCTTCTCCACCACGATCGCCGAATGTAAGAGCGCAGCACCCGCGATCCACGGCATGAAGGAAGCGTTCTCCACCGGGTCCCAGAACCACCAGCCGCCCCAGCCGAGCTCGTAATAGGCCCACCACGAGCCCAGCGCGATGCCCACTGTGAGGCACGACCAGGCGGCGAGCGTCCAGGGCCGCACCCAGCGCGCCCAGGCGGGATCGACCCGGCCTTCGAGCAGCGCCGCGATGGCGAAAGAGAACGCCATCGAGAAGCCGACATAGCCCAAATAGAGGACCGGCGGATGGAAGGCGAGGCCCGGGTCCTGCAGCAGCGGGTTGAGCCCCGAGCCGTCGATCGGCGCCGGAGATAGCCGCGCGAATGGGTTCGAGGAGAACAGCAGAAAGGCCAGGAACGCGACGCCGATCAGGCCCTGGACGCCGAGCGCGCGGGCGTGGAGGCTCGGCGGCAGGTTGCGCCCGAAGCTGGCCAGCGCCGCCCCGAAGAGCGCCAGGATGAACACCCAGAGCAGCATCGAGCCCTCGTGGTTCCCCCAGACGCCGGTGATCTTGTAAAGGAGCGGCTTCGCCGAATGCGAGTTCTGCGCCACGTTGGCGATGGAGAAATCGGAGACGACGTAGGCGTAGGTGAGCGCCCCGAAGGCGATGGCGATCAGCAGGAACTGCGCCTGCGCCGCCGGCTTGGCGAGACCCATCATCGCGCCGTTGCCCCGCGCCGCGCCCCAAATCGGCAGCGTGCCCTGCAGCAGCGCCACCATGGCCGCAAGGATCAGGGCGAAATGGCCGACCTCGGCGATCATGGGCGTTGGTCTCGCGGAACGCTGCGCACTATTTCGCGCCTCCGGCTTTGCTGTCGCCGCCGGTCTTGGCGCCGCCTGCCGCGCCGTAGCCGTTCTTCTTGTAATGCTTCCAGCGGCCGGACTTCTTCAGCGCGTCGGCAACCTCGCGCGGCATGTAGTTTTCGTCGTGCTTGGCGAGGATCTCGGTCGCGAGAAACGTGCCGTCTGAGTTGAGCGTGCCGTTCGCAACCACGCCCTGGCCCTCGCGGAAGAGGTCGGGGAGGATGCCCGTATAGGCCACGCGGACCGCGCTGGTGCCGTCGGTCACGCGGAAGGCGACCGATTTGCCGTTCTTCTTCACGCTGCCCTTTTCGACCAGCCCGCCGATGCGGAAGCGCTTGCCGGGTTGGATCTTCTTCGCCGCCACCTCGGAGGGCGAATGGAAGAAGACGATGTTCTGTTCCAGCGCGCTGAGCACCAGCACGGTCGCGATGGCGAGCACGCCGAGCGCGCCGCCGATCATCGCCATGCGTTTGTGTTTTGGCTTCATGTGCTCAGGCCTCGGTTTTCTCGCTCGCCGCGTTCGCGGCAGCTTTCTGGGCGCGGGCGCGGCGACGGGCGCGCGGGCTGTCGGGCGCTGCCGCCTGGAGCGCCCGCAAGGTGGCCTCCCTGGATCGCAGCGTGCGCAGGCTGATGATCACGAAGCCCGCCAGCACCACGAGCACGATGCCGAAGGCCGGCCAGACGAAGAGGGCATAGCCGCCCATCCCCAGAAAGTCTGCGATCTTGTCCATGGTTAAGATCGGGTCCGCCGTCGATGTCCCACTAGAGCTACTTAGAGCCTGGATAGCCGGTTGTTAAGTCACAGTTTCTTGCATTGCCGTGTGGTGAGAATGGGGCGCGCACGGGCGTATGGTTACGACCCGCGACACATCGTCTCACGCGCCCAGTTGGGCCAGGCGCATGGCGCGGATGCGCGCCGCCACGATCTCGCTCTTCATGCGCACCAGCACCAGGGTCAGGAAATAGAAGGTGAAGCCGACCGCGAGCAGCAGGAGCGGCAGTAGCATCGTTGGATGGATGGTCGGCCCCGAGAGCCTGATGACGCTGGCGGGCTGGTGGAGCGAATTCCACCAATCGACCGAGAACTTGATGATCGGCACGTTGATCACGCCGACGAGCGCCAGGATCGCCGCCGCCTTGGCCCCGCGCGCGGCATCGTCGAAGGCGTACATGAGGCCGATATGCCCGAGATAGAGGAAGAACAGCACCAGGACCGAGGTGAGCCGCGCATCCCAGACCCACCAGTCCCCCCAAGCCGGCTTGCCCCACAGGATGCCCGTCAGGAGCGCCAGCGCCGTGAAGCCGGCGCCCAGGGGCGAGGCCGCCTTGGCGAAAAGGTCGGCGAGCGGGTGCCGCCAGATCAGCGCCGCGGCGCTCGCCGCCGCGATCGAGACATAGACGAAGAGCGCCATCCAGGCCGAGGGCACATGGACATACATGATCCGCACGCTGTCGCCCTGCTGGTAGTCGGGCGGCGAGTCGAAGAGGGCGAAATAGAGCCCGGCCCCCATCAGCACCACCGTCACCGCGGCGAACCACGGCATCAGCCGACCGGCCAGACGCATGAAGCGCCCGGGATTGGCGAAACGATGGAGCGATGAGATGGGACGGGCCACGATCGATTGGTCCTCTAGTCCTGCAAAACGCCGCCGATATGCCATATCGCCATCGGCAGGCCCTTGATCTTAGTCATTCGCGCCCCGCGCGTCATTCGATCGCCTGCCGCAAGGCCGCGGCCGCCGCGAAGGGGGCGAGCGCCAGGGCGAAGAGCGCGAGGCCCGCCAGAATGAGAAGCCGCGGCCCCGCGCCGAGGCCGAAGATCGCCGCATCGACCGCGCTCACCCCGAAGATCAGCACCGGGATGTAGAGCGGCAGTACGAGGAGCGAGAGCAGGACGCCGCCGCGCCGCGCGCCCAGGGTCAGCGCGGCGCCGATCGCACCGATCAGCGTGAGCGCGGGCGTGCCGAGCGCCATCGCCGCGATCATGGTGAGATAGCCCGCCGGATCGAGGTGGAGCAGCACGCCGAGCACGGGGGCCATCACCACCAGCGGCAGTCCCGTGGTGAGCCAGTGGGCGAGCGCCTTGGAGAGCACGACGAGTTCCAGCGGCACCGGCGCCAGAGACAACCATTCGAGCGAGCCGTCCTCGTAATCGCCGGCGAAGAGCCGCTCCAGCGACAGCATCGAGGCGAGCAACGCCGTCACCCAGAGGATGCCGGGGGCGATCTTGGCCAGCGTCTCCGGCGCGGGGCCGACCCCGAAGGGGAAGAGGATTACCGTGAGGACGAAGAAGACGAGCACGGTCATCGTCTCGCTGCCGAGGCGGAGGGCGAGGCGAAGGTCGCGGCCGGCGATGGCGCGCAGCGCCCGGATCACGCGGTCTCCTCGTCGGCGAAATCCGGCTCGGGCGCGAAGTCCTCGAGTGCCAGCGTTTCGGCTTCCGGCAGGGCGATGTCCGTGTGCGTGGCGAGCACGACCAGGCCGCCGGCTTGGCGGTGGCCGGCGATCACGGCCTCCAAGCGCGCGACCGAGGCGGCATCGAGGCCGGTGGTCGGCTCGTCGAGCAGCCAGAGCTTGGCCGGGGCGGCGAGAAGCCGGCTGAGGGCCAGCCGCCGCCGCTGGCCGGAGGACAGCAGGCGCACCGGAAAATCGGCCAGGCGCAGCAGATCGAAGGCCTCGAGCGCTTTCTCCGTGGCGGCGGCCGGATCCTCGGCGCCATAGAGCCGGGCCCAGAAGCGCACGCTCTCATCGACGGTCAACACCGGCTTGG
>JARRKQ010000091.1:0-11150 GCA_037387885.1 Alphaproteobacteria bacterium | reverse complement strand
AGATCGATCAACTCGTCGAGCAGCTCGGCATAGGGCACGATCGTGCCCTTGCCCAGATCGATCATGCCCTCGTCGAAGCCGTAGCGCTGGGCGCGCCAGCGGTTCTCGCTGATCAGCATATTGGCATAGCGCCGCCAGCGCTGGTTCTCGCGCCGCAAGCGGTAAAGCATGCGCAGCAGGCATTTGTAGAGCGCCGCCAGGCAGATCGAATCCTCCACCCGCGTCGGGATATCGGCGATGCGCATCTCCAGCGTCGGGAAGCGCGCGCTCGGCCGTATATCCCACCAGAGCTTCGAGCCGTCCTCGATCAGCCCGGCATTGGTCAGGACATGAATATGTCGGTCGTACTCGCCCCAGCTGTCGAATTGCGGCGGCAGTCCGGTGCGCGGCAGCTCGTCGAACACGGCCAGGCGATAGGATTTGAGCCCGGTATCCTTGCCGCGCCAGAAGGGAGAGGAGGTCGAGAGCGCCAGGATATGCGGCAGGAAATAGCTGATCTGGTTCAGCAGATCGATGCGCAGATCCTCATCGTCGATGCCGACATGCACGTGCATGCCCGAGATGAGGAGGCGGCGCGCTACCGCCTGCATGTCGCGCGCGAGGATGTTGTAACGCTCCTTGTCGGTGTGCTGCTGGGCGGCCCAGCTCGCGAAGGGATGGGTCGAGGCGGCGATGATCGCCATGCCTTGTTCTTCAGCGGCTTCGGAGACGGTCTTGCGCAAAAACTTCAAGTCTTCGGCGGCCTCGGCGATGCTGTCGCAGACCTTGGTGCCGACCTCGATCTGCGAGTTCATGAACTCCGGCGTCACCTGCGCCTTCAGGCGCTTCTCGAGCTTCGCCATCATGGCGTCGGGCCGCGCCTCGACGAGGTCGCGGGTCTCGCGGTTGACGAGGTGGTATTCCTCCTCGATCCCGACCGTGAACTTCGGCTCTTTCAGCATCATCCGGCCCGCGCCTCACGCATCTTCTCGAAAGTCCTTCGCCTCGTAGATCGACGGATCGTCGAGCAGCGCCGGCCCGAGGGTCCGGGCGATCCGCTCCGACCAGGCCGCCGCGCCGTGTTGCGTGTCGATCAAATCCTGGCGGACCTCGATCAGCACATGCGGAAAGCCGTGCGCCTCGGCATGGTTGAAGATCGTATAGCCGTATTCGTCCTGCCCGGAATAGGGCTCATTGTCGCCCACCACGACATCGGGCTCGGGCTCGAGATTGGCGATGAAGGGCTTGGGGATGCGCGAGTCCTTGTTCCACAGGATGCCGATATGCCAGGGCCGCTCGTCGCCCTTGAAAACGGGCGTGAAGCTGTGCATCGAGATGACCCCGGGCGCGTGGCCCCTGTCGGTAAAGCGCTTCAGCGCCGCGCGGACGGCGTTGTGATAGGGCTGGAAGAGCTGGGCCTGGCGCGCCTCGATGGCGCGCGGATGCAGCGAGCGGTTGCCGGGGATGATGACCCCGTCGCTGATCTCCGGGATCGAGGTCGGATCGTCGAGCTCGCGGTTGCAGTCGATGACGAGACGCGAATAGCCCGACATCACCAGTGGGGCGTCCAAGCGGCGGGAGAGCCGCCGCGCTACTTCCGCTGCACCGATATCCCAGCCGATATGGCGCTGGATCACCGCATCGTCGAGCCCCAGGCCCTCGAGCGCCGCCGGCACGCGCGCGCTTGCGTGATCGCAGGTAATGAGGAACGGCGCCGCGCCCTCGGGGTTCACCACCTCGAAGGGCTCGGGCTCGTCGTCGCCCAGCAGGGCCGGCCGCCCCGCCGTCATTCTGACCGCGCGTTCGCTCATCCGTAACAATATAGACCATGCGGGCCCCCGCGTAAGAGCGCCCGAGTGCAGGCCGGGTCGATCAGTCCGCGTGTTTCAGCGCCGGAAACCACCTGCGGCCGAGGCCGAGCGCCCAGACCATGCCGAAGGTGACGGCGACAACGCCCGCGATCTCACGCGGTCCCCAAGCCTCGTCGAGCACCGGATAGGCGAGGAGCAGGGCGATCCCGGGAACCAGCGAGGCGAAGACCGCGCCGCGGCCGGCGCCGAGCAAGGCGACGGCGCGCGTATAGCAAAAGAGCGCCAGGATCGCCGCGAACACGCCCTGGAAGATGCCTTGGAACAGGATCTCCGAGACCGGTGCGCGCCACAGCGTCTCGCCTCCGAGGGTCAGATATGCCGGAACAGCGAAGGACATGGACAGCACCGAGACGATCGCGGTGGCATGGACCGGCTCGACCGCCCAGGCGCGGGTGCCCAGCGTGTAGCTCGCCCACAAGGCGCCGGCGGCGACAAAGAGAAGATGCCCGATCCACACATCGCCGCCCCCGTCGGCGGTCAGGCTCTGCCAGCCGATCAGGGTCACGCCGACCATAATGACCGCGATCCCGCTGATCCGGGTGAGGTCGGGGCGCTCGCCGAGCCATAGCCAGCCCCCCACAGTGGACACGACCAGCATCGTGCTCGGCGTGATCACCCCAGCGTGGCTCGCCGACGCGAAGGACAGGCCGCCGACTGCAGCCAGCACATAGAGCATGCCCCCGCCGCAGGCGAGGACGAGCGCGCGGCCCCAGCCCACGCCCTTCAGTCCCCGGCGGAGGGCGATGGGCAACAGGATCAGGCCGGCGACCAGGAAGCGCAGCGCCGTGATCTCGGCGACGCCCAGCGTCTGCTGCACGCCGAGGCGCGACACCACCGGCCACGCCCCCCAGATCAATGCGGCCGCCAGGCCGTAGGCCATGCCGGCCGAGAGATGAGACGGAGGGTTCGGGGACCGGGTTGCCATTGTGTCGCTCCTTGTGCTGGAGCGGTGGTTATAGGTTGATTGGCCAGCAGAGATTCTGCAAAGATCGCATAGAATCGGTGTTATTATGCGAAATGAGGTAGAAAACAGAGAGATACTGCAAATATGGACGAATTGGATGATTTTGACACCGCGCTCCTCCGTGAGCTTCAGGTCAACAACCGGCTTACGTCGGAGGCGCTGGCCGAACGTGTCGGTCTGTCGCCGACGGCGTGCCAGCGGCGCGTCAAGCGGTTGCGCGAGTCCGGCGCAATCCAAGCCGAGGTCGCGGTGGTTTCGCCCGATGCGGCTGGCAAGCGCGTCACGCTGATCGTCGAGATCGAACTCGAACGCGGCCGCGCCGATATCGTGGACAACTTCAAGCGCGAGGTGCAGTCGATCCCGGAGATCCAGCAGTGCTACTACGTCACCGGCAAAGCGGATTTCGTGCTGATCGTCACCGCGCGTGACATGGTGGAATACGAGCAGCTGACCCGCAAGATCTTCTTCGGCAACCCCAACATCCAGCATTTCACCACGATCGTGGTGATGGACAGCGTCAAGTTGGGTCTCGAAATCCCGCTCTAAGGGCGCCAGCAAGACGCCAGCATGCTTGCCTCAAACCGGGGCATTCCGCGACACTGGGGCAGTCGTCCCTCAGGAGCGCCCCCACTAGACCTACCATGACCCGCCACACCTTCATCTGCATCGACGCGCATACCTGCGGCAACCCGGTCCGGGTGGTGACCTCGGGCTATCCGCCGCCGGAGGGCGCGAGCGCGAGCGAGCGGCGGGCCAATTTCGTCGCGCATCACGACTGGATCCGCACCGGCCTCATGTTCGAGCCGCGCGGCCACGACATGATGTCGGGCGCCATCCTCTATCCCTCGACGCGGCCCGACTGCGACACCGGCATCCTCTTCATCGAGACCAGCGGCTGCCTGCCCATGTGCGGGCACGGCACCATCGGCACCGTCACCGTGGCGATCGAGCACGATCTCGTCAGCCCGGCGGAGGAGGGCGTGCTCCGTCTCGACGCGCCCGCCGGCCCTGTCGAGGCGCGCTACACGATGAAGGACGGTTTCGTCGAATCGGTGCGCATCAAGAACGTCGCCTCCTACCTGGCCGAGGAGGGGGTGACCGTCGATTGCGAGGGCTTGGGGCAAGTCACCGTCGACATCGCCTATGGCGGCAATTTCTACGCCATCGTCGAGCGGCAGGCCTCCTATGCCGATATGGCCGATCTCTCCGCCCTCGACCTCGTGCGGCTCTCGCCGACCCTGAGACGCGCGCTCAACGACGCGGTCGAAGTCGTTCATCCTGAAGACGAAACCATTCGCGGCGTCTCCCACATCCTGTGGACCGGCGCGGCTAGGGATCCGGCCGCGGACGCACGCAACGCCGTCTTCTACGGCGACAAGGCGATCGACCGCAGCCCCTGCGGCACCGGCACCTCTGCCCGCATGGCCCAGCTCGCGGCCAAGGGCAAGCTCGCCGTCGGCGACGACTTCGTCCATGAGAGCATCATCGGCAGCCTCTTCCGCGGCCGGGTCGAGGCCGCGACGACGGTCGGCAACGCCCCGGCCATCGTGCCCTCGGTCGAAGGCTGGGCGCGGGTGACGGGCCTGAACACGATCTATATCGACGACCGCGACCCCTACGCCCACGGCTTCCAAGTAGTGTGAGGCCGGCCATGAGCGATCAGGAACGCTGGCAGCTTTCTGCGACCGGCGCAGCGAACTACGAGAAATATCAGGTGCCGAGCGTGTTCGAGCCCATGGGCCGGATGTTCCTCGAGCGGTTTCCGCTCACGCCTGGCGAGCGCGTGCTCGACGTCGCTTGCGGCACCGGCATCGTCGCGCGGCTCGCAGCGCCCAAGTTGGGTAGCGAAGGACGGGTCGTCGGCATCGATATGAGCGCCGCCATGATCGCCGTGGCGGGCGAGCAGCCCGCCCCCGAGGGCGCGCCGATCGAGTGGCGGGAGGGCGATGCGGCCGCGCTGCCCTTCGACGATGCCAGCTTCGATGCTGTGTTGTGCCAGCAGGGCCTGCAATTCATGCCCGACAAGCCCGCCGTTATCGCCGAAATGCACCGGGTTCTGGCGGCGGGCGGACGCCTCGGCCTCTGCCTCTGGCGCTCTGCCGAGCACAGCCCTTATCTCAGCGCGGCCACCGAGGCGCTGACGCCCCATGTCGGCGCCCAGTCGGCCGAACGGCTCCTGGCGCCCGTATCGTTTGGCGACGAGACCGAGATTCGCAGCCTGATCGAGGGAGCGGGCTTCAGCGGTGTCGGCTTCCAGGAGATCGTCGTTGTGCGACGCATGCTGCCGCCCAATGAGGCGATCCCGGCGCAAATAAACGCAACGCCGGTCGGCCCGGACTTCTCCGCGCTGGACGAGCGGACCCGGGCCCAGATCGTCGCCCAGGTCGCCCAGGCGATGGCGCCGTACCTCGTCGCCGAAGGCATGGAGATTCCGCAAGGCGCCGTCGTCGTGACCGCGACGAAATAGGGTCTGCTCGCTATGCCGCGCGCTGGCCTGGCGGAGGGCGGCGGTCGTCGTAGCGCTTGAAGCGTTCGAGGTTGTGCGTCGCCGACAGGATCTCGCTGCGATGCAGTTCGATGTCGCGCAACGCGTAGTCGCTCATGCTGGCGAGCTCCCGTGCAACTTTGCGCTGACGGTCGCGCTTGCGCATGTGCTCGCCCAGCCGCGTGAAGAAAGCGTCGAGAGCGTCCAATACCTCGATCAATCCGGTGGCCGTCGCGACCCCGGGCAAGGTTGCGGCCCGCGCCGCTGTTCTGTCACGGGGTGTGTCCCGCTTCGTCATCTCTCGATCCTCCGACGGGGCGTTGCCGCCCGGTCTCGATGGGGCCTTCTTACTAAGAACACTCATATTATCGTATGTGGGTTTTGCCGCGGTCATTTCATGTCGACTTTTCATGACGTCGCCCGAAACCTGGCCCGTCTCGGTGATGTGTTCTGGCTGATATGATCCGGTTGACGTGATTGACCGTTGCACGCGTCTCGACCCCGACCCCGCCAGGGGGGCCGCGGCTGTTGACGGGACGTAATCTGCCATGCGGACCGTCCCCTGACTGTGACCGCTGTCACACCCGGGTAATCTTTTTCTCGAGGTCCATTCAGATCAGTCAACTCGGCGCGGCGCCCGATATCCCGGCGGCGGCAAATACCCTATTCTCGCCTCCGTGACATCACGCCTCAAAGCAGGGATATGGGTGCGGGCCTTGATCCGCCGGGCCGAGACCGCGGGCGCGGCCGCGTTCGTGGCGCGCAAGGGCGACGAGACGGCGGGCATGGTGCTGATCAAGGTGAACACGCTCGACGGCCAGGCCAGCGTCCTCTCGCCTTCGACGGGGCTCGATGGCGGCCGGCTATGGATGCGGGCGACGGGTGCAGCCCCCGTCGATGACGCTGAAGCCGAGGCCTATATCGCGCGCCAACTCACCTACGATCCCGATCTTTGGGTGATCGAGATCGAGGACCGAGACGGTCGAAATTTTCTCTACGAACCAATCGAGTAGCGTGATTTTCTAATAGACGATCATAACAAAAACGCCGCGCGGCCGGATAGCACCGCGCGGCGTTTCTCGGGTCTTGCCGAAATCAGTGGCTCAGAACTTCACTGAACCGCCCGGCTGCAGGTCGATCACCTTGACCTTGGCATTGCCCAGCGCCGCCTTGAATTGCGCGGGCGTGCCCTTGAGCGGCGGGAAGGTGCCGTAGTGGATCGGCAGCGCCATCTTCGGGGCCAGCAGCTCACGCACCGCGTAGGCGGCGCCGCTCGGGTCCATCGTGAAGTGACCGCCGATGCAGACCATCGCCAGGTCGATCGGATAGCGCTTGCCGATCAGCGCCATGTCGCCGAACACATTGGTGTCGCCGGAGTGATAGATCGTGAAGCCGTTCTCGAGCTGCACCACCCAGCCGGTGGCTGGGCCGCCGAAGATGTACTGACGGCCCTTGCCGCCGGGGCCGGGCACCGTCACCGAGGAGCTGTGGTCGGCGGAGACCAGGGTCATCTTGATGTTGGGGCCGGCCGGCGTGATCGTGCCGCCCTTGTTCATGGCGATGACCTGCTTGCCCGGCACCATGCCGTAGGCCGCCATGTTGCCCACCAGCTCGGCGCCGCCGGCGACCTTGGCGCCGGTCAGCTTGGCGAGCTCGCCGACATCGGCGATGTGATCGAAATGGCCGTGCGTGACCAGAATCACGTCGATCTTGCCGAGCGCCTTCAGGTCCTTCCATTTGGCCGGCGTCTTCGGGTTCTTCTTCAGGAAGGGATCGATCATGATCACCTTGCCGCCGGGGCTGGTGATGCGGACCGCGGCCTGGCCGAGCCAAAGAACCTCGACCTTGCCCTGGGCCATGGCGGCAGTCGGCACGGTGAGCGCCGCCAACAGCACCACTCCGAGTATCGATTGCATGAGGCGTCTCATTACGAACCTCCCATAGTTTTCATTGGGTGTTTATTGGGTGCTTATTCGCCAAGTGTCTGTTTGCCCGAAAAATTCCCTGCCTTGGCGCGACAGTGTTCGGGTTTGATGGAACGAGCGGTTTAGGACTGTGACGCAGTCCCCCGGGGTGATCAATCGCCGGCTTTCGATTGCGCCTTGACGTTTGCGTGATTATTCCGCCGCCGCTTTGGTCCCCAGCGCCGCCAAATCGGGCCGCGTCTCGATGGCGCGGGCGATCAGCGCCTCGATCTTGGCGCGCTCGGCGCCCGTGAGCGTGAGCCGCGGCGCCCGCACCGTCTCCGCGCCGAGCCCCGTCATCGCATTGGCGAGCTTGATCATTTGCACCAGCTTCGGATGCGTGTCGAGGTGAAGGAGCGGCATGAACCAGCGATAGAGCGTGCGCGCCGCTTCCAACTCGCCGGCGGCGGCCAGATCGAAGAGCCGCACCGACTCCTCGGGAAACGCGTTCACCAGCCCCGCGACCCAGCCCACCGCGCCCACGGCGACGCTCTCCACGATGATGTCGTCGACCCCGCAGAACAGCGTGTAGCGCGCCCCGCAGGCATTGACGATATCGGTCAACCGGCGCGGATCGTCAGAGGACTCCTTGATCGCAACGATGGTCGGCGTATCGGCGAGCTCGGCGAACATCGCCGGGCTCACATCGGTGCCGTAGGAGACGGGATTGTTGTAGATCATGACTGGCAGGTCGCTGGCGCTCGCGACCTCGCGGAAATGCGTGAGCGTCTCGCGCGGATCGGTCTTGTAGACCATCGGCGGCAGCACCATCGCTCCGTCGGCGCCGAGCTTGGCAATGTCGCGCACGTAGCCGTGGGCGAGCGGCGTCGTGTATTCGGCGACGCCGGAAATCACCGGCACGCGGCCCGCGACGGTCGCCACCGCCATCTCGATCACCGCGCGCTTTTCCACCGCCGCCAGCGCGGTGTTCTCGCCCAGCGTGCCCAGCATCACCAGACCCTTGCAGCCGGCCGCCAGCATTGCTTCGATATGCCGCGCCGTGGCCTCGAGATCGAGGCTCTCATCCGCCTTGAACTCCGTCATCAGCGCCGGAAAGACGCCGCGCCAGTCGATGCTCATGGTTCCGTCTCCCTATCGTTGAAGACGAGCCTGTCACTACAAGGGCGCCACCGTCAATCGTGCTTTGGGAGCAGGGAGGGCGATTGCGCTTGCGCCGCTTCGCGCCGCCCTATTAGGTCCGCGTGAGATGGAACCGCGCCCGCAGTCGAACGATGATTTGATTTCTGAGGCTGCGCCCCGCGCGGCACTGATCGCCCTGTTCGCGGGGGCGGTTGCGATCGGCGGCTCGGGCATTCTCGTACGGCTGGCGGAGACCGGTCCCGTCGCGACCGGATTCTACCGGGTTGCCTTGGCCGCGCCGCTGTTCGTCGTCTGGGCGCAGCTTGGGCGTCGGCCGTCTGGAAAACCGCCCAAGGGCTTCGCAGGACTGCGCGCCAATATCGGCCTCATTCTTCTCTGCGGCGGCTTGTTCGCGGTCGATCTCGGCGCCTTTCACTGGTCGATCAGCTACACCACCGTCGCCAACGCCACGCTGCTCTCCAACCTGACGCCGATATGGGTGACACTCGGCGCCTGGCTCATCCTGCGCGAGCGCATTAAGGGTCTCTTTCTGGTCGGGCTCGTCGTCGCCGTGACGGGTTGCGTGGTGCTTATGGGCCGCTCCTTCGAGCTCAGCGCCGACCGGCTGTTCGGCGATGCGCTGGCGGCCTTTGCCTCGCTCTTCTACGGCGGCTACCTGCTTGCCGTCGCGCGGCTGCGTACGCGCTTGTCCACGCCGGCCGTGATGGCGGCGAGCGGCCTTGTCACCGCGGCGCTGTTGCTGCCGGCGGCGCTCGTCATCGGCGAGCGAGTCGTGCCGCTGACCCTGGCCGGCTGGCTCGCGCTCGTTGGCGTGGCGCTGATCAGCCAGGCGAGCGGGCAGGGGTTGATCGCCTTCGCGCTCGCCCATCTGCCGGCCTCCTTCAGCTCGGTCAGCCTGTTGGTCCAGCCGGTCGCCGCCGCCCTCCTGGCCTGGCTCATCCTCGGCGAAGCGTTGGGACCGATCGAAGCGGCGGGCGGTGCGATCGTCCTCATGGGCATCTGGATCGCGGCGCGGGCCAGTCGCATGCGCGAGCGCGGCTAGCGCGGACCAGTGTGGATATGTCCGAAGACCAGCACCCCGGCGTGCGCGCTTCGACCATGCGTTCGCGACAGGACGGCCATGCGGGTCCCGGCCCAGGCTTTCCATCGCCCCGGCGCACCGCTATGTGACACCCATGCCGGACCGCGCGCGCCCGTCTCCAGGTTTCACCGGTTACGCCGGCTACGCATTGGGCGCGGTCTTCTTCTTCTATGCCTGGATCCTGCGGGTCAGCCCGAGCGTCATGGTCGACCCGCTGATGCGCGACTTCGCCGTCTCCGGCGCCATCCTCGGCAATCTCTCCGCCTTCTACTTCTACGCCTACGCCTCGCTGCAAATGCCGGTCGGCATGGCGCTCGACCGCTGGGGGCCGCGCAAGGTGATGTCGCTGGGCGTGCTGCTGGCGGGGGTGGGCTGTCTCATCTTCGCCAGCGCGCCGGGTGTTGAGGTCGCCTATGTCGGCCGCACTTTCATCGGCGCGGGCGCCGCCTTCGGGCTGTTGGGGGGCATGGTGCTCGCGGGCGCCTGGTTCAGCCCGCGCCGCTTCGCCATGCTCTCGGGCCTGCTCATGACCACGGGCCTCATGGGCGGCATCGTCGGTCAGGCGCCGATGGCGCTGCTGGTCGAGGCCGAGGGCTGGCGCCGCAGCATCATCTATCTGGGCATCTTGGCGCTCATCCTGGGGTTCGTCATGTGGCTGGTGATCCGTGACCGGCCACCGGCTGCAGCCGGTCGAACGGTGCCGTCGGTGAGCGCGGCCGCAAGCGGCGAGGGCGTGCTGGCCGCGCTGTGGCGCGTCGCCAAGCACCCCCAGACCATCGCCATCGCCTTCTTCTGCGGGCTCAGCGCCTCGCCCATGCTGGCCTTCGGCGCGCTCTGGGGCGTGCCCTATGCCGAGACGCGTTTCGGCGTCGACCGCGCCTCGGCGGCCTTCGCGACCTCGATGCTGCTCTTCGGCTTCGTCGTCGGCGGGCCGATTTGCGGCTGGCTCTCAGACCGCATCGGCCGGCGGAAGCTGCCGATGGTGGCCGGCACGATATTAGGCGGGCTCGCGATGGCTGCCGCGCTCTACCTGCCGGGCCTGTCCTTCGTCGCCTATCAGGGCCTGATGTTCGTCGCCGGCCTCGCCAGCACGGGCATGGTCGTCGCCTATGCGTTGACGCGCGAGCACAATGCCGGCGGCGGCTCGGGCGCCGCGCTCGGCCTCGTCAACATGGCGGCGGTGATGGGCGGCGCGGTCTTCCAGCCGGTCGTGGGCTTGCTGCTCGATCTGCAATGGACGGGCGCGCTGAAGGGCGGAGCCCGGGTCTACGGGATCGACGCCTTCGACAACGCCATGCTGACCATGCCGGCGCTCTACATCGCGGCACTGCTCTTCGCGCTGATGATCCGCGAGACCTGGTGCCGCCCGGTCACCGGCGATACGAGCGCCGCCCAAGCCGCCGCCTGAACGCTCGCGCGCGGCGTCTCACGGCGTCTCACGGCGTCTCACGGCGGCCCAGACAATGTGCGACGAATCGTCCGATTCGGCATCTTGAACTGCACATTATCCTTTCCATATAGTCCAGTAAGCTAGTTTTTGTAATAATTCTAAACTACTGGACTCAAGGCCCGCGACGGGCCGGGAAAGGAAGGCATCTCATGCAGATCGACATCGGTATCGACGAAAAGGCGCGCAAGGACATCGCGGATGGGCTCTCGCATCTGCTCGCCGACAGCTACACGCTCTACCTCAAGACCCACAACT
>JARRKQ010000090.1:0-16822 GCA_037387885.1 Alphaproteobacteria bacterium | reverse complement strand
GGGATCAGGATGATCGCGCCCGAGGCGATGGTGAAGACGGCGATGATGGCCGCCGTCAGCGCGCCGAAGGTGACAAGCGGAATCGAGCCGTCGTAAGTGCCTTCCTCCTTGGCGATCACCAGGGTGCCGAAGAACACAAAGCAGCCGATCAGCGCGCCGACCGCGAAAAGGATCAGCCCCAGATAGAAGTGGGGCGCGGCTTTCAATGGGACGTAGGAGGTGAACATGACGGAGCTGTCGCCCTGCAGCACGGCGACGTTGGCCAACAGCGCGCCGACCACCATCAGCACGAAGCCGAGCCAGGCGATCTTCGGTGTCGCCAGCCGGCAATTCAGCAGAACCGCCGAGGCGAAGTAGAGGATGGCTATCTCGAAGAAGATGATCCAGAACAGCAGCACGTCCGCACCGTGGGCGGTGAGCGCCAGATAGAACCACTCGCTGCCGAGCAAATGGACCGTCTGCCAGCGCGTGAGCGCCACTGTGAGGCCGAACAGGCCGCCGATCGCCAGGAAGACGACGGCAACGAAGGCGTTCGCCTTGATGAGCCGCTGGGCGGCGAGATCGACGTGAAGACCGGTCTCGAGACAGACGCGGTACGGTGAAACCGTGCCAGCGGCGGCAGGAGCCGCGGCGGTGCCGGCTGTTGCCATTTTATCGTCCCCCTACTTGTCCACCACGATGATGCGGCCGGTCATCTGGTGATGGCCGAGGCCGCAATACTCGTTGCACACGACCCCGAAGGTGCCCGTGCGCGTGGGCTTGATGGTGATGACCATCTCGTAGCCCGGGTGGATCTGCAGATTGATGTTCTCCGGCTGCAGCGAGAAGCCGTGCTGCACGTCGGCGGAGGAGAGGTGCAAGCGGTAGCTCTTGCCCTTTTCGAATTCCAGGACCGGCCACCATTCGAACTGGCGGGCCAGCATGTAGACCTCGCTGCCGGGCGGCGGCTTGACGACCGGAACGCCGGTGTCGCCGACCTCGCGCACCTTATGTTTCTCGACCATGGCCTCGGTGCGCTTGACGAAGTCTTCCTTGTGTACGCGGTAGGCCTCGTTCGACAGGTTCTGATCCCCGACAACGTGCCAGTAGATCATCATGAAGAACATGAAGAGGCCCCAGAGGAACGCGATGGAAATCCAGACGATTTCCATGCGGTGCAAGGGCTCCTTCCACCAAAGCCGTTTTTCCGGAGACGTTAGCGCCATGACGGGTCCCCCACTATTTCGCTATGGGTATCTGGGCGATTTCCATGACGCCCCACATGAGGTAAAGGACCGCCGGCGTAGCGACGCCCAGGAAAAGCAGCAGAAACGGGTTGTCGAGCACACGCTGCATGATCGGCACACGCTCGGGCGTTTCAGCCGTTCCCTCGCCTTGGTCTTCATCGGCCATCAAAACCTCCACTCACGGATTCCCCTTGATCCCGATTGCGAAGCTCGCATAGGCGGCAGCAAGCCGCCTTGACGGTCGTCAAGTTGGCGTAGCGTGTTTTGTGTGGTGGGCGGTGCAGCCGCGATCAGCCGCGCAAAAGCGTCAGGCGATCAGGTTTCGAATAGCGTAGAAGGACCCGACCGCGAGTGCCGAAAGCAATGCGAAGAAATAGATCGTGCGGTATTCGAAGCGGCGGCCGGCCATGCGCTCGGCGGTGTCGATGATCCGGTCGGCCACCAGGTAAAGAATGATCGCCGCCGCCGTGTAATAGATGGCTTCCACCGTAGGCCTCCATCGCACCTGGTGCTGGCTACTGGAAGTTATTCCGGCGTGGGCTTGGCTGCGAAGATGAACGCCGCACTGTCAAAGCCCTTGCCAACAACCGGTCTCCAGCACAAGCTGAATTCTCCGCCGAGTGTCCTGACAAGAGCAGACGGATAGGAATGACCTGGATCAATCGCGCCCTCATTGCCATCGCCGCGGCGCTCATCGTGTTCGTGATCGGGCGGTACGTGCTGAAGAGCTGGATCTTTGCCGCGGCCGGGGCGGGCGTGGTGATCGTGGTGCTGGCCGTCTATTTCGGGCGCCCCCGGCGCCAGTGAGGCGCCCCGCAGGTCGGCTAGTGGAGTCTAGGGCCTGGGTCCAGACCCTGTACCGGCAACACGTCGATTACGCCCTGCGAAAGCCCTTCGATGCGGGGCTGCGGCTGGCCGGCGGTGAGCAGATTGACCTCCTTGCCACGACGCGCCAGTAGGACAGCGGTCAAGACGACCGCCGGGCCGCCGCCCAACACAATCAGCGTGCTATCCATGACCCAAGCGACGTCGGTACGAGACCGCCCATTCGACGACTCCAGCGTTAGTATAGATCCAACGGACCGCCCGCACAGGCCGGGTGGCCGAGGTTAGCCCATCGATGGTACCGCGGGCACCACCGGCAGCTCTGGGTTGGGCCTCGCAAGACCTCTCCAAAGCTCAACCGAATGTCTCCAGCGAGCAGGAACCAACACTGTCCACCTAGGGGCAGATGCAGACATCGGCATAGCCCCCGACAGTGTCCGCTTCCACCCGCAATGCGGACATACATGTATGCACCGCTTAGAGTGCCGGAGCCGGCACTAAACGTGATCTCTAAATCGCAGTCCTGCACCGCCGCCGTTCTCATCGATGAATTCGATCCCGGCCGTCTCGAAGGCGGTCTGAATGGCGAAGAAGGTGCTGGCATGGGAGGAGCCACACCATTTCCCTGATAGGCAGGGAAAATACAGGGAAAAATCGCTGTAGAGGGGCTGATTGGGCTATTTGAACTATCGAAATACGGCAGATACCCTGGAGAATCCGTGAGAATTCCCTGCTCGGTGGAACAGGGAATTTTTTAGCCATAACAGGGAAATGGAACGCGGGATCAGGGAAACGAAGTGGTAGCGAAAATGCCCGTCCAGAGAACGCGCGCCTGGCTGGGGTGACCCCTTCGTGTTCCCTTGCCCCATTCGTTCAGGACGTTGTTAGGCACCCGAGACGAGGCGCTTGGCCGTTCTGGCCACGATATTGAGGGCATCGATGGTCCCATCGGCCTGGCCTTTCTCGAAGTCGCCAGCGATCTTCACCATCTGGTTCGTCACATGGGCGAAGCAGACCACCGATTTGTTTCGCGCCTTTGCAAACGCATAAAGCGCGGCAGCCTCCATTTCGACCGCCAGCAGGCCGCGCGCACGCATGGCGGCGATGGCGTCATCGGTTTCGCGGAACGGGGCATCAGTGGTCCATGTCGCGCCCCGCAGCACCCGGACGTCGAGATCATCGAAGGCCCCTTCAAGTGCGCCGATCAGGGATTCGGGCGCATGACTGAAAGCCGACGGCGGCAGATAGTGATAACTCGTTCCCTCGTCGCGGAGCGCCCGGTCGATCAACACGAAGTAAGGGGGCGCCTGCACCGGCTTGAGCTGTCCTGACGAGGTAACGCTGATCAGGAGTTCGCACCCTGAAGCGTACAGCTCCTCGCCTACGAGGACGGCGAACGATGCGCCGACCGCGTAGCCGACGACGCCGAAGGTCATGCCCTCGGCTTCGAACACGTACAGATCGGTGTGGTAGCAAACCCAGCCATCGTGGCGCCGCGCCCGTCCGTCCGCGGTCAATTGGCGAACGATGTCACCATCGGGATCGAGCAGGCAGATATCCGGTACCGCCTGGGGCAATGCGGACTTCTGCCGCCGTGCTTCGCGCAACAAGCTTTCCGGCGTGAAAGCTGAGGGCGCCGCATAGCGCTTCCCGGCCAGGATCGGAGGAAGCTCGTCATCGGACATCGCGCAGCGTTCCGAACTCGCGCTATTACTCGCGCACGACAGTCGGAGGCCCGAATACTGTCACCGGCGGCGCCACGCCGTCGAAGCGCTCAACTTCGACCAGCGCTGATTGCGCCGACGGGCCTTGGGCGAGCTTCGAAGTCCCCTTATCCAGGGTCAGAACGTTCGGATTGCCGTGGAGCTCGAGGGAGCCGGCCTTGCCCGGCTCTGCCGGATCGTACCAGGCGCCGGTCGGAAGCTGAACAACACCTGGCATGATCGCGTCGCTCACCACCGCGCCCGCCAAGCAAGCACCCCGATCGTTGAAAACCCTCACCAGATCGCCGTCCTCGATGTTGCGGGCGTTCGCATCAACAGAATTGAGGACGAGCGGCTCGCGGCCCTTAACCTTCTCGCTCTGGCTATAGCCGCCATTGTCATACTGGCTGTGCAGACGGGTCTTCGGTTGGTTAGAGATGAGGTGCAGCGGAAACCGCTCGGCCGCCGGCGCGCCCAACCACTCGGCGGGTTCCAGCCAAATAGGATGGCCTCGGCAGTCGTCATAGCCGAAGCTCGCGATCTTGTCGGAGAAGAGCTCGATGCGGCCCGACGGCGTTTTGAGCGGGTGCGCCTCGGGATCGTCGCGAAACCGATCGAATAGCACCTGAGGCGGCGGCCGGGGCGCCTCGATCTCGCCCGCTTCCCAGAAGTCGTCGAATGACGGCGTTTCGATTCCGTGCTCGGCGGCGCCCTGCCGAAACCGGTCGTAAATATGGCGCAACCACTCTCCTTCGTCCCGCCCCTCGGTGAAGCGTTCAACAAAGCCCAGCCGCGTGGCAAGGTCGGAGAAGATCGTATAGTCGATGCGTGACTTGCCGACAGGCGCAATCGCCCGCTGCATAGCGAAGATGTAATGGTCGCTGCGCGAGCAGCCGATATCGTTACGCTCCAACGTTGTCGCGACGGGAAGCACGATATCGGCATGTCGCGCGGTGGCGTTCCACCAGGACTCATGCACGACCACCGTTTCGGGACGCTGCCAGGCTTCGACCAGGCGGTTAAGGTCTTGATGATGGTGGAACGGATTGCCGCCCGCCTAGTAGACCATCCGCACTTCGGGATAGCTCAACCGCTGGCCGTCATAGTCGATCTCCGCTCCAGGGTTGAGCAGCATGTCGGCGATGCGCGCAACCGGAATGAAGGTAGCGACCGGATTGGGAGCGCCGGGCGCTTCCACCACGCGCTGAGCCAGATCCACCGCTTCATGGCCATGGCCGGCGGCTGGCCCGACCGATCGTATTAACCGCGCCATAGCCGAACGAGATGCCGCCACCCGGCAAGCCGACTTGCCCGATCAAGGCGGCCAAAGCGACACCCGACCAAAAGCTCTGCTCGCCGTGATCGATGCGTTGCACGGACCAGCTCAAGTTTAGCATCGTACGCGCCGCCGCCATTCGCCGTGCGAGCGTGCGGATCGTGTCCGGCTCGATGCCTGTGATTGCGGCCGCCCAGTCGGCGTCCTTCGGCATGCCGTCGGCGGCGCCCATCAGGTAGTCGGAGAACCGTTCAAAGCCGACGGTGCAGCGACGAACGAATTCGCTATCGTGGAGATCTTCCGCGACCAGCGTGTGGGCAAGACCGAGCATCACCGCGGTGTCGGTGCTAGGCCGGCAGGCAAGCCATTCGGCATCAAGAAAATCGGCGGCGTCGGCGCGGTTCGGCCCGATATTGACGAACTCTACGCCGCGGTCCCGCGCGGCCCGCAACGCATCGGCCAGCCAATGCCGCCCCGTGCCGCCGCCCTAGACCTGGGCGTTCTTCATCGGGATGCCGCCGAACATAACCACAAGCTCGCCGTGTTCGATGATGGTCTCGAAAGAGGTCGCCTGGCCCATGAACTGCCACATATCGATGCCGAGGATGTGCGGTAGAACGACATCGGCGGCGGCGAGGCTGCGGTAGAACGACATCGGCGGCGGCGAGGCTGTACGTATCGCGGCTGTCCGTGTAGCCGCCGGCCATGGCCATGAAGCGGTGGATCTGGCTCAGCGCGTGGTGGAAGCGCCCGGCGCTTGCCCAGCCGTAGGAACCGGCGAAAATGGCTTCGTTGCCGAAGGCGTCTCGAATGCGGTCGATTTCCCCGGCCACCAAAGCGAGTGCGCGCTCCCATGAGACCGCAAGGAAGGGGCCGCGGCCGCGGCCGCCAGCACGCTTCGCGGGGCCCATTTCCAGCCAGTCCTTGCGGATCATGGGCTCGCGGATCCGCACCACGTCGTCAATCGCCTGCACCATGCCGGGCCCAATCGGCGACGGGTCTGGGTCGCTTGAAATCGGCCGCAGTGCCGTCAGGCGGCCATCGACGACGGATGCATCGTATGCGCCCCAATGGGCTGCGGTTCGGTAGATTGACGCGCCGTCGGTCATTGTTCCTCGCGTGGTGCCGAGCTGCCGCTCCACTGCGCTTTGGCAGCATATAGAGAACGAGCGTTGCGCCCAAACGGTCGATCAGGTCCTTCCACCCATGTCGCTGTCGGTTGGCCTTCCGCACCCGCCGCCATCTCAAGTCCATGCCCGCTTTGGGTCAGAAGCAGTCATTGATCATGACGCCAGCGATGACCGCTTTGGGGCGGAAAGCAGATGCGCCGGTCAGCATCGAAGATGTCCGCTCATAGCCAACAGCGGTCATGTCAGACCCGTCATTTGCTCAGACAGACCGGTTGGCTGGCCGTCATCTTGATAGGGCTTATTCAGAATACCAATCAATCCCATCGCGCCAGTCTTCTGTTCTTTTGCATTGCGGGCAAATGCGCTCACCCGGCCAGTCGCTCATAAACAATTTGCGACACTTCAGGCACGGACGACGCTTCCGCTCATGCTCGCGCTCAGGCTTAGGTTTCAATTCGTATCTGTTGGGCGGACGCATGATTCAATATTGCGGACCGGAAAACAGTTTCACCTTGAACGCGTCGTAGCGTATCCGCAACGCCGACATTCCACCTTTTGCACTTCGCCACTTGCTCCAAAGGAGCCGACAACTTCAATGAGCTGGTAGTCGTGGAAGCCGAACTGGCAGAGAAGGCGGCCAATCCAGGTGGGTACCCTGTCGCGGCTTTCCGTCACGGTTTGAATGCTTAAAGCCCAGCCGAAACCGGCAGTGCCGCCAACGGCAGCAATGCAGCAAGGGCTAGTGTCCTGAGCATCGCCCGACGCCTCCTGGAGCCGTCACGGGATATCTAGATTACATGGTTTTCGGTTGGTCAAGAATGGTGCGGCTGGACCGCTAGCGACGCAAGGCCATCCCTGCGAGGCCGCTCAATACATGATGCTCGGCGCCGGCGAAGGGCATACGCTCATTCAGGGGCCGAAAGATTTCTAGAGGCCGTTGCCGCGCCCTCAGGTCTCTATAGTCTAGGGTAGAGGGAGGTGGATATCGTGCAGGGCTCGTTCGGCGCAATTCTGCCAATCGTAGTTGTTGTCGTGCTCGGCATTGTTGGGTTTGGAATTTGGGGCCGGAAGAAGCGGAAGACGAAGTCCAAACGTAAGCACAAGCGACCGAGACGATGAGCCGCTAAACTAGGTCCGCTTTGCCCTCGCAAGCGGACATCATCGCTGGCCCGTGGAATGTCCGCTTATAGCCACAAGCGGACATATCCGATGCGGAGAGCGGCCGGGCAATAGCTTCCGATTACGAACCCACTTCTCGCTGGCCGAGTTGGGCCTAAAAGCCATTGACGCCGTTTCTAGTCTACGCAAACCCAGAGCTGCCCGTCGGAGACGCGGCATTGAAAGACCTCTAGCGACGCACGGTTTTTTGAAATGTCGCCTAGAAACGGCATTTTCTCCGTCGATCCGTCCTCACCAAGGAAAGGACACCATTCGCGGATCTCACCCGTCTGCAGATCGTAACAACTGCCATGCCAACGGCAGACGACACCAAAGCCGTCAGTTACCTCGCTGCTCCCAGGCGGCACAAAATCGTTGAACTCCGGGCCGGGCTTCGTTCGGTCATAGAACGGCAACCGCATGTGAGGGCAAGCGTTGTTGAAGGCAACGTAGCCATTTGGCCCACGATGGACGACGACGTCGCATTTCTCAAAATCGAGGAGGCGATGCTCGCCTATCGCCAACTCGTCCGCAGGTAACGCACGCAGCCATTCGCGGCCCGCATACCTTTCCGTTTCTTGAACAGCCCGTTCGTTTAGGACCGACTCAACCTCGGGCTTCAAGCTTCCGATTTCGTAAAGCGAAATGCGCTCGCTCGTACCGGGCAATCGCGTACGGACGAAGTCGAGCGTTTCCACTTGGTCCTCGACTAAGCGATGGAGGGCCTCCGAAATCAGAAAGCGGGTACCGGCCTCTTTGTTCGCGGCTTCAACGCGGCTGGCAACGTTGACGACATCGCCTATCGCGGTCAGACGCTCGTTGCCGCGGGATCCGACGGAGCCAAGCACCGCCTCACCGTAGTGCAGCCCGATGCGGATATCGAAGTCGATATCGTACATTGCCGCAACGAATGGCTTCATACGATCGATGGCCGCGAGCGTCTGCAGGGCAGCATTGACAGCTCGAATTGGCGCATCCTTTTCGCCCTCAACACCAAATACCGCCATCAATCCGTCGCCGATGAACTTATCAACATAACCGCCGTTGCCTTCGATAATGTCGCCAGCTTGAACGAAATAACGGTTCAGCAGGTACATGACGTCATAGGGCAGCAACGTCTCTGAGATTGAGGTGAAGCCCACAACGTCGCTGAAGAAAACCGTCACGTTGCGGATTTCGCCCACACGCGTTTGTGATGAACGATCGAGTTGGCTGCTTATCGCAAGATCAATTTCGTCAAGAACAAGCCGGCGCACGCGCAGATCCCCGGCGGGCTTCAACTGGCAGGCAAGTCGCACCTCGTCGCCCAACCCTAGTCGCTGGGCCATGTCTTGCTCTGCTTCGTTCCGGGCCGGGCAAGCACTGAGCCCTTCAAGGACCCAAACCCGACATGTCGAACATTTGGCTCGACCGCCACAAGCATGAGCTAACGGCAATCCGGCGCGCAACGCCGCTTCGAGCAACGTGTCGCCTTCATTTGACTCAAAATGGGTGCCTTCGGGCACCGCGATAATCTTCGCCATATGGTATTCCAGTGCACTGTCTGACCGCCGACCTCATCGACGACCCGTCAGCCACTCGCTACTGAGCATGGGCCGCGAGGGAGTGTATCTCCAGAATCTTGGGATGTCTCTTTCGGGCCATAAATGGACATAGTCCGTGACGCTTGTGATGTCCGCTTTTTGGCGTAGAGCGGACGTGCTCTTCGGCAACGAGGGCGTCCGCTTATAGCCAGTTCCGGACATAAGAGCATGACGCGGTGCATCACCGCTCCGGTGCCGGCCGGCCTACCGCGGAATGCATCACGCATGACGACAGTCGACAATCTAACGAGTCACGGTGCGATGACGCTTAGCCTGCCTCGGCGACCAATGTGTGGAGGAGCCTGCGCAGCTGCGCGGCGTTACGGGGACCGAGCCGCTCGGCGAGCTGGTCCTCGTAGCTCGCGATCCGCTCATCGCACTGCGCGACCAGCTCGGAGCCGAACTCCGAGATGTGGACGAGCACGCGGCGGTTGTCCTCCGGGTCATGGCGGCGGTGGACCAGGGCGCGCGTGATCATGCGGTCGATGGTCTTGGTCAGCGCCGGGTGGTTCATCAGCACCGCCTTGGCGAGCTCGCCCATCGAGCGGCCGCGGCGGTCGCTGAGGACCTGCAGGATGCGCCATTGCTCCACCGGTATCCCCTTCGCCTTGAGCAGGCCCTGGAGGTCGCCGTGCACATGCCGATTCGCCTGCGCGAGGAGATAGGGAAGCTGATCCGCGTACGGTTCGTCCGTCATCTTTTGTTGGCTTTCTTCAGGCTGGCGTTTCCCGCCGCGACATATAAGGCGGTCGCGCGATGGCCACAAGTTATTTGCCGAGGAAAACATTCGGCCGGTATGCGCCGTCAGCAGCATTACGCAGGTGCAGCATTTTTGTTGCTTTCACTGCTCGCTGCCCGCACAGTTGTCGTCAGAGAGCCCGGAAAACAACGGGTTGCAGGATATGTTGGCACGAGCCCTCGGGGAACGGCGGCAGGGGTTGCTGGCGGCAAAGGCATTCGGTGCAGGCGCGCACGGGGTTATGTCCGCGCGCGGCGCGGGGCTCGTGCGGCACGACGCGCGGCGCCTCAATGTCGGGATCTTCATCCCAACCGAAGGCGCGGCGGGCATCTGGGGGCCATCCTGCCGGAGTTGTGCCACCCTTGCGGCGCATGAGATCAACGAGGCGGGCGGTATTCTCGGCCTGGAAGTGGCGCTGCGGATCGAGGACGCCGGCGCTGATCCCGACGAGACGGCCGCGCGCGCCGCCTTCCTCGCCGAGACCGGCGAGATCGATGCCGTCGTCGGCATGCATATCTCAGCCGTGCGCGAGTCGCTCGTGCGCACCATCGGCGGCGTCATCCCTTACGTCTACACGCCGCTCTACGAGGGCGGCGAGCGTTCGCCCGGCGTTTATGCGATCGGCGAGACGCCCGGCGATCAGCTGTTTCCCGCGATGACCTGGCTCGCCGAGCGCTACCGCGTGCGGCGCTGGGTGCTGCTCGGCAACGACTACATCTGGCCGTGGCAGACCCACGCCTTGGCGCGTGACTTCTTAGCTGACCATCACGGCGAGGTGGCGGGCGAGCGCTATCTCCCCTTCGAGCAGCAGGACTTTGAGGGCGTGCTCGATTGGATCGAGGGGCTCAAGCCCGACGCGGTGCTGGTCTCACTGGTCGGCCAGGACGCGGTCGATTTCAACCGCGCCTTCGGGCGGCGGGGCATGAGCGAACGTATCCTGCGCTTTTCCTGCGCCGTCGAGGAGAACGTGCTTCTGGGTATCGGCAGCCAGAACACAGACGGGCTGTTCGCCGCCGCAGGCTATTTCGCCAATATGGGCACGCGCCGCAACGGCGGTTTCAAGGAGCGGTATTACGGGCGCCTCGGCGAAGGTGCGCCGATGCTGAACGCGCTCGGCGAATCGCTCTACGAGGGCATGCATTTCCTGAGCGCGCTGCTCGCCCAGAGCGACGACTGGCGCCGCCTCGATCGGACGATCGCCTATGGCGGCGTGCGCGAGGCGCTCTTCGGTACGGACCGGCGCGTCAAGGCGCCAATCTTCCTCGCCGAGGCCAAAGGCAACCGCTTCGACATCGTCACCGAGCTCGGCGCGCGCTGAGACGTATCGTTTTCGCGGCCGTGGCTGGCCGAATTAATCCAATCCGAAAAGCTTGAATTGGAAAGTTTTTATTTGACGAGGAAAACAATCATTCGATAACGTTGGTATCACAAGGGCTTCAGCGGCCCGGGCCGGGGCAGCGGCCGGGGCGCGCGAGGAGCCGAACTGAGACCGGCGAGCGACGGGCGCTTCGGTAATTGGGGCACCCGGACGCGATGGCCGGCGGAGGGACGGGGCGTTGGTCTGGTTCGTCGCGATTGTCATCCTTGTTATCGCCATCATCCTGGCGATCTTGTTCCTCAATCGCTTTTACAAGAAAGCGACGCGCGAGATCGCCCTGGTGCGAACCGGCGCCGGCGGCCAGAAGGTCGTGCTCGATGGCGGCTGTCTGGCCCTGCCGTTCCTGCACAAGGTCTCCGACGTCAATATGAAGACGACGCGGCTGGAGATCGAGCGCGTGGGCGAGCGCTCGATGATCACCCTCGACCGCCTGCGCGTCGACGCCTCCGCCGAGTTCTACGTGCGCGTCCAATCGACCGAAAAGGGCGTGGCGACGGCGGCCCAGGCGCTCGGCGGAAAGTCGTTTCGCGCCGCCGAGCTCGCCGAGATCCTGCAAGGCCGGCTGGTCGATGCGATGCTCGCGGTTGCCGCGCGTTACACCATGGACAGCCTCCAGGACGGCCGCGGCCAGTATGTCGGCGAGGTGTCGCAGGCGCTCGAGGACAATCTGGCGCAGAACGGTTTGGTGCTCGAGTCGGTGTCGCTGACGCGCCTCGACCAGACGCCGTTCCACGCCCTCGACGAGAACAACGCCTTCAACGCCCTCGGCATGCGCCGCCTGGCTGAGATCATCGCCACCAACAAGAAAGAGCGCGCCGCCATCGAGGCCGACGCCGAGACCTCGGTGCGCCAAAGCCAGCTCGACGCCACCAAGCGCCGGCTCATCATCGAGCAGGAAGAACAGGAAGCGCAGATCGCCCAGCTCGAGCAGATCGAGACACACCGGGCGATGAGTGACGCCGAGGTCGCCGAGCGCCAGGCGGCGGCCGAAGAACGGCGCGAGCAGGCGCGTATCAACCGCGACCGCGAGGTCCGCGCCGCCGAGATCGAGCGCGACCGCTCGCTTCGCGCCAACGAGCTCGAGGCCAATCTTGCGAGCGAGACGGTGAAGCACGACGTCGAGATCAAGCTCGCCGCCAAGCGTAGCGAGGAAGCCCATGCCGAGGCGGCAGCGCACAAGGCGAAGGCCGAGGAGATCGCCGCGCAGGAGCAGGTCGAGACCGCGCGCGAGACCGCCATCGTCGAGCGCGAGAAGGCGTTGGCTCTCATACGCGCCGCCGAGCAGGCCGAAGTGGACGACACCCGCGTGCGCAGCGAGACCGGCACGATCCTCGCGATGGCGAACGCTGAGGCCAATGCGACCACGATCCGCGCCCGGGCGAACAAGACCGAGCAGCTCGCCAGGGCGCAGGGCGAAGCGGCGCTGATCGATGCGGAGAACTCGCAGAGCGAGGAGCTGATCGGCCTCAAGCTCGACCTCGCGCGCCTGAAGACGCTGCCCGAGGTTGTCGGCGAGATGATGCGGCCGGCGGAAAAGATCGACAGCATCCGCATCAACCACATCACCGGCTTCGGAAATGGCGGGGGCAACGGCGGTGCCAACGGTCATGCGAACGGGAGCGCCAATGGCGGCGGCGATCGGGCGGTGGTCAATCAGGTCGTCGATGGCATACTCGCGATGGCGCTGCAGCTTCCGGCGGTGCGCAAGCTCGGCGAGCAGGTCGGCCTCAACATCGCCGACGGGCTCGACGGCCTTGCAACGTCGGTCACCGAGCGGGCGAACGGCGACGGCGAGGCGGAGTTCAGCGACGATGCCGCGGATACCGGGGGCGCCTCCGAGAGCGGAGGCGAAAAGCAGTAACGGCGCCAATCGGGCATTGGCCAGAAACAGTCACGAACGAGGAGTTGGGACCATGAACGTCGACCGCAGAAAATTCCTTCAGGGCGCATCCACGGCAGCGCTTGCGCTTGCAGCACCCGCGATCGTCGGCCGCGCGAACGCGGCGGCGAACAACATCAAGATGGTCGGCATCCTCGACCAGTCGGGCGGCCTCGACATCTACGGCAAGCCGATGGTCGACACGATGAAGATGGCCGTGGAGGAGATCAACAAGGCGGGCGGCGTGCTCGGCAAGCAGATCGACCTCAAAGTCTACGACCCGCAATCGAACATCCAGTTCTACACGCAGTATGCGACGCAAGCCGCGGCGCGCGACCACGCGCATGTCGTCCATGCCGGCATCACGTCGGCCTCGCGCGAGGCGATCCGGCCGACGCTCAATCGCTTCAAGACGCTCTACTTCTACAACGTGCTCTACGAAGGCGGGGTGTGCGACCGCAACACCTTCTGCACCGGCTCGACGCCCGCCCAGACGGTCGAGAAGCTGGTGCCGCACGTGATGAAGAAGTGGGGCAAGAAGGTCTACATCGTGGCGGCCGACTACAACTATGGCCAGATCACCGCCCAGTGGGTCCAGCGCTACGTGCGCGACAATGGCGGCCAGACGGTTGCGACCGAGTTCTTCCCGCTCAACGTCACCAATTTCGGGCCGACGATCCAGAAGATCCAGGCGGCCAAGCCCGACCTCGTCATGTCGGCGCTGGTCGGCGGCGCGCATGTTTCCTTCTACCGCCAATACGCCTCGGCGGGCATGAACAAGAACGTGCCCATCGCCTCGACCACCTTCGGCGTCGGCAACGAACACAAGCTTATCTCCGCCGAGGAAGGCAACGGCATGATCGTCGCCTACAGTTACTTCCAGGAGATCGACACGCCGGCCAACAAGGACTTCGTCAAGCGCTTCAAGGCTAAGTATGGCGCCAAGGCGTCCGACCTCAACGAGCTCGCCGCGCGCAACTACGAGGCCGTCTATCTCTGGGCCGAGGGCGTGAAGAAGGCGGGCTCGCTCGACCGCATGAAGGTGATCGAGGCGCTCGAGGCGCCGGTCTCCTACGAGGGGCCGAGCGGTAAGGTCGCGATCGAGCCGCGCACGCACCACGCGCTGCAGAACGTCTATCTGGCGGAGCTCAAGGACCAGAAATACAAGATCCTGGAGACCCACAAACAGCAGCCGCCGTCGGACACGCTGCTCGTCTGCGACCTCATCAAGAACCCCAATCAGTCGAAGTTCTACTTCGAGAACGGCCTCAAGGCCGCGGGGATCAAATAGCGGCCGCAGTCGTCCAGCGCGGCCCGACCGTTGCGCCCTCCTCTGGTCTCGGAGGAGGGCGGCCGCTGGTTTCACCGGGTGGTGAACCGACGCCGCTCCGCAAGACTGTAAATGACGTTAGGAAAGGGTAGGTAGCCCCCGTGGACCAGTCCGTCGCGCTCGCGCTTCAGATCCTCTACGGCGTCGCCAACCTGGTGCTGATCAGCATGGGGCTGGCGATCATCTTCGGGATGATGCGCGTCATCAACCTGGCCCATGGCGAGTTCCTGATGCTGGGCGGTTACACCGTGGTGATCGCCACCAACAACGGCGTCAATTTGTGGATCGCCATGTTGATCTTGGCGCCGCTGGTGGTCGGCGTCATCGGCGTGATCGTGGAGCGGCTGCTGATCCGCTTCCTCTACGGACGCATGGTCGACACGCTGCTGGCGACCTGGGGGCTCAGTCTGCTCTTCATCGGGCTCATCACCACGATCTTCGGTGCCCAGACCGCGACCACGATCTCGCCGCCCATTGGCGCGGTCCGCATCGGCGCCTACAGCTCGAGCGGCTACGAGATCTTCCTCATCGTCATGGCGATCCTGCTGGCGGCGGCGGTGTTCGCCGTCTTGCGCTACACCAAGCTCGGCCTCGTTGCGCGCGGGACCATGCAGCTCGCCGACATCGCCTCGACGCTCGGCGTCTCGACCTCGCGCGTTTATGCGACGACCTTCGGCCTGGGTGCTGCGGTCTCGGGTCTCGCGGGCGGGCTGCTTGCGCCCGTCACCGGTGTACTGCCGACGATCGGCGCGGCCTACATCGCCAAGGCCTTCATCACCGTGATCAGCGGGGGTACGGCGATCCTTGCCGGCACGGCCTCGGCTTCGGCGCTGCTCGGCGTGGTCAACGGCGTGGCGAGCTATGTCACCGGACCCACCATTGGCGAGGTGGCGCTGCTCCTCTGCGCGATCGTCCTCCTCCGGCTGATGCCCCAGGGCATCACCGGGCGCATCTTCCGGAAGAGCCTGTGAACGGCAAGCGGCTCCTTCGCTGGCGCATCGCAGTCGGGGTCGTTGGCGTGCTCTTCCTCGCCTTCGGCCCGCAGGTCTTCGAGCTCTTCGCGATCATCAACCTCACAACGGCCATCGCGCTCGCGGTGCTGGCGCTCAGCCTGGGTCTCATCTGGGGCTATGGCGGCATTCTGTGCTTCGGCCAGACCGCTTTCTTCGGCATCGGCGCTTACGCCTACACCGTCGCGGCGATCAATTTCGGCGGCACGAGTTGGGCGATCGTCGTGGCGATCCTGGTCGCCGCCACCTTCGCCGCCGTCATCGGCTACGTCATGTTCTACGGGCGGGTGAGCGACGTCTATCTCGCGGTCATCACGCTTACGGTCACATTGATCCTCTACAACCTGATGCGCCGCACCTCGGGGCCCGAATACAAGATCGGCAAGTCGCTGCTCGGCGGCTTCAACGGCATCACCTCGCCGCCGATCAACCTGCCGGGGGACGTCTCGGTCGCGCTGCTGCCCGAGGACGTCTTCTACGTCGCGATGGCGGTGCTGATCCTCGCCTATTTCTTCTGCGTCTGGCTGACCCAGACCCATTTCGGGCGGGTGGCGCAGGCGATCCGCGAGAACGAGCTGCGCGCGGAGCTGCTCGGCTACGACGTGCGCGCTTACAAGCTCGGCCTCTTCGCGATCAGCGGCGGGCTTGCGGGCGTTGCTGGCATCCTCTTCGTGAACGGCGTGGGCCGCGTCACTCCCGACGTCTTCAGCCTCTACAACACCTCGCTCACCATCATCTGGGTGATCGTCGGCGGGCGGGGCACGCTGATCGGGCCGATCCTGGGCGCATTCGGGCTTTTCTACCTGATCTCGTGGTTAGGAACGCAACAGGTGGTCAACAACAACCTTGTGCTAGGCGCCATCCTCATTCTCTTCGTGCTGGCGGTGCCGCGCGGCATCGTGCCCGAGGTGATCCGCCTGTGGGAACGCGGCCTCAGCCGCCGCGCCTCGCTACGCAAGGAAAAGCGGCTGCGGTTGCGGAAGTTTGCGCGGCCGGCGAAGGAGGCGACACATTAGCAGCGAAGTCGTCGTAGAGAGCCGGGATCTGTCCATGCACTTCGGTGGCGTGGCGGCGGTCGATCACGTCAACTTCACGCTCTGGGAGAACGAGCTGCGCTGCCTCATCGGCCCCAACGGCGCGGGCAAGAGCACCTTCTTCAAATGCCTGACCGGCCAGCTCGTGCCGAGCGAGGGCAGCGTGGTGATCCGCGACTTCACCGTGAACGGCCGCCAGCCGCATGAGATTGCGCGGCTCGGGGTGGGCATCAAGACGCAGGTGCCGAACGTCTTCGACGGCCTCACCGCGGAGGAGAACGTCTGGCTCGCGGCGCGGCGCTGGCATCCCACTCACCGCGCGCGGGTGCTGACGGCGGAGACCATCGAGCGGCTGCAGCTCGGCGACATCAGGGGCGACGTCGTCGGCTTGCTCGCCCACGGCCAGCGCCAATGGGTCGAGCTCGGCATGGTGATCGCCGCCCAGCCGTGGCTGGTGCTGCTCGACGAGCCGGCCGCCGGCATGACCCACGACGAGGTCGCGCGCACCGCCGAGCTGATCCGCGAGATCAACCGCACCGCCACGCTGATCG
>JARRKQ010000089.1:0-18878 GCA_037387885.1 Alphaproteobacteria bacterium | reverse complement strand
AGGAACAGCCAGACGACGTCGACGAAGTGCCAATACCAGGCCGCCGCCTCCAAGCCGAAATGGTGGTCCGGCGTGAAATGGCCGCGCGTGCCGCGGAAGAAGCAGACGATCAGGAACAGCGTGCCCACGATCACGTGGAAGCCGTGGAAGCCGGTCGCCATGAAGAAGGTCGAGGTGTAGACCGAGCCGCCCTTCACCACCTCGCCGTCGACGATGGCGCGGAAGTGGAACGGCGCCGAGGCATATTCGTAAGCCTGCAACGAGGTGAAGCAGATGCCGAGGAGGATCGTCAGGCCAAGGCCCTGCAGGAAGGCCTTGCGGTTGCCCTCGCGCAACTCGTGGTGCGCCCAGGTCAGCGTCACGCCCGAGGTCAGCAGGATCAGCGTGTTGAGGAAGGGAATGCCCCAGGGATTGAAGACGGTCAGCCCCTTGGGCGGCCAGGTGCCGCCGTTGGCCTGCACGCGGGCGTACTGCGCGGCTTCGTGGGGGAACAGGCTCACGTCGAAATAGGCCCAGAAGAACGCGGCGAAGAACATCACCTCCGAGGCGATGAAGAGCGCCATGCCGTAGCGCAGGCCGAGCTGCACCACCGGCGTGTGGAAGCCGCCAAACTCGCCTTCCCGGATCACGTCGCGCCACCAGAAATACATCGTCGCCAGCACGAGCAGGCCACCTGCGCCCATCCACCAGGCGCCCGGAATGCTGAAGAGCGAGAGCTCGTGCATGAACATCACGGCGCCGCCGAGCAGCACCAGTCCGGAGAAGGCGCCCATCAGCGGCCACGGGCTCGGGTCGACCAAATGATAGGGATGCTTGGCTTCGCTCATTCTCTATCTATCTCTTGAGGCTATCGCTTGAGGGCTGCCGACTTGACGCCGTTCGCGCGCGTCGCCGCCTCGGCGCTCGCGCCACCGGCACGGTAGAAGGTGTAGGACAGCGTGATCGTGCGCACGTCCTTCAGGTTTGGATCCTTGAGGATGTCCGGGTCGATGTAGAACGAGACCGGCATGTCGACGCTGCGCCCGGCCTCGAGGCGCTGCTTGGTGAAGCAGAAGCAGGCGACCTTGACGAAGTACTGGCCCGCCTTCGCCGGCGCGACGTTGAAGGTCGCGCGGCCCGTCACCGCGTGCTTGCCTTTGTTGCGGGCGCGGAAATGGGCCAGGCGCTCCTCGCCGGCGTGCAGCGTGACCTCGCCCGTCACCGGCCGGAAGTCCCAGGGCAGCCTGCGGTCGACGCTGCCGTCGAGGCGCACGGTGAAGACCCGCGTGCCGGTGCTGCCGGGCGCCGCTTGCGCGCGCTGCACCGTGCCGCCGAAGCCGGTCACCTGACAGAAGATGCGGTAGAGGGGCACGGAGTAATAGACCAGCGTGCCCATTCCCGCGAGCACGCAGATGAGGGGCAGAACCACGCGGACGTGGCTGCGGCCCGCTCGTTTCCCCCGTCGTGACTGATGTGTCTTATGGGATCGGGCGGCGCTCACGAGTTCTGGCCTCCGAGGATGACGAAGGTCAGCAGATAGAACAGCAGCGCCATGCCGCCGAGCAGGCCCAACAGCGCGAGGTTGCGGCCGCGCAGGCGCCGCCGCGCCAATTCGGCCAAGCTCTCCGGCTTCTCCTCTGCGAGATCGCGGCTGGCCATGATCAGACGAGGCTCACCACCGCCCGGTCGGCGATCAGCGCGACGAAGAGCAGGAAGAGATAGAGGATCGAGACGTGGAAGTTGCACCGCGCCGCCCGGTCACTGTGATCCCGCCAGACCCGCGCCGAAGTGGCGAGGAAGAGCGCGCCCAGCACCAGCGCCGCGCCCAGGTAAAGCGGCCCCGAGACGCCGAGCATGTAGGGCGCCACAGTCAGCGGCACCAGCAGCACCGCATAGATCATGATATGCCGGCGCGTCTCGGGCTTGCCGGCGACCACGGGCAGCATCGGGATCCCGGCGCGCGCGTAATCGTCGGAGCGGTAGAGCGCGAGGGACCAGAAATGCGGCGGCGTCCACATGAAGATGATGGCGAAGAGCGCCAGCGAGGCGAGGCTCACATCGCCGGTCGCCGCCGCCCAGCCGATCATCGGTGGAAAGGCGCCCGCGGCCCCGCCGATCACGATGTTCTGGGGCGTCCGCCGCTTCAGCCAGATCGTGTAGACGAAAACGTAGAAGGCGATCGAGAGCGCGAGCAGGCCCGCCGCCACCCAGTTGAGCGCCAGCCCCATCACCGAGACCGCGCCCACCGCCAGGACGACGCCGAAGCCGAGCGCATTGCCCGGCTCGATGCGTCCCGCCGGGATCGGCCGCTTGCGCGTCCGCGTCATGATCGCGTCGATATCGCGCTCGTACCACATGTTGATGGCGCCCGAGGCGCCGGCCGCCACCGCGATGCACAGCACCGCCACCGCGCCCAGCACCGGGTGAACATTGACTGGCGCAAGGTAGAGCCCGACGAAGCCGGTGAAGACGACGAGCGACATCACCCGCGGCTTTAAGAGCGCGAAGTAGTCGCCCGCGCTGGCCAGGCTCGCCGGATCATAAGCACCCGCGAAGGCCTCGACGCCGCGATCCGCTCTGATATCGATCGAGCTCTCCGACATGCGCGATCTCCCCGCTAGCCCCGACTGCGCCCGCGGCCGTTCATCGCCCTACTGCACACGGGGCAGCTCATCATAAGTGTGGAAGGGCGGCGGCGACGTCGTCTTCCATTCGAGCGTCGTCGCCCCCTCGCCCCACGGATTGTCGACGGCGCGTTTACCGGCGGCGAGGCTATAGAAGACGATCAGCACGAACAGCACCGCGCCCGCGGCCGAGATATATGAGCCGTACGAGGCGACCAAATTCCAGCCCGCATAGGCGTCGGGATAGTCCGGAATGCGCCGCGGCATGCCCGCCAGCCCGGAGAAATGCATCGGGAAGAAGGTCACGTTCACGCCGATGAAGGTGATCCAGAAATGGATCTTGCCCATGAACTCTGGATACATCCGCCCGGTGATCTTCGGGAACCAGTAGTAGAAGCCCGCGAAGATCGAGAACAGCGCTCCCATCGACATCGTGTAGTGGAAGTGCCCGACGACGTAGTAGGTGTCGTGCAGCGAGGTGTCGACGCCGGCATTGGCCAGCACCACGCCGGTGACGCCGCCGATGGTGAAGAGGAAGATCATGCCGAGCGCGAACAGCATCGGCGTCTTGAACGAGATCGAGCCGCCCCACATGGTGGCGATCCAGCTGAAGATCTTGATCCCCGTCGGCACCGCGATGACCATCGTCGCGGCGACGAAATAGGCGCGCGTGTTGACGTTGAGGCCGACGGTGTACATGTGGTGCGCCCACACGATGAAGCCGATGAAGCCGATCGACACCATCGCGTAGGCCATGCCGAGATAGCCGAAGACGGGCTTCTTGGAGAAGGTCGAGACGACCTGGCTGATGATGCCGAAGCCCGGCAGGATCAGGATGTAGACCTCGGGGTGGCCGAAGAACCAGAAGAGATGCTGGTAGAGGATCGGATCGCCGCCGGCGGCCGAACGGAAGAACGCGGTGCCGAAGTTACGGTCGGTCAGCAGCATGGTGATAGCGCCCGCCAGCACCGGCAGCGAGATCAGCAGCAGGAACGCGGTCACCAGCACCGACCACACGAACAGCGGCATCTTGTGCAGCGTCATGCCCGGCGCACGCATGTTGAAGATCGTGGTGATGAAGTTGATCGCGCCGAGGATCGAGCTGGCGCCGGCCAGGTGCAGCGAGAAGATCGCAAGATCCACCGCCGGCCCCTGATGGCCGGGCGTACTCGATAGGGGCGGATAGACCGTCCATCCCGTGCCCGCGCCGCCCATGAAGATCGAGGCGACCAGCAGGATCAGCGACGGCACCAGGAGCCAGAAGCTGATATTGTTCATGCGCGGGAACGCCATGTCGGGCGCTCCGATCATGATCGGCACGATCCAGTTGCCGAAGCCGCCGATCAAGGCCGGCATGACCATGAAGAACACCATCAGCAGCCCGTGCCCGGTGATCAGCACGTTGAAGAAATGCCCTTCGGCGATGCCCTGGCTTTCGGGAAGCTGCAGCTCGAGGCGGAACCAGATCGACATCGCGCCGCCGATGAGGCCGGCGACGACGGCATAGATTAAATAGAGCGTGCCGATGTCCTTGTGGTTCGTCGAAAAGAGGAACCGCCGCCATCCGGTCGGGTGGTGTTCGTGATGCTCTACCGCCGCTTCGCTCATTGCCGTTCCTTGCCGCTTCGCGGTGCCGTCGCGCGCTTCGTCGCGCTACTTGCCCGCCGCCTTGATCTTTTCATAGACGTCATCCGCCAGGGCCTTGGCGACCCAGGCGTCGTATTTCTCTTTCGACATCACCTCGATGGCGATGGGCATATAGCCGTGTCCCGCGCCGCAGAGCTCCGAGCACTGGCCGTAATAGACCCCCTCGCGCTTGGCGCGGAACCAGGTCTCGTTGAGCCGGCCCGGCACGGCGTCGAGCTTGACGCCGAAGGAGGGCACGGCGAAGGAGTGGATCACGTCGAGCGCCGTGACCTGCATCCGCACATAGGCGCCCACCGGCACCACCATGCGCTTGTCGACGTCGAGCAGGCGCAAGGGAACCTTGCCGCCGTTGCTGTCCTTGGCGTCCTCGCACTCCGCCTTGGTGCGGCAGAGCAGCTGGCTATCGTATTTGAACCCGGTGCCTTCAGTATTGACCTTGAAGTATTGGTAGTTCCACTGGAACTGCGAGGCCGTCGCTTTGACGGTGATCACCGGCGCGCCCTTCTCGCGCGCCTCAGCCTCGGGCACCCGGTCGATGAAGTAGAGCAGCGGGAAGGAAAAGACCGAGATCAGCACCAGGATCATGATCGGAACGATCGTCCAGGCGACCTCGACGAAGGTGTTGTGCGTCGTCTTCGACGGTGTCGGGTTCCGCGAGGCGCGGAAGCGCACCATCACGTAGAGCATCAGCAGCGTCACGAAGATCGTGATCGCGATGATGATCACCAACAGCAGGTTATGGAAGCTGTTGATGTTCTCCATGCTCGGCGTAGCAGGATCTTGCAATCCTATCTGCCAAGGCGTGCTCCGGCCCTCGGCGAACGCGCCCATGGCGAAGCCCGCCATCGACGCGGCAAACGTGGCGCATGCAAGCGCGCCATGTCGCAGGAAAGTCCCGTTCATATGCGTGTTCGTCGTCTTTCGTCCCCGAGTGCCAGTGCCGGCGTTGAACGCCTTTGCACTGCCCACGGCCCCCGCGCTGCGTCGCAACCGGACGCCGCCTTCGGATGAAACTAGCCCATCGCGTGCGCCCGACACAACAAGACCGAGGGGTCAGTGGGTGGTGCTTTGTCCTTTGATATCTAAAGATTTTCCCCGCATGTGAATATGCGTCTGTTATTTATGCGACCTTATGTCGCAAAAATCCGAGGGTTTCCGGGGGGTCTGCATCCGCGGGTGTGCAGCGCCGTCGGAGGGACATCGCGCGGGCGCGATCGACGGCTGACACATACGCTCCATCGGGTCATAGTGTCGGCGTTGTGTGGGTATTGCCGAATCGCGCGCCAAATCGCCGAGGCGCCCACTTTGGACCGGTGATTTGCACTGGAGATCCCCGTCCGCTCGCCCCACCTAAACCTTCAGCACGCCGCCTTCATCAGCACACCGACCTGGAGACATTTCGATGACCGACCTGGCACAGACCGACGAGCTGTTCTTCGAGCGCACGGGCATGAACCGGAGCCAGGTCGAGCGAACCATCGGCGATGCGCTGAACGGCGCCGACGACGGCGAGCTGTTCCTCGAATACAACCAGTCCGAGGCCCTCGTCTTCGACGACGGCCATCTCAAGAGCGCCAATTTCGATCAGACCCAGGGCTTCGGCCTGCGCGCCGTCTCCGGCGAGGCGACGGGCTATGCGCATTCCTCGGAGCTCTCCGAGGCCGCGATCAAGCGCGCCGCCGGCACGGTCGAGGCGGTGCGCACGGGCTCCGGCGGCACCATCGCCGATCCGCCCCCGGGCACCAATCAAACGCTCTACACGGACCTGAACCCCCTCGGCCTGGTCGATTTCGAGACCAAGGTGAAGCTGCTCGCCGATATCGACGCCTACGCAAGAGGCCTCGACGACCGAGTGCGTCAGGTCTCGGCGTCCCTCGTCGCCTCCTGGCAGGCGGTGCAGATCATGCGCGCCGGCGGCGAGCGGGCGGGCGATGTGCGTCCGCTGATCCGCTTGAACGTCTCGGTTGTGGTGGCCGACGGCGACCGCATGGAGACGGGCTCCGAAGGCCGCGGCGGCCGGGCGCTCTACGACACCTGGCTCGATCCGGAGAGCTGGAAGTCGCAGACCGACGAAGCCTTGCGCCAAGCCCTGGTCAACCTGGAGTCGATCCCCGCGCCGGCGGGCGAGATGGAAGTCGTCCTCGGCCCCGGCTGGCCCGGCATCTTGCTGCACGAGGCGATCGGACACGGCCTCGAGGGCGACTTCAACCGCAAGAAGACCTCCGCCTTCGCCGGCCTCCGCGGCCAGCGCGTCGCCAGCCCCGGCGTCACCGTCGTCGATGACGGCACCATCGCCGACCGGCGCGGCTCGCTCACCGTCGACGACGAGGGCACGCCGTCCTCACACACGGTGCTGATCGAGGACGGCATCCTCAAAGGCTACATGCAGGACCGCATGAACGCGCGGCTCATGGGCGATGCGCCCACCGGCAACGGCCGGCGCGAGAGCTACGCCCATTCGCCGATGCCGCGCATGACCAACACCTACATGCTGTCGGGCGAGCACGAGCGCGAGGAGATCATCAAGTCGATCAAGAAGGGCCTCTACGCCGTCAACTTCGGCGGCGGCCAGGTCGACATCACCTCGGGCAAGTTCGTGTTCTCCGCCTCGGAGGCCTACATGGTCGAGAACGGCAAGATCGGCGCGCCGGTCAAGGGCGCGACCCTGATCGGCAACGGCCCCGACGTGCTCACCAAGGTCTCGATGATCGGCAACGACATGGCGCTCGATCCCGGCGTCGGCACCTGCGGCAAGGACGGCCAGGGCGTGCCCGTCGGCGTCGGTCAACCGACCCTTAAGATAGACCAGCTTACTGTCGGCGGCACCGAAGCCTGACGTCTCGGAACGATCACCAGAAGGGGGGCTCCCATGCTGCAGGGCGCAATCATTGGCCTCATCATCGGCCTGGGCATGGCCATCGTGTTCTGGTGGATGGCCTCGAAGAAGAAGCCCTCCTTCGATCTGCCGGCCGCCCGCAGCGAGACCTTCAGCGTCGGGCTCGCGCCCGCGGCGGCGGTCGCCAAGGTCGCCGAAGCCGCCTCGGCGATGGGCCTCAGCGTCGCTCTCAGCGACACTGCGGCGAACCGGGTGCTTCTCGACGAGCCCACCTCGATCAAGAATTACGGCGCCTATCTGCGGGTCTCGGCCGCGGGCGAGGGTGATGGCGCGGCCGTCACGGTCGATCTCGTGAACAAGGCGCCGCAATGGGGCCCGGTGGTCACCAAGAAGCACCGCCTGTTGACCGGGAAGGTCAAGGGCGCGCTCGGTCTCGCGCCCGCCTGAGGCGCGGCCCGCCTGATCGGGCCCCTGCGCGGCGGCCCGATCATCCCCATATTCAAGAAGACGCATATTCAACGAAGCGTTGCGGCCATCGGGCCGCGGCAGCGGGTGTTCCGGCTTGTTCGCGAGAGGATGACGATGCGGTCCGGTTACGTCTGGTTTCTGGTCTTCGCTGCCGCCCTGGGTGCGCTGATCGCCTATTTGATCAGCAACTATCCTGGCGCCCTCGACGGCCCGGGAGAGAAGGCAAACCTGATCTACTACGTGCTGCTAGGCCTGCTGGTCGGCAGCTCGATCATCGGCCTTCGCGGTATGAGCCGCCGGGGCATGCTCGCCAATCTCAGTTTCGCCGCCAAGGCCGGCCTCGCCTGGGTCGTGATCGCGGTGGTCCTGGTGCTGGGCTACAGCTACCGGACCGAGCTCGGCGGCATAAAGAACCGGATACTGGGCGAGATGGCCCCGGCGAGCCCGATCGCCGTCCAGCCGGGGCGGATCGCGGTCCGCGCCGGGCCGAACGGCCATTTCTTCATCGATGCGGAGGTCAACGGCGAGCCGGTGCGTTTCCTCGTCGATACCGGCGCCAGCGACATCGTGCTTTCGCCCGCCGATGCCCGCCGCGTCGGGCTCGATCCGGGGCGGCTCTCCTATACCCGCGTCTACAGCACGGCCAACGGCATCGTGCGGGGGGCGCCGGTCACCCTGCGCTCGCTACGCGTGGGCCCGCTCCGTCTCAACGACATGCCGGCCTCGGTCAACGGCGCGCCGATGAACGGCTCCCTGCTCGGCCAGAGCTTTCTGAAGCGCCTCAAGGGCTATGCGGTCCGGAACGGCGTTCTGACGCTCGATTACTGAGAGCCGTCCGCATGACGTATGCGTGGTACGCTTTTCCGCGCGGGATTAGTACCGGTCGCCGACCACTCCCTGATCGATAAGGGACGCAAGCCGGTCCAGGTGTTCGGCGCGTAGCGTTATATCTTGTGCCGCCCAGTTTTCCTCCAGGCGCTCAATTCGCCGTGGTCCCGGTATCGCGGCGAGGGGGACATCGCGCGACAGAAGCCAGGCCAAGGCGACTTGCGCCGCCGTGGCGCCGATCTCTTCAGCGATTTTCCCGGCACCATCGGCCAACCGGACGTTCGTGGCGATCGCTTCCTCGCTGAACCGCGGATTCTCCAGCCGCCAGTCGTCCGGGTCCAGATCGCTTCGTGACCGGATGGCCCCGGACAAGAAGCCTCGGCCCAGCGGGCTGTACGCCACAAATCCAATGTTAAGCCGTTGAATGGTCGGCAGTACGTCGGCTTCGACGTCCCGCGTCCACAAGGAATACTCGGTCTGGAGCGCGCTGACGGGATGAACCGCGTGGGCGCGGGCGATGGTGTCCGGGTCCGCCTCCGACAGCCCGATATAGCGGACCTTCCCCGCCGTCACGAGCTCGGCCAAGGCGCCGACCGTTTCCTCGATCGGCGTGTCGGGATCCAGACGATGCTGATAGTAGAGATCGATGTAATCCGTCCCGAGCCGCTTCAGCGAGGCATCGCAAGACGCCTTTACGTAATCGGCACCTCCCTTGATGCCTTGCCAGCTGCCGTCCGCGCCCCGGGATACGCCGAACTTGGTTGCCAGGGTGATTTGCTCGCGGCGGCCCTTGAGCGCCTTCGACAACAAGACCTCGTTCGTGAACGGGCCATACATGTCCGACGTATCCCAGAACGTGCAGCCGATGTCCGCGGCCCGGTCGAGAACGCTGAGATTTTGAGCTTCCGAGGAGGAGCCGTAAAAATCCGACATTCCCATGCAGCCCAAACCGATTGCCGGGACGCGAAGCCCTTGTGATCCAAGAGTAATCTGTTTCATAGCTCTGATGCTCTTACGTCGAAGATATCGGATTCATTTTAATAAAATTTTATCTAAACCTAAGAAATCGATAATTTCTTTGCCCCAGACTCGCACCTGTTATTGGGGAAACAAGTGCGTTGAGGAGGCGCCTGAGGGCTGGCCATCAACCCGAATCATGTACACCCGGCGCCGACAGGTCCGGCAAAGGGTGTCCAACCCACCGACCGCGAGCTCATCAGAGCGCTGCGCGACAAGATCCGGCCGGCCGCTGGTGATCCGGTCGACAAGGTCGAGGTGCGCGACGATGCCTCCGATGTCGTGAAGTTCGCCGACATCGTCGACGATATCGGCGCCGAAGCATCGCGGACCCAGCAGGCCAAGCGCGACTTGCGCGAGAAGCTCGAGGAAGTCGCCGAGCTGCGCGATCAGCTCGCGAGCGACGCCCTCGATCAGCTTTCCGAGGAGGAGGGCGAATCGTTGCGCGCGCGCCTCCGCGCCTTCGAGGAGCGGAGCGGCGAGCGCATCGTGGAGCCCGCCCGGAGCGATCCCCCAGCCACGGATAAGTCAGCGACGGAACAGATTGCCGCGGCCGGCGAGGCTGAGGGTGCGGAAGCGCCGCCCAAGTTCTCCCACGCCGATGTCGACACGCGACTGGCGGACGCCGAAAACCGGCTGAAGAACGAAAGCAGAGCGCTGGAGGCGGACGAGGACGCGATCATCGAGCGCGCCGATCGGCTGAGCAATGCCGGCGCGGCGGACGATGACAGCAACGTCGTGCGCCTGGCGCTGGAAACCGCGCAGAAGATCGCCGCCGAGCGCAATCGCGCGATCACGGCGCAGACCGACCGGCTGGAAGCCAAGAACGTCGGCGCGCTCGCCAACGGCTAATCCGACTATCTTTTTGAATCTCTAAAGTGCGCCCGCGTCGTCATTCGCGCATCCCGCGCCCGGGCTTGGGTATCCATGCCCAGGTAGGGCTCGGGGCGGCGCGCCAGGTATGGCCGGAGGCGGTGCGCCGCGTCGCGGCCACCGTCTCCCGCCGCGTTCATACCAGCCGCCCTCAGACCAAACGATAAAGCTCCACCGGTGCCGTGCGGCCGCGGACGCTCGCTTCGCCGACCCGCTCGGTCTTGAAGCTGGTATCGAGGTCCTCGCGGGTCTCACCGCTGATCAGAATCGTGACCGTTTCGCCGTCCAGTGCATGATCCCGGCCCTGGCTTTCGATCCTGCTCGCCACGTTCACCGCGTCGCCGACGATCGTGTAGTTGAGGCGGCCGGGCGCGCCGATATTGCCCACGGTCACCGTGCCCGAATGAAGGCCGATGCGCATGCGGATCGGCGGCTTGCCGGCAGCCTTTCGCGCCACGTTGTCCGCCTCGACCGCCTTGCGGATCGCCAGCGCGGCGCGGCAGGCGCGGATGGCGCGGTTCTTCTGTTTGTCGGGCGCACCCCAGAAGGCCATGACCGAATCGCCGATGAATTTGTCGACGGTGCCGTCCTCGGCCTCGATGCAGGCCGCGATCCGACCGAAATGGTCGTTCAGGAACGCCGCGACATCGTCGGCGTCGCGGCCTTCGCTCATGCCCGTATAGCCCGCGATATCGGTGAACATGATGGTGAGGTCGCGCTCGACCGAGGGCAGGGCGCCGGCCTGGCCGCCGCTCATCAGCCGCTCGACGAGGCGTTTGGGCACGTAGGCCTCGAACCAGCGCAGGCCGCCCAGCATGGCGTTGAAGGCGCGGGCCTGGGTGTCGAGCTCGCGGATGCGCGAGGGCGGCAGGGCCGGCACCTCGTCGAGCTTGAAGGCGGCGATCTGCTCCGCTGCGCCGGCGATACGGATGACCGGACGCGCGACCCGCCGCCCGAGCCAGATCGCCGCCAGCACGGAGAGGATCATCGCGGCCAGGCCCATCCTCGTCGCCGATCTTGATCGCAAAATTGCCGTAGGGCGGGCGCAGGTTGATCGCCATGCGCTGTTGTTGGCGCGGATCGGCGATCGCCTGCAGGATCGGGTTGGCGTAGTCCTTCACTGTCGGCAGCGGTGCCTTCGGCGAGCGGCCGGTAAAGTCGGAGGTGAGGCCCGGATGCGCCAGCAACTTGTCGCCGTCATAGAGGATGAAGGGGGTGCCGCCCGACGAATCGGCGATCCGGCGAAGATAGTCCGAAAGCTCGCCGATCGTCACCACGGTGACGAGGAGGCCCTGGAAGGCGTCGTCCTTGTAGATCGGCAGGCGGAGGTTGAGGATGGTCGACTGGCTGCTGCGGCGCCAGATCGGCGGACCCCAATAGGCGTTTCGGCGCTTGCTCGCGGCGGCCATGGCGGCCATGGCGAGCGGCTGTCCGCTCAGGTCTTCGCGCTCGACCCGCACGGTCTCGCCGTATCGCCCGACGCCGAGCAGCTTGCCCTGGGGACTGATGAAAGCCACGCCCGCGATCTGCGGCGCGGCCGCCAGCGAGTTCGCGAGGTCGCGGGTGAAGCCGGGGTCGTCTGCCTGCAACGCACCCGACGCCATCCGGGCGCCCAGATAGTTGACCTGTGCCCGGGCCGGCGTGAGGTGTTGCTCGACCCGCCGCACCACGTCGTCGACCGCGAGCGTCGCCTTCTCGCGGGTGAGCTCGACCGTGTTCCGCCCGGCGCTCGACAGCGCGATCGACAGCACCGCCAAGACCGCAACGAAGGTCAGCGTGCCGAAACACGCCGCCAGCGTCACCGTCAGCGAATAGGTTCGGCCGTTCTTCGGTGGCGGGTCGACTTTGGCCGGCGGCCGAGGCTGTCCTTGGTCGTCGGTCATGACGCTTCCTGGCCGCCGATACGGACGGACGGCGGCGTCAGGCGCTCAATAGGCCAGCTCCGTAAAGACCGGATCGACATCTCCGCCCCAGTCGCCGTGAAACTTCTCGATCAGCACGTCCGCCGGGGTGCGGCCGGCGCGGACGATGGCATCGAGGATTTGAAGATAACCGGTTTCATCGTCGTCCATCGCGCCCTTGCGGCCGCGCGCCTTCAATCCGCCGCGCGCGATCGCCACCACCTTGCGCGCAATATCAAGAACGCTGCCCTGGCCGAATTCCGTCGCCAGGCCGGTGCGCGGCACCTCGGCGCGGAGACGCTGATGATCCTCCAGCGTCCAGCCCTTGACGAGATCGTGGGCGGCATCGAGGGCGCCGCCGTCATAAAGCAGCCCGGTCCAGATCGCCGGCAGGGCGCAGATGCGCGCCCAGGGCCCCGCATCGGCGCCGCGCATCTCCAGGAACGTCTTGAGGCGCACTTCGGGAAAGGCGGTGGTCATGTGGTCGTCCCAGTCGCCGATCCGCGCCACCTCGCCCGGCAGTCCGGGCAGCTTGCCGTCCATGAAGTCGCGGAAGGATTGGCCGGCGACGTCGATATACTTGGAATTGCGGTAGACGAAGTACATCGGCACGTCGAGCAGGTAGTCGACATAGCGCTCGAAGCCCATGCCGTCCTCGAAGACGAAGGGCAGGATGCCGCAACGGTCGGGATCGGTATCGGTCCAGATATGGCTGCGGTAGGAGACGAAGCCGTTGGGCTTGCCCTCGGTGAAGGGCGAGTTGGCGAAGAGACCGGTGATGATCGGCTGCAGCGCCAGGCCGACGCGGAACTTCTTCACCATGTCGGCTTCGGAGGAGAAGTCGAGGTTCACCTGCACCGTCGCGGTGCGCAGCATCATGTCGAGGCCGAGCGAGCCCTTGGTCGGCATGTAGCGCTTCATGATCGCGTAGCGGCCCTTGGGCATCCAGGGGATCGCCTCGCGCGGCCATTTCGGCTGGAAGCCGATGCCGAGCATGCCGATGTCGTACTGCTCGCCGACCTGCTTCACTTCGGCCAGATGCGTGTTCACCTCGTCGCAGGTCTGGTGGAGCGTTTCCAGCGGTGCGCCGGAGAGCTCGAGCTGGCCGCCGGGCTCGAGCGTGATCGAGGCGCCGTCGCGCTTGAGCGCGATGATGTTGTCGCCCTCGCAGACCGAGGCCCAGCCGAACTCCTGCAAGGCGGACAGCAGATCGCCGATGCCGCCCGGTTCTTCGTAGGTCAGCGGCTTCAGATCCGCGCGGCGGAAGGCGAACTTCTCGTGCTCGGTGCCGATGCGGAAGGCCTCGGGCGGCTTGCAGCCGGCCTCCAGCGACGCGATCAGTTGTGCTTTGTCGGTGATCGGTTCACCGGCCGTTTGCGGCGGTGCAGACATGGTCAGATCAGACGCCTCTTGGTTCCCCCAAATGCGCGTTATTCCGGCGCGCGCCAGTCGCCGACCAGGGCCTGCCAGCATGCCAGCGCCGCGATGGCGGCGGTCTCCGCACGCAGGATTCGGGGGCCAAGCCCGACTCTCGTAACAATGGGTTGTTTTCCTAGCACGTCAAGCTCGGAGGGATCGAAGCCGCCCTCGGGTCCTACCAGCACTGCCCAGGGCGCATGGCGATCGTCGGCTGACAGCGCCTCCGCCACGGGCCGCCCGCCGCCCGTCTCGTCGCACAGCATCAGGCACCGCCCGGCCGGCCAGTCCGCCAGCAGGGCGTCCAGCGCCATCGGTTTCAGAACCGCCGGAACGGTGAGCCGCCCGCATTGCTCGGCCGCCTCGACGGCGTTGGCGCGCAACCGCTCGGTGTTGACCCGGCCGACCACCGTCCGCCGCGTCGTCACCGGCTGCAGCGCCGAGACGCCGAGCTCGGTCGCCGCGCGGGCGACCAGCTCCGGCGTGCCGCGCTTGGCCGGCGCGAAGGCGAGCCAGAGATCCGGGCCGCGTTCCTGCGCGCGGATCTGCTCGACGAGGCTGAGCGCGCCGCCTTTCTTGCGCAGGTCTTCGATGCGCCCCCGCCATTCGCCGTCGCGCCCGTTGAAGACGCGGATCTCGTCCCCGGCGCCGCGCCGCATCACCGCTTTCAGATAATGCGCCTGCTTGGCGTCGAGCGCCGCCGCGCCGCCCGCGGTCAGGTCGTCGGTGACGTAGAGCCGGATTTTAGACATACGCCGTCCCCCTCACCCCTGAAACGCCGACGACGTTTCAGCTCCCACCAGGGGAGAGGGGATTTGGGTGTGCGCTGATTTTCCCCTCTCCCCTGGTGGGAGAGGGAGGGGCCCATCGCCCATCTCTTCTTGGGCGATGGGAGGTTGAGGGGGGCAATCCGTTCATAGGCGTTCCAATCCTTCTGTGCCAAATATACGCCCATGACGGCACCGCCGACATCGTCGGAAAAACCGAACACGCCCGACGCGCCGGATCTGACCGACATCCGGCCCGACGATTGGGTCGACCGCTTGCTGCCCGGCCCCGTCCGCCCTTACGCGCGGCTCATGCGCCTCGACCGGCCGATCGGCACCTGGCTGCTGCTCTTCCCCTGCTGGTGGGGCCTGGCGCTGGCGAGCCTCGCCCCCGATCCCCGGCTGTTCATCCTGATGGCGCTCTTCGGCCTCGGCGCGCTGGTGATGCGCGGGGCGGGTTGCACCTGGAACGACATCACCGACCGCGAGTTCGACGCCAAGGTCGCGCGGACGCGCACGCGGCCGATCCCGAGCGGCCAGGTCAAGGTCTGGCAGGCCTTCGTCTTCCTTGCCGTCGAGCTCCTGGTCGGCCTCGCCATCCTGCTCGCGGTCGCTTACATCGGCGGGCCGCCCTTCAACTGGTTCGCGGTCTGGGTCGGGGCGGCTTCGCTGGTGCTGGTCGTGATTTACCCGCTGATGAAGCGCGTCACCTACTGGCCGCAGATCTTTCTGGGCTTGGCCTTCAACTACGGCGCGCTGCTCGGCTGGGCGACGCTCAACGCCAGCCTCGATCTCACGCGCTGGCCGGGTGGCTGGCCCTCGGCGCTGCTCTATCTCGCCGGCATCTTCTGGACCCTCGGCTACGACACGATCTATGCGCACCAGGACAAGGAGGACGACGCCCTGGTCGGCATCAAGTCGACCGCGCTCAAGCTCGGGCGCGACACGCGCATCTATCTCTTCGGCTTCTATGCGCTCGCCTGCGCGCTCATCTTCTGGTCGGGCAAGCTGATGGGGCTGTCTTATGTCTTCTGGGTCTTCCTCGCGCTCGGCGCCGCCCAGCTCGTCTGGCAGGCCGCACGCGTCGAGCTCGACGACCCCATCGACTGTCTCGCCAAGTTCAAGTCGAACCGGCTCTTCGGCTGGCTCATCCTCGCGGGCCTCCTGGGCGACGCCATGCTGGACGGCCTCATATGAGCAAGCGACGCCTTGAGACCGACGATCCCGCCGGCTTCATCCGCGAGAACACGGTGGTCGAGCCGGCGCCGCTGGTGCCCGAGATCAAGCTCCATCTGGTCCACGAGATCACGCCGATCTGGGAGGCGACCGAGAAGGAGATGAACGAGGTCGATCTCGCTCCGCCTTACTGGGCCTTCGCCTGGGCCGGCGGCCAGGCGCTTGCGCGCTATATCCTCGACAATCCCGAGCTCGTCGCCGGCAAGCGCGTGCTCGACTTCGGGGCCGGCGGCGGCATCGTCGGGATCGCCGCGCATATGGCGGGTGCGGCGCGGATCGAGGCCGCCGATATCGACCGCTTCGCCGCCGCGGCCGTGGCGCTCAACGCCGAGATCAACGGCGCGCGCGTTGAAATCACCACGACCGATTTGATCGACGCCGCGCCCGCCTGGGACGTAATCTTGGCGGGTGATATCTGCTACGAAGGCCCGGCCGCCGCCCGCATGGAGGCCTGGTTTCGTCGGCTCGCCTCGTCGGGCGTTCGGGTCTATATCGGCGATCCGGGCCGCACCTACCTGCCCAAGGAAGGCTTGGAGAAGATCACCGCCTACGCCGTCCGCACGACGCGCGACATCGAGGACACGGATCTGCGCAACGCCTGCGTCTGGCAGGTGCTGCCGGCCTCTACAAGATAGGCGCAGCGGTGTTGACGCGAGCGCCCCGTTAACCAAAGCGTGCTAAGACAGGCGCGGCAGAGGAAAGGAGCCCTTTCATGGTCGAGCTTCTCGTTATCATCGGCATCATCGTCCTCGTCGGCCTGTTCGTGGCCATGCTCTACAACCGCCTGGTGGCGGGCAAGAACCAGGTCGAAAACGGCTGGAGCCAGATCGACGTGCAGCTGAAACGCCGGCACGATCTGATCCCCAACTTGGTCGAGGTCGCCAAGGACTACATGGACTACGAGCAGGAAACCCTGCAGCAGGTGATCGCCGCGCGCAACGGCGCGGTCGATGCCGAGAAGTCCGGCGACCGCGAAGGCCAGATCAAGGCCGAAGGCATGCTGGGCGCCGCCCTCGGCCGTTTCATGGCGCTGGCCGAGGCCTATCCCGATCTCAAGGCCAACCAGAATGTCGCCAACCTGATGGAAGAGCTCTCGGGCACCGAAAACAAGATCGCCTTCGCGCGCCAGTTTTATAATGACAGCGTGCTGGCCCAGAACACGCGGGTGCAGACCTTCCCCTCGAACCTCGTCGCCAACATGTTCCGCTTCACCCTGCATCCCTACTTCGAGGTGCCGGAAGAAGAGAAGGCGCCGGTCAAGGTCGACCTCCGCTAGCCGCGTCCGGTGGCCGACGACACCGCCCGTCAGGTTTCAGCCGAGCCCGCCGCTTCGGGCCTGAAGCGCACCGACTTCTTCGCCGCGATGCGCGCGAACCGCCGGCGCACGACGGTTCTCTGTCTCGGTCTCATTCTTCTGGGCGGCGTGCTCGGCTATGTGATCGGCCTCGCCTTCGAGGTCTTCACCGCGCAGGATCCCGACTTCGCGCTCCAGGCGGGCCTCCGCCTGCAAAGCATGGGCGGCCTCGCCGCCGGCGGCTTCATGATCGTCTTCGGGACGCTATGGACGCTGGTCGCGCTGTTCCTCGGCGACAAGATCGTGCTCGGCCTCGCCGGCGCAAGGGAAGTCACCACGGATGCAGAACCGCGATTGCACAACGTCGTGGAGGAAATGGCGATCGCGGCGGGTCTGCCGAAGCCGCGCGTCTACGTGATCGAGACACCGGCCCTCAACGCCTTCGCCACCGGCCTGAAACCGGAGAAAGCCGCCATCGGCGTCACCCGCGGCCTGCTCGACACGCTCTCCCGCGACGAGCTGCAAGGCGTGATCGGCCACGAGATGGGCCACATCGCCAACGACGACATCGTCTACATGACCGCGGTCGGCGTGATCGTCGGCATGGTCGTGCTGATCAGCGATGTCGGCCTGCGCTCGATGCGCTTCATGTCCTTCGGCGGCCGTTCGCGCAGCAGCAGTAGCAACAAGGGCGGCAACGGCGCCGCCATCGTCATGCTGGTGATCTTGCTGGTCTTCCTGATCCTGGCGCCGATCGCGGCCAAGATGCTGCAGATGGCGATCAGCCGAGAGCGCGAATATCTGGCCGACGCCACCGGCGTCAAGTTCACCCGCAATCCCCTCGGCCTGATCGGCGCGCTCAAGAAGATCGACGGCTCAGACGCCCGCTTCCAGGGCGCGCCCAAGGCGATCCAGCACCTCTTCATCACCAATCCGTTCAAGAAGTTCGGCGAGAGCGCCGGCGCCCTCTTCTCCACCCACCCCGCGATCTCGCAACGCATCGAGCGCCTGCAGAATTTGGGCTAGAGCGCGGGCTTATCCGGCGATCGCCGCCTCGGATTGGGCCTCGGCCTGCCCCCCCGTCATCGCCTCGGTCAGGAACGAGATGAAGCTGCGGGCCCGCAGCGAGAGCCAGCGCCGGTCCGGGTAAATGACGCTGACCGGCAGCAATGGCGGCGCGAAGTCGGGCAACAGCACCTCCACCTCGCCGGCCGCGATCTCCTCGCGCAACAGCCATGACGGCAGCATGGCGATGCCGATGCCGGCCAGCACCGCGCTCGCCATCGCATCGGCGTTGTCGGTCACCAGCCGGCCGTTCACGTCGACGACGCGGCGGCCGAATTCCGACTCGAAGACCCATTCCCGCGCCCGCTTGAACCCCGCATAGACGATGCAGTCGTGCTGGGCGAGATCCTCGGGAATGCGCGGCGGCCGCCGGCCGTTCAGGTAACGCTTGTGGGCGACGACCTGGCGCTGCTCGTAGGCGATCCGGCGCGCAACCAGCGAGCTCGACGGCAGCTCGCCGATGCGGATGCCGAGCTCATGGCCCTCGGCGACCAGATCGACGATCGACTCCGACAGCCGCAGATCGATCGAGACCTCCGGCGCGGTCTTGAGATAGCGGTCGAGCATCGGCGTCAGCACCGCGCGGCCGTATGAGACGGGGGCGGCCATCTGCAGGACCCCCGAGGGGGTCTCCGACGGCCGGCCGGCTTCGGCCTCCGCCATCTCCAAGGCGTCCAGAACGCCGCAGACATGCTCGTAAAGCCGCAGCCCGTCGGTGGTCGGCCGCAGACGGCGTGTGGTGCGCGCGAAGAGAAGGACGCCGAAATAGGCTTCCGCCGCGGCGACCCGCTTGCTCACGGTCGGCTGCGAGACGCCGAGCTCGCGGGCCACGGCGGTGAAGGTCCCGGTCTCGACGACGCGGGCGAAGGCACGGAAGGCGTCGATACGATCCATCATTCATTCCTAAATTGAATGAATGATATACGT
>JARRKQ010000088.1:18561-25926 GCA_037387885.1 Alphaproteobacteria bacterium | reverse complement strand
GTTTCGAGCGCCCGCGTATAGGGGCTGACCAGCAACCGCGCCACGCCCAACGCGCTCAAGGCCGGTCCCAGCGCGCGCGCCTGGGCGCGGCCGGTCTCGGTCAGCTTGGGGTCCTCGATACCCGGATCCTGACGTGTCGCACCGTAGACGACGTTGAATTCCGATTGTCCGTGGCGGATCAGGATCATTCGCGCTTGTCCTCCGGCTTCTTTTTGGCGTCGGCCGGCTTTCCCAGGCGACTTTGTTTCTCGTCGGGGCCCTTCGGGCGATTGGTGAGATCCTCGAACTCGCCGTCGATCACGCCCTCATCGGGGCGCATTTCGCCCTCGCGGCCGTTCACGCTCCAACGGATCACGCCCCGTGCCGCGAGCGCCCGCCAGTTCGCCAATCCAAGACCCCGCCGCACGATCGGGATCAGCAGCAAAAGCCCGATGGCGTCGGTGATAAAGCCCGGAAACAGCAGCAATCCGCCGGCAAACAGCAGGAAAACGCCGTCGACCGCCTCGCCGACCGGCAGCCGGTTCTCGTCCAGGCTCGCCTGGGCTCGCGTCAAGGCTGCATAACCCTGCATGCGCACCAGCGTGATGCCGATCGCCGCGGTCACGATCACGAGGCCCACGGTATAGATGGCGCCGATATATTTTCCGACCTCGATTAAGAGCATCAGCTCCAGGATCGGTACACCGACAATAATGAGTAGCAGGATCAGCGGCACGCTTGCGCTTCCATCACCGGAAACCTATCTAGCTGGTAGGCAGGTCCGATTCGGGCAAGTGTCAGGTCTCAACTGGCCGGGCCGAGTGGATGCTTGCGCCCGGGACCAGCCAGCGGGTAACCTCGAATTCGCTCGTGTCTAGCCGAAGCAACCGGCGGCGTCCAGCCGCAGAGCCAGAACGGCGGGCAGGACACGCAGCGCCGACTGGCGGTAAGAGCCGATGGGCAACTACCTAGACATCCTCATCCTGGCCATGCTGGCCGCCTTCATCATATTCCGTCTGCGTAGCGTGCTGGGCCGGCGCACCGGCAACGAGCGTCCGCCGAACGACGCGTATTCGCGCAGTCTGGAGACCGACAAGGCGGCGGCCGACAAGAAACCGAGAGACCGCGACAACGTCGTCCCGCTACCTGAGCGCGATGACGCCGCCAAGGAGAAGCCCGTCAAGGAACCCACGACCCCGCTGGAAAAAGGCGTCGCCGCAATCCAGGCCGCCGATCCGTCTTTCGACGAGGCCGGCTTCCTCGAAGGTGCGAAGGGCGCCTTCGAGATGATCGTCACCAGCTTCGCCATGGGCGACCTCGGCAAGGTCAAGGCCTTCCTCGCCAAGGACGTCTACGACAATTTCGCCGACGCCGTCGAGGAACGCCTGAAGGCCAAGGAAACTCTCGAGACCACGGTCGTCGGCTTCAAATCCGCCACATTGATGGAAGCGCAGCTTGCCGATCGCACGGCGCAAGTGACGGTCAAATTCGTCAGCGAGCAGATCAATGCCACCCGCGACCGCAATGGCGCCGTGGTCGACGGCGATCCCGAAAAGCCGGTCGACGTCACCGACATCTGGACTTTCGCCCGCGATACCCGCTCGCGCGATCCGAACTGGGCGCTCGTTGAGACCAGCAGCCCAAACTGAACCGGCACGCCGCTGGCTCGCGTGGCCGCTCGTTGGCGCGGCCATTGCCGTGATCCTCGCGAGCTGCGCCGAAACCTCCCAACAGACCGGCCCTGGTGGGTCTTCGGGCGTTGCTTCTGGCGGATCCCGGAAAGACCAACACAAGCTCGCCGTTGCGCCGATCCGCTACAAGGACCTGCCCGGCTGGGCGGGGGACCACCACGAGCGCGCGCTCGCGGCGTTCCGGCAGAGCTGCCCCAAACTGGGCTTCGCCTGGCGGAAGCCGTGTCAGGCCGTTGTGGCGGTGCCGCGGGGCGACCGCACCGAGGCGCGCCAGTTCTTCGAGCGCTATTTCGATCCGCATCTCGTGGCCAACTTCGAGGGCCACGGCTTTCTGACCGGCTATTACGAGCCGATCCTCGACGGATCGCGCACGCGCGGCGGCAAGTATCAAACGCCGATCCACCTGCCGCCCCCCGACTTGAAGCCCGACAAGCCGTACTTCACGCGCGCTCAGCTCACGGCGCCGCCGTTGCGCGATAGCCTGCGTCCGCTCGTCTGGCTCGCCGATCCGGTCGAGGCCTACACGCTGCACGTCCAGGGTTCGGGATACATCCGCCTCGCCGGTGGCGGAATGATGCGGGTCGGCGTGGGCGGAACCAACAATCGCAAATATGTCTCGATCGGCAAGATCATGCTGCGCGAGGGCATCCTGACGCGCAAACAGGCGACCATGCAGGGGATCCGGGCTTGGCTGCGCACGCATCCCAAGCGCGCCAAAGTGCTCATGAACCGCAATCCCCGCTACATCTTCTTCCGTAAGGTCCAGGGCAACGGGCCGATCGGCAGCCACGGCGTGCCGCTGACCGCAGGGCGCAGCCTGGCGATCGATGTGCGCTACATTCCGTTCGGCTCGCCGATTTGGCTGGATGGGACATGGCCGGGCGGCAAGCGGCGCCTGCGTCGTCTGGTGATCGCCCAGGATACCGGCTCGGCCATCGTCGGCCCGGTGCGCGGTGATCTCTACATGGGCTCGGGCCGCCGGGCGCTAAAGATTGCCGGGCGTATGCGTCAGCGCGCCCGCTTCTATGTGCTGGTGCCGCGTGGGGGCGAGATATCCGAGCGTCCCGGCCGCGCCGATCCGACCCTGGCGTCCGCTCCCACCGACCGGCGTTAGATCCTTTAGCATTTTGTCATTCAGCATGGCCGCGATTGGCTGCCCGAACCGGCGCGGCCCTTGCTTTCGCATTCGATCGCGAGCATTCTGAAATCGAACCGGCGCACCGCCGGATCACGCAGATTCGCTAGGATTCAGGGCAAAAAGACGCATGCCGAAGCAGGAGCAAACGGTCGGCCTGTTCGTAACCTGCCTCGTCGATCTGTTCCGGCCGAACATCGCCTTCGCCGTCGTCAAGCTGCTGGAGACCACCGGCTGGACCGCCGTGGTGCCGCGCGCGCAGACCTGTTGCGGCCAGCCCGCCTACAACTCCGGCGACCGCCGCGACGCCCGCCGCATCGCCCGCCGCGTCATCAAGACGTTCCAGGATTTCGACTACGTGGTCGCGCCGTCGGGCTCGTGCGCGGCGATGATCAAGCTGCACTACCCAGAGCTGCTGAAGGACGACCGGCGCTGGGCCGAGCGCGCCGAGGACCTGGCCGCGCGCACCTATGAGTATGTCACCTTCCTCGACGAGGTGGTCGGCGTGCGACAGCTCGCGACGCGCTACGACGGCGTCTGCACCTACCACGACAGCTGCTCGAGCCTGCGCGAGCTGGGCATCAAGGAGACGCCGCGCGCGCTTCTGGGCCGGATGGGCGGGGTGAAGCTGACCGAGCTTCAGGACGCTGAGACCTGCTGCGGCTTCGGCGGAACCTTCTGCGTCAAATACCCGGAGATCTCGAACGAGATGGTGGGCGACAAGGTGGCCGATATTGCCGCGACGGGCGCCGACACGCTGATCGCCGCCGATCTCGGCTGCTTGCTCAACATCGCCGGCAAGCTGCGCCGCGAGGGCAAGATGCTCAAGGTCTTCCACATCGCCGAGGTGCTCGCCGGCATGGCCAAGGACCACGGCATCGGCGGCGAGCCCGAAGCGAAGGGCGCGCCCATGGAGCTGCCCACACTCGCCCGGATCGGCAACGTCAAGCGCTGAGATGAAATCGACCGCCGACCGCTTCAAGGAGAATGCCCGCAGCGCGTTGGTCGACGCCGAGCTGCAGGCCGCGCTCGCCAATGCGCAGTCGGGCTTCGTCGGGCGGCGCACCGCGGTGGTCGAGAAGCTGCTCGAGTTCGACACGCTGCGCGACGAGGCGCGCGCGATCAAGGATCACACGATCGCCAATCTCGATTTCTATCTCGAGCGCTTCGAGACCAAGGTGGCCGAGAACGGCGGCGCCGTCCATTGGTGCCGCAACGCCGAGGATGCCTGCGCGGCGGTGCTCAACATCTGCCGCCTCGTCGGCGCGAAGACTGTCACCAAGGGCAAGACGATGATTGGCGAAGAGATCGCCATCAACGAGTTCCTCGAAGAGAACGGCATGACCCCGGTCGAGACCGATCTCGGCGAGTACATCATCCAGCTTCGCCACGAGCCGCCGAGCCACATCATCGCGCCGGCGATCCATGTCTCCAGGGACCAGGTCGAAGCCGCTTTCCGTGACCATCACAAGACCCTCGAAGAGGGCCGCGATCTGACCGAACCGTCGGCGCTACTGGCCGAGGCGCGGGCGATGCTGCGCGAGAGCTTCCTCTCCGCCGATGTCGGCATCACCGGCGCCAACTTCCTGATCGCCGAGACCGGCTCGGCCGTCATCGTCACCAACGAGGGCAACGGCGATCTCACGCAAACCCTGCCTCGCGTTCATATCGTGCTGGCGAGCCTGGAGAAGGTCGTGCCGACGCTGGAGGATGCGAGCACCATCCTGCGCGTGCTGGCGCGCTCGGCGACCGGCCAGGAGATGTCGGTCTACACGACCTTTGCCACCGGCGCGCGCCGCGAGGGCGATCTCGACGGGCCGGAGCAGACCCATATCGTCCTCCTCGACAATGGCCGCACGAAGCTCCTCGGCACTGAGTTCGAGGAGGTGCTGCGCTGCATCCGCTGCGGCGCCTGCCAGAACCACTGTCCGGTCTACGGCGCCATCGGCGGGCATGCCTACGGCTGGGTCTATGCGGGGCCGATCGGCAAGGTGCTGACGCCGGCGCTCGTCGGCCACCGCGCCGCGCGCGACCTTCCCAACGCATCCTCCTTCTGCGGGCGCTGCGAGGAGGTCTGCCCGATGCGCATCCCACTGCCCAAGCTGATGCGCGCCTGGCGCGAGCGCGAGTTTCGCCAGCCGATGGGCCCGTCGCTGCCGAAATGGGCGGTGCGGGCCTGGGCGCTCGCGGCGCGCAACCCAATCCTCTATCACCTTGGCGCGCGCATCGCCTCGCGCATGCTGCGCGGGCGCGGCGGTGCCGTTCGCCGCATATCGAAGTTTCCCTTCGCCGACGCCTGGACCGAATACCGTGACCTGCCGACGCCCGAACAGGCGACCTTCCAAAGCCAGTGGTCGGGCCCCCGCCGCGCGCCGGCCCGGCGCCAGACGCAAAAAGCGGACGAGTCGTGACGACCTCCCGCGAAAAGGTCCTGGGCGACATTCGCAAGGCGCTCGGCAAACGCGCCCAGCGCGACGAGGCCGCCAATGCAGCGCTGGAGGCGCGGCTTGAGGCGCACGAGCCGGGCACGATTCCCAAGCGCGCTCAGAAATCCGCGGCCGAGCAATGCCGCCTGTTCATCGAGATAGCGCGCGAGGCCGCGGCGACGGTCGAGGAGATCAAATCCCTGAGCGACGTGCCCGAGGCGGTCGCCGACTTCCTCGCCGCGCACAATCTCTCGTCCGAGATCGTCGCCGCGCCCGACCCGGCGCTGAAGGATGTCGACTGGAAAAGCCGCGAGACGCTCGAGGTCCGTGAGGGCGCCGCCGCGCCCGCAGATCAGACGAGCGTCACCGCCGCCTTCGCCGGCGTCGCGGAGACCGGCACGCTGATCCTGACCTCGGGGCCGAGCTCGCCGACGACGCTCAACTTCATGCCCGACAACCACATCGTCGTGCTGCGCGCGGACCAGATCGTCGGCGACTACGAGACAATGTGGGCCAAGCTGCGCCAGAAGGCGAACCCCGAGGCCGCCAAGGTGATGCCCCGCGCCGTCAACTGGATCACCGGACCGTCCCGCAGCGCCGATATCGAGCAGAAGCTCCTGATGGGCGCGCACGGGCCGCGGCGGCTGCACATCCTCGTGGTGCAGAAATGAGGGCGCAGACGAGGGCGGACCAATGAATGCCGGTCGCTCCGGCAAGTCCGGCGGCGCGGACAGATCCGGCAAACCTGACACCACGGATGAGGACGACGCGCTGTTGTGGAAGCGCATCGCCGAGACGACCAAACCGCTGCCCGGCCGCTCGGTGAAGCTGCCGGCGGCAAGGGCCAAGCAGCGGGCGACCAAGACCAGCGCCCCGGCGCCCGCACCGCCGCAACCCGCCCCGAATGCACCTCCAAAACCGCCCAAGCCGCCAGAACTGCGGCCCGGCGACGCGAAGGGGCTCGACCGGCGCACGGCCGAGCGTCTCCGCCGCGGCCAGTTTCCCATCGAGGCGCGCATCGATCTGCACGGCCAGACCCAGGCGGAAGCGCACCGCGCCCTCATTGCGTTCGTAACCGGATCGCATAAGGCGGGGCGGCGCTGCGTCCTCGTCATCACCGGCAAGGGCGGCCCGCCGGGCGCACGGCGGGATAGCGGCGAGGGCGTGATGCCCGACCGCGAGCGCGGCATCCTCCGCCGCGCCGTGCCGCGTTGGCTGAACGAGCCCGACCTGCGGCCGCTTATCCTGAGCTTCGCCCAGGCGCAGCCGGCCCATGGCGGCGCCGGCGCGGTCTACGTGCTGCTGCGGCGGAAGCGGTAAAGCGGCATCCCAAAAAACAAGGGGCTCACAAAAGTGAGCCCCCTGCGAGTTTATGCGAGAGTGCCATCTAGGCGGCGTTTTCGCAGTACCACGGGTAGGTATCGCCTTTCCGGCGGTTGTTCTCCCAAAACAACGGCTGAAGGTTGTCCAGTTCGTCGGTACCCCCACGAGCCAGCGGCAGGACATGGTCGATCTCCCAACCGAATTTCGAGGTGGTATTCCCGTGGTCGGAATATCTCATCGGGTGACCGCAAGCGTCGTGGCGCCAGAGGTCCGGGTCATAATTCGGAATAGCCCTACCCTTGGCCCAAACAGCACGCTTTAGGATCTCGTCACCGTTGTAGGAGGGATATTGGTATGTCATCTTCGATAGGCCCTCCTTAGGCCCATTGGTCTTGAGGTTGGAGCAAAGGCGCTCGTCGCGGTCAGCCCATGACGTCAGCGGCGAGCGCCACTTTTTTGGGTCAACTTAACCCACAATCATCCAACCACATGTTGTGCCGGACGGCAAGTTAAATCTAAGTATTGGGCCCGCCCACAACATGTGGAAGCAACAAGCTTTCTTGTTCAATATCTCGAACTATCGAATTAAGACTTTTCAGGGCTTAATAAAAAGAGTTAAGTTCTTAACTTATTATATCGGAGTCCATTATGAGCACAAAAAGCTCATTCTCGACACGCGAAGCGGCACGCTTGGGAGGTTATCGGACCGCCCATATGGTCGCTTATCTGGCAAAGACAGGGGTTGTGGAGCCCTCAGTCCGGGCACGACCTGGAAAAGGACTGAGGAGGCTATATAGCTTCAGTGATGTGG
>JARRKQ010000088.1:0-18541 GCA_037387885.1 Alphaproteobacteria bacterium | reverse complement strand
AGCAGGGAATTCCAGTGCGAAAACTGAAGTTGGCGCAAAAAAAGTATCGAGAGCTGCACGAAGCAAGTGAGCCCGAACGTGTTCCCGCCAGATATCTGATGACCGACGGAACTCGCGTATTTTACACGGAGGATGCGTCTCGCATCGTTGACCTTACAAACAACGGTCAACTCGCCTTCGCATTCGTTCTCGATATGGAGCCGATCAATCGCGAGGTACTTGACCTGGCTCGTGCCCTTTCGGCCTAAGCGATTGAGCGCGCAAGCGGTAGACGATCAATCCGTGCGCGCGTCGAAGCGCCAGACCTTGTCGGGCTTGAGCGTCCTGCGGTCGACAGTGACGGTGTAGCGCGGCGCGGCTTCGGCGTTACCGCTCTGGGTCAGCACCGAGATCGTGCGGTCTTTCGAGAACACGACCTCCGCCGGGGCCGGCCGGCCGAAGCTTTGGAAGATCATGACCTGGCGCGGGATCGAGGGGCCGAGCTCGCGCACCGAGACGCGGTAGGTGTATTCGCGTGTCACCCCGCAGCGCCCACGCACCGCGATCACCACCATCCGCCGGTCGGGCGCGCCCTGCGAGAAGACAGGCTCGCGCCCGCACATGATCGCCGCGCCCACGCCCAGCAGCACCGTCGTGAAGCCCGCCACCAGCACACCCAGGATCACCAGCCCCATGGTGACGACGAAAGCCGCGCGCCGGCGCAACAGGCTCACCGAAATCAGTGCCAGTCCGAACACCGCGGCGGCCGCGACGTAGCCGCCGAAATCCTGCATCAGCGCATCGAGGCGCGGGCTGATGACGTAGTGCGGGTCGGACCAGACGTTCCAGCTCGCAAGCCCGCATAGTATGGCGATGGCTAAGCCGAGCCCGGCGAAGAACCACGAGACCACCCCGCGCCGCGACCCCTTCGGGGCCTTTTCCTTCGGGCCCTTCGGAGCTTTTTCTTTGGGTTCCTTGGCGGCGTCGTCTTTCGACGCCTTGGACGCTTTCGGCCTTTTAGCCGGCTCGCCCGCAGCCTCCGCCTTCGCCTCGGCTTTGGCCGGCGCCTCCGTGCCCTTCAGGTCCATCGGCTCGCCGGTATGGCCCGGTGTCGCGGGGATCGCTGCCGCTTCGCTGCGTGCATGCGCGACCTTGGCCGGCGTCACGGTCAGGTTCTTATCCGCCGCATCGCCGCCGGTTTTGGACGTGTCTTGTGTGTCGCCTGGGTCGCTCATTCTGCCTGCACGTCTCGCGCATATTACGCGCGAATGCAAGGTTTACCGCCGAGCGAAGCGTCCTAGAGAATGAACTTGGAGAGATCGCTGTCCTTGGCGAGCTCGCCCACCTTGTCGCGGACGTAAGCCTGGTCGATCACGACCGTCTCGCCGCCGCGGTCGGTGGCGGTGAAGCTCACCTCGTCGAGCAGGCGCTCCATCACGGTATGGAGCCGCCGCGCGCCGATATTCTCCACGTTCTGATTGATCTCCGCTGCGAGCGTGGCGATCTCCTCGATCCCGTCATCGGTGAAGTCGAGAGTGACGTCCTCGGTACCCATCAGCGCCTTGTACTGGATCGGCAGCGAGTTCTCCGGCTCGCGCAGGATGCGCGCGAAGTCGTCGCGGTTGAGCGCCTTGAGCTCGACCCGGATCGGCAGTCGGCCCTGCAACTCGGGCAAGAGGTCCGACGGCTTGGCGAGATGGAACGCACCCGAGGCGATGAAAAGAATGTGGTCGGATTTGACCGGCCCATGCTTGGTCGCGACGGTCGTGCCTTCGATCAGCGGCAGGAGATCACGCTGCACGCCCTCGCGGGAGACGTCGCCGCCGACACGCTCGGAGCGAGCGGTGATTTTGTCGACCTCGTCGAGGAAGACGATGCCGTTCTGCTCGACCAGCTCGATCGCCTCGGCGACCACGCTTTCCTCGTCGAGCAGCTTGTCGCTTTCCTCCGCCACCAGCACCGTGTGCGATTCCGCGACCGTCATCTTGCGCGGCTTGGTGCGGTTGCCGAAGGCCTTGCCCATGATGTCGTTCAGATTGAGCATGCCCATCTGCGCGCCCGGCATGCCGGGGATCTCGAAGGTCGGCAACCCGCCGCCGGTATCGGCGACCTCGACCTCGATTTCCTTGTCGTCGAGCTCGCCGGAGCGCAGCATGCGGCGGAACTTCTCGCGCGTCTCGCGCCCGGAGCTCTCGCCGACCAGGGCGTCGAGTACGCGCTCCTCGGCGGCGACCTCGGCTTCGGACTTCACGTCCTTGCGCATACGCTCGCGAACCATGCCGATGGCGATCTCCATCAGGTCGCGCACGATCTGCTCGACGTCGCGGCCGACATAGCCGACTTCGGTGAACTTGGTCGCCTCGACCTTGAGGAACGGCGCTTGCGCGAGCTTGGCCAGGCGTCGGGCAATTTCCGTTTTGCCGCAGCCGGTCGGCCCGATCATCAGGATGTTCTTCGGCAGCACCTCTTCCTTCAGCGCATCGTCGAGCTGCTGGCGGCGCCAGCGGTTGCGCAGCGCGATCGCCACGGCGCGCTTGGCGTCGTCCTGGCCGACGATGAAGCGCTCGAGCTCGGAGACGATCTCGCGGGGGGAAAAGGCGGCGGCGGCGTAAGGGCTCATACGTTCTGGCTCTTGGCGTTCTAGATCTTGGCGTTTCGGCTCTTGGGGTGGAACGCGCTCGTTCATGTGTGTGTTCTTATTCAGATAGTCTCGATAACGACGTTGTCGTTGGTGTAGATGCAGATCTCGGCGGCGATCGCCATCGCGTGCTCGGCAATCTTGGCGGCATCCTGTTTCGTGGCGCGCATGAGCGCACGGGCGGCGGCGAGCGCGAAGGGACCGCCCGAGCCGATGCCGATGAGCCCGTCCTCGGGCTCCAGCACGTCGCCGGTGCCCGACAGGATCAGCGAGGTATCGGCGTCGGCCACCGCCATCATGGCTTCCAGGCGTCGGAGATAGCGGTCGGTGCGCCAATCCTTGGCGAGTTCCACGCAGGCCCGCGTGAGCTGGCCCGGATAGTTCTCGAGCTTGGCTTCCAGGCGCTCGAACAGCGTGAAGGCGTCCGCGGTGGCGCCCGCGAAGCCCGCGATCACCTTGCCGTCGCCGAGCCGGCGCACCTTCTTGGCGTTCGACTTCATCACCGTATTGCCGAAGGTGACCTGGCCGTCGCCGGCGATCACCACCTTGCCGTCGCGGCGGACGGAGAGGATGGTGGTGCCGTGCATCGTGGTGGGATCCGAATCTGCCATAACTCAAGGCATATGGCGGCTCCGGCCGGGGGAATCAACGCCTTGAACTCAAGGGAAAATGCCCCAACCTTGGGAAAGGCGGTCGGCCGGAAAGTGCCAGATGACGGCAGATGGCATGGGTTTTTTCACGACTTCCTGCCATAGTGCGGCCTGCAAGAGAGTTGTGAGTGCGATGAACAAGCCGATCCCCCCGAAACGCCCACGGACGCGAGCGAAAACAGCGCGCGCCAAGACGGCGAGCCGCAAGCCCGCGAGCGCCAAACCTACGGCGCGCACGGCCACGGTCGAGCGCAAGACCAAAGAGACGGCGATCTCCGCCACGGTGAACCTCGACGGCACCGGCGCCTCGAAGATCTCGACCGGTCTCGGCTTCCTCGATCACATGCTCGAGCAGCTCTCGCGGCACAGCCTCATCGACATCGACCTCAAGGCCAAGGGCGACCTCCACATCGACGGCCACCACACGACCGAGGACAGCGCCATCGTGCTCGGCGAGGCGGTCTCCAAGGCGCTCGGCAGCCGCGCCGGCATCCGGCGTTACGGCTCGGCGCTCATCCCGATGGACGAGACGCTGTCGCGGGTCGCGCTCGACGCCTCCAACCGCCCCTATCTCATCTGGAAGGTCGCCTTCACCCGCGCCAAGCTCGGCGAGATGGATACCGAGCTCTTCCGCGAGTGGTACCAGGCCTTCGCCCAGGCGGCGGGGCTCACGCTCCATGTCGAGAACCTCTACGGCGAGAACAACCATCACATCATCGAATCCTGCTACAAGGCGCTCGCCCGCTCGCTCCGCCAGGCGGTGGAGATCGATCCACGCAAGGCCGATGCGATTCCCTCGACGAAAGGCGTCCTCGGCGGCTCGCTTTAGCGGCGCTTACGGTGTAGGACTCCGCCGCCGCCTGATGTAGCGGGACGCGCCCCCCGCGTTCCGGAATTCGTGACTTGGTGCGCCTCTGATGTTCGACGATGCGACGATCGCCCGTGCGCTGCATGTGTTCGGGGTCGTGCTCTGGATTGGCGGAGTCGGATTCGTGACGACTGTGTTGCTACCCGCCGTGCGGCGGATGAAGGACCCGCAGGACCGTGTCGCCTTCTTCGAGAATGTCGAGGCGCGCTTCGCCTGGCAGGCGCGCGGAACGACGCTGCTGGTCGGCGCCTCCGGGTTCTACATGGCCCATGCCTTCGACCTGTGGGACCGCTTCACCCAGCCGGGGTACTGGTGGATGCACGCCATGGTGTTCGTGTGGGCCGTCTTCACCGTGATGCTGTTCGTGGCCGAGCCGCTGTTCCTGCACCGCTGGCTCCTGGCGCGCGCGGCCCGCAAACCGGAGGAAACCTTCCGCCTGATCCAGGTCATGCACTGGATCCTGCTGATCATTAGTCTGGTGACCGTGCTGGGCGCCACGTTGGGGAGCCATGGCGGCTAACCGGCGTCGCGCAATAGTGTCGCGTAATATAAGTGGCATAATATCCTATGACTGTTGCGATCATCGATTACGGCTCCGGTAACCTGCGCTCCGCGGCGAAGGCCTTCGCGCACGCCGCGAACGAGGTCGGTTTCCCGGGCGGCGTCTCGGTAACGGCCGACGCGGCCGTGCTCGACCGGGCGAGCCACATCGTGCTGCCCGGCGTCGGCGCCTTCGCCGATTGCAAGCGCGGGCTCGAAGCAGTGCCCGGCATCGTCGACGCGCTCGACCGCAATGTCCGCGCGCAGGGCAAGCCGTTCCTCGGCATCTGCGTCGGCATGCAGCTCATGGCGACGCGCGGGTTAGAGCACGGCAGCCATGACGGCTTCGGCTGGATCGCCGGCGAGGTCTGCCGGCTCCAGCCCAGTGACGCCGCGCTCAAGATCCCGCATATGGGCTGGAACGATCTTGCGATCGAGAACGGCCACGCCGCATCAAACGGCGGCTTCGACGCCGGCGGGCTTGAGACCGGCGCGGAGGTCTATTTCGTCCACAGCTATCATCTCGTCTGCGAGAACACGGATGATCTGATCGCGACGGCCGATTACGGCGGGCCGGTCACGGCCTTCGTCGGCCGCGACAACCTGCTCGGCACCCAGTTCCACCCGGAGAAGAGCCAGACCGCGGGGCTGACCCTGATCGCGAACTTCCTGAAATGGCGGCCTTGACCACGGCGTAACGGCGCGCGCCCAAAGGAGTCTCATGTTCGACGGCATCGAAATCCTGACCGAGTTCAAGGGCAACGACCTCACCGATCTCTGCGAAGCGACCGAAGCGGCGATCGAGGCGGGCGGCGGCTTTGGCTGGTTGCATCCGCCCCAGCGCCAGGTGCTCGAAAGCTACTGGACCGGCATGCTGCTGGTCCCGCTGCGCGAGCTGTTCGCGGCGCGCCTCGAAGGCGTCATCTGCGGCTCCGCCCAGCTCGTGAAGCCGGGCAACAACAACGAGGCGCAGGCCTTCCAGGCCCAGCTCCAGCACGCCTTCATCGCGCCCTGGGCGCGGGGGCACGGGCTCGCCCGCTCGCTCACGCTCTCGGTGGAGGAGGAGGCGCGGCGCGCGGGCTACACCGTCCTCACCCTCGACGTGCGCGAGACGCAGGAAGCGGCGATCAAGCTCTACGAGTCGCTCGGCTACGAGCGCTGGGGCGTCAATCCCTACTACGCCCGCGTGCACGGCGAATATGTGCGCGGCTTCTTCTATATGAAGCCGCTCGATGCAGGGGTGACGACGGGCGCGGGGCACGTCTCGGCGAAGGATCAGGTTACGTGATCCTCTTTCCCGCGATCGATCTGAAGGACGGCCAGTGCGTGCGCCTGCAAAAGGGCGAGATGGACGCCGCGACCGTGTTCAACGACGACCCGGCGGCCCAGGCGCGCGACTTCGCGGCGCAGGGGTTTCAGTGGCTGCACCTCGTCGACTTGAACGGCGCCATCGAGGGCCGGCCGGTCAACGCGCCGGCGGTCGAGGCGATTGTGCAGGCCGTCGATCTGCCGGCCCAGCTTGGCGGCGGCATCCGCGACATGGCCACCATCGAGGGCTGGCTCGAGCGCGGCCTCAGGCGCGTCATTCTCGGCACCGTGGCGCTCACCGACCCCGGCCTCGTGCGCGCGGCGTGCAAGCGCTTTCCGGGCCGCATCGTCGTAGGCATCGACGCGCGCGGCGGCATGGTCGCGACCGAAGGCTGGGTCAAAACCTCCGAGACCAGCGCCGTCGAGCTCGCGCACGCCTTCGAAGACGCCGGCGTCGCCGCCATCGTCTACACCGATATCGACCGCGACGGCGTGCTGAGCGGCGTCAATGTCGAGGCGACGGCCGCGCTGGCGGCTGAAACCAGGATCCCGGTGATTGCCAGCGGCGGCGTCGCCTCGCTGGCGGATCTGCGCGCACTCAAGGCTTCGCCCGTGCCCCTCGCCGGTGTCATCTGCGGCCGCGCGCTCTACGACGGCCGCATCGAGCCGGGCGAGGCGCTGGCGCTGCTGGCCGAGGCGGCGTGATCCGATGCTGAAGGTCCGCGTCATTCCCTGCCTGGACGTAAAGGGCGGCCGCGTCGTCAAGGGCGTCAACTTCGTCGACCTGGTCGATGCCGGCGATCCGGTCGAGCAGGCGCGGCTCTATGATCACGAGGGCGCGGACGAGCTCTGCTTCCTCGACATCACCGCGAGCCACGAGAACCGCGACACCATCTTCGACGTCGTGCGCAAGACCGCCGAGCAGTGCTTCATGACGCTCACCGTCGGCGGCGGCGTGCGCACGACCGACGACATCCGCAAGCTGCTGCTCGCCGGCGCCGACAAGGTCTCGATCAACACCGCGGCGATCAAGACCCCAGACTTCGTGCGCGAGGCGGCAAAGAAGTTCGGCAGCCAGTGCATCGTCGTCGCCATCGACGCCAAGCGGGCCGACGGCGGCCGCTTCGAGATCTTCACCCATGGCGGCCGCGAGGCGACCGGGATCGAGGCGGTCGGCTGGGCCCGGCGCATGACCGATTACGGCGCCGGCGAGATCCTGCTGACCTCGATGGACCGCGACGGCACCAAGCAGGGCTTCGACATTCCGCTGACGTCCGCCATAGCCGATGCCATCACCGTGCCCGTCATCGCCTCGGGCGGCGTCGGCAATCTCGATCACATGGTCGAGGGCGTGCGCGACGGCCATGCCTCGGCGGTGCTCGCCGCCTCGATCTTCCACTTCGGCACCTATTCGATCGGCGAGGCCAAGGCGCATATGAAGGCGGCGGGCCTGCCCGTGCGCATGCGCGGCTGGGAGAAGGCTTGACCGCAGCCTACGCGGCTTCCGGCGCGATGGCCGGGGCGTGGCTCGGGGGCGGGTTCAGAATCGGTGAGATCAGCAACCAACCGAATCCCTGCGCGCGCTTGGCCTCGCGCCAATGCTCCAGGCCGAGCGTCATGCCCTCATGCCCGCCGCGCGGTTCGCCCACGAAGGTCCCGAACAGCCGGTCCCACACGGTGAAGAGCGCGCCGTAATTGCTGTCGGTCTCGGCCTGTATCGCCGAGTGATGGATGCGGTGTACGTCCGGCGTGACCAGGACCCAGCGCACGGCACGTTCGATGCGGGCCGGCAGCCGCAGGTTCGAATGCGTCGCCACCGCGGTGAAGGCATCGACGATCTCGTAAGCCATCACCACCCAGACCGGAATGCCGAGCAGCGCGATCACCACCACTGCCGGCACGACCTGGATGATGAATTCGAGCGGATGGAAGCGGACCGTGGTGGTGATGTCCATCGCGGTGTCGAGATGATGGACGCGGTGGATGCGCCAGAAGAGCGGCACCTTGTGCATCGCCGCATGGACGACGTAGCTGATCAGCGAGCGGCCGGCGAAGCCGGCGACCAGAAGCGCCCACCAGGGCAATTCCCCCTGGTTCATCAATCCGAAGTTCTGCGATGCCGCCCAGGTTGCCGCCCCCACAGCCGTTACCGGCAGGGCGCCCAGCGCCAGGATGTTGACGACGGTCAGACCGCCATTCACCGGCCAACGGCGTTTGCGAGCGGGCGCGTCGCGGGCCGGCGCCAGCGCCTCGATCCCGCCCATCAGCACCACGGCGCCAAAGAAGGCGACGTATTGCAGCAGCTCTCCGTTGGTGGCGATATAGTTTTGGAACGACATGGGCTGCCTCCTCTGCGGCTCGGCTTATATGACAACTAAGCTGTCAAATTGACAATATTATTGTCATATAGAAAGGATGTCAACCGCGCGCAACGGGTGTATTCCTGCGCCCTAGCGCTGTCGGAGACAGGCACTATCTGTTACCAAGATGTAACAATCGGAATGAGTTAGCGATGCCGAAGGCCCCGCCCACCCACGTCATCGACCGCCTCTACACGGTCATCCAAAGCCGGCGCGACGCCGATCCGGCCGAGTCGAACACGGCCCGGCTGTTCTCGCGCGGGGTGGAAAAGATCTCCCAGAAGCTGGGCGAGGAGGCGGTGGAGACGGTGATCGAGGCGATCAACGGCAAGCGCAAGGCTGTGGTCTCGGAGAGCGCCGATCTGCTCTATCACCTGCTGGTGCTGTGGGCGGCGCGGGGGATCGACATCGAGGATGTCTGGTCCGAGCTGGCGAGCCGTGAGGGCATCTCGGGCATCGCCGAAAAGGAGTCGCGCAAGAAAGAGGCGGGCGACGGTTAGGGCACCCGCCGGCGCCGACTGACCGAATTGCTCGCTAGCCGGCCCCTTGCGCCCATCGGCCCGCTCCGCTCAAATCGGTCCAATCCCGACCGACCGACGGAGCGCTTTCCCGCCATGGCCCTCACCGCCTACGACAAGAACAACATCTTCGCCCGCATCCTGCGCGGCGAGATCCCGTGCAACAAAGTCCATGAGGACGAGCACACGCTCGCCTTCCACGACATCAACCCGCAGACGCCGGTCCACGTGTTGGTGATCCCCAAGGGCGAATACGTCAGCATGGACGATTTCTCCGCCAACGCCTCGGAGGCGGAGATCGTGGGGTTCGTGCGCGCGATCGGCCTGGTGGCGCGCCAGCTCGGCGTGGTCGAGAACGGCTACCGGTTCCTCGCGAACAACGGCGCCGACGCGCATCAGGAGGTGCCCCACCTCCACGTCCATATCTTCGGCGGTAAGAATCTCGGCCGCATGATCAAGCCGCCAGAGAAGTAGAGCGAAGTAGGGCGCATACGCACGGCCACAGCCGCGCGGCAGCTCATCCAGCCTCAATCAGATTGGAAAGTCCGCCGGACTATTTCTGACGCGATGCGTCCAGCCGCGTCCGCAAATTGACGACCACCCGCTTGGGCGGCGAGCAGTAGAAGTAACGGCCGGCGCCGATCACATCGGCATGGCGGAAGTTGAAGCGGTTGTAGGTGATCCGCTCGAGCTTGATGCCCTCTTCGACCAGCGTGGAGTTGATCGCGCCGAGCGATCCGCGGCGCACGACCCTATGGATGCGGGTGCCGACCACGTAGAGAAGCAGCTCCGCATCGCTCGGCCGGTATTCCCGCGTATTGGCGCCGAGATTGGTCATGCCCGAGACCCAACGCCCGCGGCGCTTGGCGGCCACCGTCTTCAGCTGGCGGAAGGTGCGGATGAGCTGCGGCAGCGATTTGAGCGAACGCGGCGGCAGGCTTTTGTACTTGCGCGCAATCCGCGGGCGGTAGTCGAGCACCGTATCCGGCGTCATCTTCGGCGTATAGCGAAGCGACTGAAATTCCGCCAACGGCTTGAATTCGACCGCGTGGGCCGCGCCACCGTTAACCATCAAGGCCGGCGAGATCACGAGGATCGCAGCCGCTCCAACACCCAGTGCCGCTGTTGCCAGCGCCCCTCTCCTCGCCATTCCGTCGCCCTATTCGCTTAGGATTATTGTTCGTCTCGGGACTGTTCTTGGCGGCAAATATCGCCTGCCAATTGGGCCAAATCGTGACGTCTTGGCCCCCATGGCGTCAAGAAAAGGCGTCCGGTCAGGGTTAAGAAAGTCGCCAGGTGTTACGTTAGTGCATCAACTTCGTCGTCCGACAGGTTGCCGGGGACGATCGTCATGGGCACACGCAGGCGCTTGTAGAATTTTCCGGTGAGTGCCTGGATGAGCGGGCCCGGACCGCCCTTGCCGACGCCGGAGGCCAGCACCAGGATCGAAATCCCAGGCTCTTCCTCGAGCAACTTGAGCAGCGCCTCGCGGCGGTTGCCTTCGCGGATCAGCAGCACCGGAAGCTGGCCGGTGAACTCGGCGACGATGTCGGAGTATTTCGTCAGCGTCTCCTCCGCCACCATGCGCCGCTCTTTTTCCATCAGATCCTCGACCGCCATCCAGTGGCCGAAATCCGCCGGCTCGACGACGTAGAACAACGCCACGCGCCCGTTGGTGGCGATGGCGCGGCGACAGGCGAAGCGCAGCGCCACGCCCATCTCCTCCGACTCGTCGACCACGACAAGGAAGATACGATCGGCCGCCGGCGTGCCGCCATCTTGTTTGCCGGGGTCCGGTTTCCCGTTCCCATTCTCGGTCTCGTTCTTCGATTTCGCGCGCGCCATGACGTCCTCACTGCTTGCGGAAGATCAGACCGGCTCCCCAGCCCGCGAACGCCGCCACGGCGACCGCGATGAGCCCGTAGAACGCCGACTGCCGATGCGCGAAGTCGAAGACCTCGGCCTCGACGCCGGTCTTGTTGATAACCAGCGGATGTGTTTGCGAGCCTACGATCTGGCCGTCGCGCACGACATAGACAAGCACCGAATAGGTGCCGACGGGCACGTTGGCCGGGAAGTGGATCGTGGTGCGGAAAAGCTTGCGGCCGGGCAGGAAGGTCACCTGGCCTTCGGGAAGATAAAGCCCGTCGCGCATCTTGTTGCGTAACAGCGCCTCGCAGAACGGCGCCAGCGCCTTCACCACCGCATTGGCGGTCTTGACCGACTCGGCATCAAGCGCGCGGCTGCAGCGCTGGCCCGCGCCCGGTTGGCGCGGCGCCACGGTCAGATCGAGGTACCGCGCCCCGATCCCCGAGCGCAACGCGAGTGCGGTCGGCACCACCTGGGCCAGCGGTGCGCTGGTGCTCACCGAATAGAAGGCGGGCACGTTGGTGAAGGTCATCGTATCGCGGTTGATCCAGATCCCGGCGACCCGCGCCTTGCGGCGCACATCGAGCCGGCCGATCGGCCCCTTGACCACGACCACCACCTCGCCCTTTCCCTCGACCGCGCGGCAAAGCCGGTGGTGATGGCGACCAGACGCTTGGAAAGATCGGCGATCACGGCCTCGGCGCGGACGGATCCGGTCTGCGCCGCCGCCAGGCCCAGCGCGATCAGCACGGTCGCTGCGATACGCCGGATCATCGGTGCGCTCCGACGATGCCGCTCGACAGCGAGAAGAGATCGTCGGGCGTGGCGACCAGATCGAACAGCAGCTTGCCGCACACCAGCAGCACCATGATCGCGAGCAAGCCGCGTAGCTCCTCGCCGCGCAGCCGCGCGCCCGCCCGGCTGCCGAGCTGGGCGCCGATCACCCCGCCCAGAAGCAGCAGCAGCGCCAGGAAGATGTCGACGGTCTGGTTGTTGGTCGCCTGCAGGAATGTGGTGTAGGCGGTGACGAAAGTGATCTGGAAGAGCGACGTGCCGATCACCACCGCGGTCGGCATGCCGATCAGATAGATCATCGCCGGCACCATCAGAAAGCCGCCGCCCACGCCCATGATCGCCGCCAGAACGCCCACCGAGGCACCCACGCATACCGGCAGGACGGCGCTGATATAGAGCTTGGAGCGGCGGAAGCGCATCTTGAAGGGCAGGCCGTGGACCCAGGTGTGGCGGTGCAGTTTCCGCCGCTTGCCGCCGCGCCGCCGCACCGCCGAGCGCACGCTTTCGAGCAGCATCAGCAGGCCGACGGTGCCGAGGAAGAAGACATAGGCGAGCGAGATCACCAGATCGATCTGGCCGATGTCGCGCAGATATTCGAACAGGAAGACGCCGCCCGTCGAGCCGATCATGCCGCCGCCGAGCAACACCGCGCCCATCTTGAAATCGACCCCCTGGCGCCGCCAATGGGCGATCATGCCGGAGACCGATGAGGCGACGATCTGGTTCGCCTCGGTGCCCACCGCGACCGGCGGCGGCACGCCGATGAAGATCAGCAGCGGCGTCATCAGAAAGCCCCCGCCGACCCCGAAGAGGCCGGACAGAAAACCCACGAGCCCGCCCAGCCCGAGCAACAGGAACACGTCGAGGGACAACTCGGCAATGGGCAGATAGATCTGCATGAAATAGCGATGCGCGCGCGTTCGGCCGTGGTCGTCGAAGGCGCGGTGCCGCACCCCCCGCGCCCCGCCGGGCCGGAGCGCGAGCCGCCAGACTACGCTGCGCGAATCGTCCACGCAAAGTTATTTCAAAAGGATACCGGGCTATTTCAAAAGGATACCGGCGATCTCTAGCAATTGGCTGCGGGCGCGCAGCAGATAGAAGCCCTGGGTCGTCAGGTGGTTGGGCTGGAGCACGCTGTGGGGCGCGCCGTTGCGCACGATGAGCGGCCGGATCTCGGCGGCGCGCTTCAGGCTGTCGAGCATTTGCGGCCAGGCTTTGTCGAGCTGCTTTTCGGTGAGCACCTTGGAGAAATCCCGGCCCACCGCGCGCAGGATCAGATAGTAGGCGTAGATCCGCCCCTTGGCCGAATAGAAGACGTCGTCGGAGCGCGTGTCGATGATGCTGCCGCTGGCGGTGCTGACCCGCGTATCGAGCTTGGCCGCGATCTCGCCGAGATCGGTTGCGATGCGCGCGAGGGTCGCCTGCAGCTTCGGCGCGCGCCGGTCGAACACCGCCTTGCCCGCGGCGAGGCGCTTGTTGTAGGCGAGCAATGCATCGCGGGCGGCCAGATACTGTTGCTCGGACGCCGGTGCGCTCGACCAGGTCTCGAAGGAGAACATCCAGACAGTGCCCGCGTAGCCGAGCAACTCGCGCGCGCGTTCGAGATCGGCGTCGGGATTGGTAAAGGTCTTGGTGCGCCCGATGTGATCGGCCATCTCGATGGTGAAGCGCGACAGCGCCGCGACGATCCCGAGCTGATAGTTCGGCATGTTGTCGAGCTGCGAGGACGGCAGGAAGAAAGGGTCGTTCGCCGTCCAGCCATGCGTCTCGATCTCGCGGGTGAGGAGTGCGGCCATGACCGCGACGGCACGGCTCTGCTTGGGCTCGACCGTCGGCGCGAAGGCGGTGTCGTCGTCGATCTTGTGCACGGCGATCATGCCGGCGGGGTAGTAGAGCGCCAACGCCACCACGACGATGGCCACCGCGCGCCGGAACAGCTTCCAGCGGAACGGCCGGTGCGCACCCGTCCGCTCGGCGACCGTGCGCTGGCGCGCGTCGTGCCGCTTGAGGCGCGTGAAGAAGCCCGGCTTGTCGGGCTGCTCGACTTTTTCTGTGACCGCTTCTTCTTTGGCCATGGCCCTGCCGCCGACCGCGCCCTTCGATTGGCGCGGGATGTGACCCGATGTGCTCGCCAGAATCTGGGGGTTGCTCAGCCGCGATCAAGCGGGCCTGCGACAGACATCTAGCCGTCTTGGTCAGTCAGATTTGGTGCGCTTGACAAATGTAATCATATATATTACCTCAATACATCAAACTATTAAAATGATGCAAATTGGCAATGCAACCGGTACGAGACAGAATTGACAGGCGCCTAAACATCGCATTGAACGCGATTGCGCTTGCTGACGTGGCCCAGCCGGCTAACCGAGCCGCGCTGAACGATTGGCTTGCTCCCAACCTTTCCTATTCCCCCGCGATCTCCGAACTCACCATTTTTTCTTCGGGGCCTGATCTCTCGTTCCCTGTTACCTTGTCCGATTTCGGGCTTTTGTCGCTGTCTCGAGCGGCATTCGATCGTCATTTTGAAGAAAGATATCACCCATTTCAGAATAACCACAGTTATGATCTTTGGCGGCTTGTTGGCCAAATAATAGAAAATGGTTCGAGTCAAAAAGAAGAGTTTGTACATCGAGTCGAATCCGTTATAAACAATAATAAGAACTTCAGCGAAATCATTGAAGATACATTTTCATGGTCCAGTGATCTTATATTTTCGCATTTTATTTTTGATCATAATGTAAAATCAAACTCTTTAAAAAAACAGATTGGGGATTTATATTTTTCTAGGAAATCTAGGCGGAAAATTCTTGAGGATTTGTATGATAGAATTTCTTTCATTATTCACTCTGATATTGAAGGTACAGTCGATTTAAGAGCTGAGAAACATTATATATTCCTTGGAGTTGTTCTTCCAAAGGCGACTATTTGTTATTCCGACAAAATTGTTTATTTGTTGGTGTTTGAAGCAGACATAAAACATCAAATACATTCTCTTGAGATTCACACCGGGACTCCTCCTCCGGTGCTCCGAGTGGTTGCCGAAGCGATGACTATGTCGCGGCGAATCCGAAGTAACACACCCGGAGTAAGTGAGGCCCAAAATGATCAAGTCGTTTTCAGACCAGTTGACCCAGCAGATTTATCTGCAAGAAAGCACCAAAGGTATCCCAGACGACGTAGCATCTCGCGCTGCTTACGTTCTCGACATTCTGGATGCCGCAGCATCATTAGAAGATCTTCGAATGTTGCAAAGCTTGAGGTTGGGAAAAGTCAAGGGGGTCAAACCGACGCGAATGCAACTCTACGTCAAAGACGGATTCTGGATTACTTTTGATTGGGAGGATGGAAAGGCAATTCACGTTGCTATCATTGATCGAAGATAAACTGAACGGCGGGTACAAGTTGTGACAGGATTTCAATTGCAGAGGCCACCAACTTCTCCAGGCAAGGTCTTGCGTGAAGAATTTTTGGATTCTTCAGAAATTACGCAAGATCAACTTGCTAAAGCGCTTAATGTTTCAAGACTAACAGTAAATCAGCTATTAAATGAAAAACGTGCGGTAACCGCTGAAATGGCTGTTAGGTTGGGTTGGGTAACAAATACTACGCCAGATTTCTGGCTAAATTTGCAGCTTAAAATGGATATCTGGCAAGCCACTTCGAAGTTATCTGCAGAATACTACAACTTGACCAAGTTAAGCGAATTGTAGCCCTTGTAGAATGCCTGATATTGGGCCTTTCTAACTGTCGAAAACCTGCAGGAAGCCGACCAGCCGCTGCGCCTCGCGCAGGATCGGGTCGGCGATGGCCGTGGCCCGCTCGGCGCCGTCGCGCAGCACGCCGTCGACGTAAGCCGGGTCGGCCATCAGGCGCTGCATCTCGGTGCCGATCGGCCCCAGATGCTCGACGGCGACCTCGGCCAACTCAGCCTTGAAGTCGCTGAACGGCTTGCCGGCGAAGTGCTGCACCACCTCCGCGGTCGAGCGGTGGGTCAGCGCGCCGTAGATCGAGAGCAGGTTGAACGCCTCGGGCCGTTCCTTCATCGCCTCGTCGCGGATGCTCACGCCGTCCTCGGCGAGCGCCTCTTCGCCCGGCAACGGATGCGGATCGGTCTTGGCCTTGCGGATCTTCTGCGCGATCGCGTCGGGGCCGTCGTCGAGATTGATGCGCGAATTGTCGGACGCCTCCGACTTCGACATCTTCGAGCTACCGTCGCGCAGGCTCATCACCCGTGTCGCCGCACCGTAGATCAGCGGCTCGACCAGCGGGAAGAAGTCCTCGCCGACATCGTGGTTGAACTTCGCCGCGACGTCGCGGGTGAGCTCCAGATGCTGCTTCTGGTCCTCGCCGACCGGCACGTGCGTCGCCTTGTAGACCATGATGTCGGCGGCCATCAGCGCCGGGTAGACGAACAGCCCGGCCGAGGCGTTCTCGCGGTTCTTGCCAGCCTTCTCCTTGAACTGGGTCATGCGGTTGAGCCAGCCGATGCGCGCCACGCAGTTGAAGATCCAGGCGAGCTCGGCATGGGCGCGCACCTGGCTCTGGTTGAAGATGATCGAGGTCTTGGGATCGATGCCCGAGGCCAGAAACGCCGCCGCCACCTCGCGTGTCTGGGTGCGCAGCTCGTCGGGGTCCTGCCACACGGTGATCGCGTGCAGGTCGACGACACAGTAGATGCATTCGTAATCGGCCTGCAGCGCCACCGCGTTGCGGATCATGCCGAGATAGTTGCCGATATGCAGATTGCCCGAAGGCTGGACGCCCGAGAATATGCGGCCCTTCATGGCCCCGGTCTCCCGCTCTGGATCAAGTCAGTTGGCTGATAGGCAGCGCGGCCCCGCCGGGCCGCGCCGGAGTTACGCCGATCGGGCCCCAAACGTCAAGCGTGCGACGCTTACCTCGGCGCCGGCCCGCTCCGCCGGGCCGCGCCGGAGTTACGCCGATCGGGCCGGAAAGGTCAAGCGGTCAGGCGTATTCCAAACCAATCACGCGTCGCCAGCCTCGGGCGGCGCGGCCTTGGCTTTTTCCTGCCGGCGGGCGAGCCCCTTCAGTTCCGCGAGCCCCACCGCCTTAAGCGCGAAGGCGGCGCCGAAATAGACGACCATGCCGCCGATCACCAGAAGCGCCAGCCCCGCCACCTTGATCGGCAAGCGCTCGTCGAACCAGGGCGCGATGGCCAGGAAGATGCCCAAGAGCGCCGCGCCCATCAGGATCGAGGCCAGCAGGCTACGCGGCAGCCGCCGCTTGATCCCGGCATCGAGGGCGAGATGGCCGCGCCGCCGCAAGGTCCAGACGAGCAGGCCCACATTGATCCAGGCCGAGAGCGAGGTCGCCACCGCGATGCCGACGTAAGAGAGCGGCCATATGAGGATAAGGCTGAGCACGATGTTCGCGACCACGCCGACGATGGCGTAGTAGAGCGGCGTCTTTGTATCGTGCCGGGCGAAGTAACCGGGCGTCAGGACGCGGTTCAGCACATATGCCGGCAGACCGGTCGCAAACGCCGCGAGCGTCCACGTCGTCGCCGAGGCCGAGGCGGCATCGAAGCGCCCACGCTCGAACAGCACCGCGATGATCGGGTCCGGCACCACCATCAGCGCCACCGCCGCCGGCAGCGTGAGGAACATCGAAAGCTCGATCGCGCGGTTGAAGAGCACCATCGCCGCCTCCCCGTCGCGCGCGAGCCGGCGCGAAAGATCGGGCAGCAGCGCCGTGCCGATGGCGATGCCGATCAGCCCCAGCGGCAGCTGATAGACCCGGTCGGCGTAGTAGAGGTAGGAGACCGCGCCCTCCGGCAGCAGCGAGGCGATCACAGTGCCGACCAGCAGGTTGATCTGCATGACGCCGGCGCCGACCGCGCCCGGCACCATGATGATCAGCAGCCGCTTGGTGTCGGGCGAGAGCTTGGGGACCGGAAAGCGCATCGCCACGCCCGCCCGGTGCGCGGAGAAAGCGAGCCAGACGAACTGGCCGACGCCCGCCACCGCAACGCCCCAGGACAGCAGATGCGCCGGCGTCTCGAAGTAAGGCCGCAACGCCAGCATGCCGCCAATGAGCACCACGTTGAGCAGGATCGGCGCGGCCGCCGCCGCGCCGAAGCGGTCGATCGAGTTGAGGATGCCCAAATAGAGCGCCAGCAGCGCCATGCACAGGAGATAAGGCATCATGATCCGCGCGAAGAGCACGGTCGCGTCGAAGATCTCCGGCCGGTCGACGAAGCCCGGCGCGACGGCCTGCATGATCCACGGCATGAAGATCTCGCACAGCACCGTGAAGATCAGCAGGACGGTGACCAGCAGCGCCAGCGTCTCGTCGGCGAATTTGAGCGCGGTCGGCCGCCCGTCGCGCTCGAGCTTCTTGGAGAACATCGGCACGAAAGCGGCGGTAAACGCGCCCTCGGCAACCAGGCGGCGGAACAGGTTGGGGAAGCGGAAGGCGACGAAGAAGGCCTCGACCACGCCTGTCGTGCCCAGGAAGCGGGCGATCAGGATGTCGCGGATGAAGCCGAGGATCCGGCTCGCGAGTGTCCAGAAGCCGACCGTGCCGGCGAAGCGGAGTAGCGCCATGGGCCCAAGTGACTAACGGATTGCGGCGAAAGAGGAAAGCCAGTTGGCCACTTCGTGGCCTTCTCGTGGCGGAAACCCACAGAAATGGCGCTCCGCCCGGTTGATCCGGGTCAATGCGGCCAATCCCGCCAGCCCCCAGGGTATGGGCGGTCGAGGACGGCATAGATCGCCGGGCCGCGGCGGTTTGTCATGGCACGGCGGCAATTGGCGGGAAGGAGCGGGCGCATGAGCACCTCGGCACAGCCGGCTACAAAGGTCGAATGGACCGACAATCTGAGCGTCGGGATCGACGTGATCGACGACGATCACAAAGGCCTCATCGACATCATCAACCGTGTGCTCGAGGCCGAGCGCGAGGGCACGAGCGTCAAATGGGCGCTGGGCGAGCTCGCCACTTATGCGAACGACCACTTCACCCGCGAAGAGAAGATGATGGAGGCGGCGAACTAT